>NZ_PYHV01000008.1:0-69140 GCF_004766475.1 Pseudoalteromonas sp. KS88
TTCATGGAGAAACCTAACGCCGCAATGTGCGGATTTTAAAAGTGGAGGCGAAGCCGGAGCTTTTAAAATTCCGAACCATTGCCTTGTTATGCCTGTTCCTCAGTTCCTGAGATAGACTCAGAAATAAGTTTTTTAAGTGATTTTTCATCACCACATGAAGCTTTATATATAGCCTCATAGTAAAGCTTAGATTCAGGTTCAAACTCGATATTCTTCTCTAACAGAAATGATAGCTGTTCGCTTAATAAGCGACGCCCCAATCTACCATTCCCATCAGTGAAAGGATGTATAATCATAAAATATGTATGGAAGCGTGATGCTAGATCAATTTTTGACCCTCCACCTAACCCCTTTCGTTTAGTGATCCATTTATTCCACATTTTTACACTTCTCTCCAAAGCAACCGAAACCTCCTTTTTGTAAAGAGTTTTGGATCCTTTAGTGAGGCCACTAATTTGACTGCTTACATGAACGGTTCCA
Source organism: Pseudoalteromonas sp. KS88 (assembly GCF_004766475.1). Classification (NCBI taxonomy): domain Bacteria; kingdom Pseudomonadati; phylum Pseudomonadota; class Gammaproteobacteria; order Alteromonadales; family Pseudoalteromonadaceae; genus Pseudoalteromonas; species Pseudoalteromonas sp. KS88. Next base: position 481 of record NZ_PYHV01000008.1, read on the forward strand.
TATTCCATATGAGGCTGCGTCTCAACAGGCATCAGTATTTCAACATCAGAATCCCGATATACGCCTGACTTAAAGCTTTCTTTACGAAAAATGACTTCATGTGCATGCCTGATTCTTTTCGTCGTGAGCTTTCCGTCTTTCTTTAGTATGTTAGACACATCCAGCTGGTCATTTAGATCAACAAAAGCTTTATCAAACTCCTCAAAGAAAATAGAAGGCCTATTTTCAATATATTTAAGATATAGATGCCTAAAAAATGGAATCGCTATCGCCGTAAGGATAAGACCGCCAATTTTTATTAGGTCGCTAGTGCTCATTATTTCCATTTACTCGACTTCACTTGAGGCATAACGCCCGCAGAAACGGACGGTTTTAAGTTGGTGAAGCGCAGCGAAACCGGCTTAAAACCGTTCCGATTTACTGCGTTTGTTATGCAAATTACTTGGAGTTTACTGCATTCTTAATGTGACTATTTAGCTCAATAAAGTCTTTAACGAGTTTGTCACATTCTACTTTTTCAGCTCCGCATCTAACACTAGTTTCCATATATACCGAACCATCTTTTTCAATCACCTCTCTCTTAACAAAAGAAGGATAGGCTGGATGCTGCTCTGGAGGGAAGCTCCAAATGACCCGAAGTTTATTTGAAGTGGCGACAGTCCAGTCACGTTCCATCCTGATTAGTGTTTCGCCATCAGATTTTAGCTGTGACAAAAGATCTTCAGGGCTTAAACCATCGTTGTTTTTACCTTGGTAGCCCAGATCCCCATCAGCATTTGAAAATGGTACAAAAACAAACATAAGTGTAAGGAACGTTAATATTCTAATTTTCACAGGTGCCTCGATTGATTGCATAACGCCCGCATAAAATGCGGATAATGCTTGGCTAAAATTAGCGAAGAATGAGCGCCAGCCAAGCATTTGACGTCATTTTTGATGCGTTTGTTATATGCACAATTACATATTAGGCTCGCAATATTTAAGCCTTGGTTTCGGGTTAAAGTAAATTAAGAAATTATTAAAGTCATCGACTAAATATACTCTTAACACCTGTTCTCCATCCCAAGCCTGAAAAGTAATGTCAGTAACTTCTTCTTTGTATATATGAAATACTAATTCTGTACCCTGAAATAGTCTTACATTTACTGAGTTATTACCAAACGGTGAATGTGTAAATATTAATTTTTCACCAGTATCATAATCCATCAGGAATGAAAACTGCCCTTCATCATGATCATATTCACTAGAATAACCAAAGCCTCTTTCAAAAAACTCTAGTTCCTCTGGAAATTCATAGGTCAATTTTAACTCCTGACTTCAAGTGCATATAACAACTTATTGAACACCATTTTGGTGGTTTATAACACCCCAAAACGGCGTATATTACATTGCTCCATAATTCCACTAAACTAATCCAATGTAAACAGACTATTACGTATGTTATAAAATTACCGCTGCTAAAATACACCAAAACGACTTTTAATAATGTTATTGGACAAAACACAAACAACTGTCTATACATACAGTGCCATTTAAAAATTAAATATTATTTATGAAATCTCTTTTTTTAAGCATGATTAAGGATCATATGTATAGCAAGCGGTATGCAAAGAGCACTATTGAAGCTTATCTGTTTTGGATAGCTGCCTATACCCGTTTTAATAATATGCAACACCCAAGCACTATGGAAGACACTTAAGTGGAATTATATTTAAACCATTTAGTAAACTCGCAAAATGTAGCGCAAGGCACACAATTTAAAGCATAAGTTTCCTATATAAATTTAAGCACTAAAGCACGCCTACAGATGAGCTTGATCCATCATGGCAAACATAATCTCCATATCAGCGTCGGCAAATCATGGCTAAAGCCGATTCCTACGCGGTGAGTTTCAGACCGAGTTAATCTCACAGCTCGCTAACTTTACTCTTACTAAATTACTAACGACCCCCCCAAAAAAAAAGCCGCTGTTTGTAACAAACAGCGGCTTATCTTAAAGCTTACGACTTACAGCTCTATAGCTTAAATAAACTTATTTAATCACTTCCAGTCCACCCATGTACGGGCGAAGTACTTCTGGAACAACAACTGAACCGTCGGCTTGTTGGTAGTTTTCAAGTATTGCTACTAGCGTACGGCCAACCGCTAAACCTGAGCCATTTAGTGTATGTAATAACTCTGGCTTTTTCTCACCTTCGCGGCGAAAACGTGCTTGCATACGGCGCGCTTGGAAATCATGCATGTTTGAACATGATGAGATTTCGCGGTACGTATCTTGTGCCGGTAACCATACCTCTAAATCGTAGGTTTTTGCTGAACCAAAGCCCATATCACCCATACATAAAATCACTTTACGGTATGGCAGCTCTAACGCTTGTAAGATTTGCTCAGCGTGACCTGTTAGCTCCTCGAGTGCTTGCATTGAATCTTCTGGTTTTACAAGTTGTACAAGCTCTACTTTATCAAACTGATGCTGACGGATAAGGCCTCGGGTATCACGGCCGTAACTGCCCGCTTCACTTCTAAAACACGGCGTGTGAGCAGTTAAACGAATTGGTAAGTCTTTTTCGTCATAGATTTCATCACGGGCACTATTAGTCAGGGGTACTTCTGCTGTAGGAATTAAGCTAAAGCCTTCTTGCTCTTCGCCGTCATCGTTTACTAAACCTTTGGTATGGAATAAGTCTTCAGCGAATTTAGGTAACTGACCTGTGCCGTATAGGCTGTCGCGGTTAACTAAATACGGCACATACAATTCTGTGTAGCCGTTTTTATCCGTGTGGGTGTCTAGCATAAATTGTACTAGCGCACGGTGCATGCGTGCCGTTGCGCCGCGCATAACAGTAAAACGAGAGCCGGTGATTTTAACACCCATTTCAAAATCAAGGCCGTTTAAATCTTGGCCTAAATCAACGTGATCTTTAACTTCGAAATCGTACTTTTTAGGCTCGCCCCATGTTGAAATTTCAACATTTTCAGACTCGTCTGCACCCGCTGGTACTGACTCGTCGGGTAAATTAGGAATAGCTAAAGAAATTTGTTTTAGCTCTTCTAAAATAGCGTCTTGCTCAGCTTTAACGCTATCGAGCTCAGCACCTAGGCTGCTTACTGCATCAAGCAATGGTTGTGCGTCTTCGCCTTTGGCTTTTGCTTGGCCAATCGCTTTGGAGCGGCTGTTACGCTCACTTTGTAGTTCTTGTGTTTTTACTTGCAGTGTTTTGCGTTTTTCTTCAAGTGCGCTGACAGTCGCTGTATCAAGCTCGTAGCCACGTGCTGCTAGGCGCGCTGCTGTTTGTTCGATATCTTGACGTAATAATTTAGAATCTAACATGTTAGTTTTTTAACCTTTTTGCATTACCAGCTGAAGGCCCAGCCAAGCCATAAAAATACACACCGTCACATTTAAGACGATATTGAGGACCATTTTTAAAAAGTGGCCTTGTTGCAAAAGCAACAACGAATCCATTGAGAATGTCGAAAAGGTGGTCAAAGCACCTAAAAAGCCAATTCCGATAAGGGATTTGGCGGGGCTGACGGTGATAATTTCGCGCTCTATCAAACCGTATAATACGCCCATCAACAATGAACCCAGAATATTAACCGCCAACGTGCCAAAAGGGAATCCCCTTCCTAGCAGTTTTAACATGGTTTCGCTAATAAAAAAGCGCAAACAGGCACCAGACGCCCCACCCGCTGCAATCATGAGGTAGAGCTTAAGTGTTGTCATAGCGCTTTATATCACTTTGCTGATCTCGCTCTTTGAGGTAATCAAGCTTTTGCTTAATTTTTTGCTCAAGTCCGCGCTCGGTTGGAAAATAATATTGGGTGTCGGCAATTTGCTCTGGAAAGTATTTCTCTCCGGCAGCAAACGCGCCTTCTTCATTATGCGCATAACGATACTCAGCGCCGTAGCCTAAGTCTTTCATTAAATTAGTAGGTGCATTACGTAAATGCTCAGGCACAGGGTAACTTGGTTCATTTTGCGCATCCGCTTTGGCTTTATTAAACGCCATGTAAACAGCATTACTTTTTGGTGCACTGGCTAAATATATCGTTGCTTGAGCAATTGCTCGTTCGCCTTCGCTTGGCCCGACACGCTGAAAAATATCCCACGCATTGAGGGCCACTTCCATAGCACGTGGATCGGCGTTACCTATGTCTTCTGTCGCGATGGCTAATAAACGTCTTGCCACATAAAGCGGGTCGCCACCACCGGCGAGTATCCTGCAATACCAATACAAAGCGCCATCAGGGGAGCTGCCACGCACTGATTTATGAAACGCCGAGATCAAATCGTAAAACTCATCGCCGCCTTTATCGTATTTGGCTAAATGTGTGGGCAATACTTGGCTCAATACGTGTTCATCCACTAAATATTGGCCGTTGCTCTGTGTAGTTAAATCAATCGCTTGTTCGAGTAAGTTAAGCACTTTACGGGCATCGCCATCACTGGCTTGGCACAGTGCTTTTTTAGCGTTATCGGCCAGGGTAATGGTTTTTGTGCTCAGCTCGTCATCGTTGGCAAGCGCGCGCTCAATAACTAAATGTAAATCGGCTTCTTGTAAGGATTTAAGCACATATACGCGGGCACGAGATAAAATCGCATTATTTAATGCAAACGACGGGTTCTCTGTGGTTGCGCCAACAAATATAAAGGTGCCATCTTCAATATGCGGTAAAAAAGCATCTTGCTGAGATTTATTAAAGCGGTGTACTTCATCAACAAACAACAATGTGCGTTGCCCACGACCTTCAAGGTTATTGCGCGCCTCACTAACTGCATCGCGAATATCTTTAATACCGGCCGTTACCGCCGACATTTGTATCAGCGCGGCATCTGCGTGGTTCGCTATAATTTGTGCAAGGGTGGTTTTACCCACGCCCGGTGGACCCCATAAAATAAGGCTATGGCAGCGCCCTGCTAAGATTGCTTGGTATAATGGTTTGTCTTGGCTTAATAGATGCTGCTGCCCTATATATTGCTCAAGATTTGTTGGCCGCATACGCGCCGCAAGCGGGCGCACATCAGGAGAAAAATTAAAGCCTAAATTACTCACTGTAATTATTCGCCTTGGCTTTGGTCGTCTATTTCAACGTTTTCAGGAATGGTAAATTCAAACGTTTCGTTGGCTAGTTGTTCATTCACTTTGGTATCACTAAAGGTAAAGGTAGATGATTGCCCTGAGCTGTCTTTAACCAGTAGTTTTTCAAGTCCTGTTTGGTCTTGTGCAAATACAATATCGAGCTGTTCAACTTGGCTTTCAATGCCTTTGTTTGGTGTCACGCTAAAGCCTGCTTCAGTTGCTTTAACTTGGTACTTTTGCCATTGTGCTGGGTCTTTTGAAGTTAACAACACAAACGGTGTTGAATCAATCAAGCTGTTTGTGTTCATGATAGTCACTTGCTCAGCAAAGCTGTCGAAGTAATAGGTTTTATCACCATTTGATATAAACAACGTATCGTCTGGGCTGGCTTGTTGCCAGCGGATCATCATAGGTTGTTGTAAGGCAATATTGCCCTTCCCTTGCATGATTGACTCACCTTGGTCGTCATTTACTTGCTGTACAAACTGCGCTTGAAAGCTTTTTAATTCGGCAAGTTTGTCTTGTAGTGCTTGGCTGTCACTGGCAATTGCTGTTGTAGATAAAACACAACTTATCGCAACTGCTAAATATTTAAGTTTCTTCATTTAATTTGCTCCACTATTGGGCACTAAAACATCGCGAGCGCCGTTATGTCCTGGTGCACTCACAATACCCGACGTTTCCATTTGCTCGACTAAACGCGCTGCGCGGTTATACCCTACACGCAACTTACGTTGTACACTCGAAACCGACACTTTGCCGGTTTCAATCACAAATGATACGGCTTCATCATAAAGCGGATCTGATTCTTCATCCGCGTTTTCGCTGGCTTCGCCCGGTAGTAAAATTTCTTCTGTGGCATCGCCGTTAAGTATTTCGTCTACGTAGTTTGGTTTACCACGTTTTTTCCAATCATCAACCACCGCATGTACTTCGTGGTCATCTACAAATGCACCGTGTACACGCACAGGTACGCTGGTGCCTGGCGGTAAGTACAGCATGTCACCCATACCGAGTAGGTTCTCTGCACCTTGTTGGTCTAATATGGTACGCGAGTCAATTTTACTTGATACCTGAAACGCCATACGCGTTGGTATATTCGCTTTTATTAAACCCGTTATTACATCAACCGATGGGCGCTGCGTTGCCAGTACTAAGTGAATACCCGCAGCACGCGCTTTTTGTGCAATACGTGCAATCAGCTCTTCCACTTTTTTACCAACAATCATCATCATGTCGGCAAACTCATCAATCACAACAACGATGCTTGGCAGCTTATCAAGCTCATCGGGGCCTTCTTTCATGCCGTCGGTGTCTTTAAATAATGGGTCAAGAATTGGGTAACCCGCTTCTTTGGCTTCCATTACCTTTTGGTTATAACCTTTTAAATTACGTACACCTAACGCTGACATTAATTTGTAACGACGTTCCATCTCGCCCACACACCACCGTAGCGCATTGGCTGCTTCTTTCATGTCTGTGACAACTTCACACAGTAAATGTGGGATACCTTCGTAGACTGAAAGTTCCAACATTTTCGGGTCAATCATGATCATGCGCACATCATCAGGGCCTGATTTATACAGTAAGCTTAATATCATCACATTAACGCCCACTGACTTACCTGAACCAGTTGTACCCGCTACAAGTAAGTGCGGCATTTTGCCTAGGTCGGCACAAATTGGCTCACCCGCTATGTCTTTACCAAGTACCATAGTTAGCGGTGATGGATTTTGTTCAAATTTAGGGGCGTCAATAACTTCAGATAAACGCACTATTTCACGGTGTTTGTTTGGCAGTTCAATCCCCACGTAGGTTTTACCTGGGATGACTTCAACAACACGCACGCTCACAGCTGATAATGAACGGGCTAAATCTTTAGCAAGGCCGGTGATTTTAGACACCTTAATACCAGGCGCTAAATCAAGCTCAAAACGAGTCACTACAGGGCCTGGGTATACCCCGACTACCGCTGCTTGTACATTAAAATCAAGTAATTTGGTTTCAACTAAACGCGATACAGCTTCAAGCTCTTCAGGCGAAATTGGGTTTTTCGCTTTGTCAGGTCTGTCGAGCAAATCAAGGGTTGGCAACGGCGCACTTGGTGGCTCTTCATCGAGTAATTGTTCAAACTTTTCTTTCGCTGTAGGTGGTGGCTGATACGTGCTTTTTGGCTTAGGCATAGGTCTTGCTGGTGAAACAACCGTTGTAACTGGTTTTTCAGGCTCAGCCACATGGCTTTGATCCAGTGCGTTTAATGCAGCAGCAGTATCCATTGGCTCATCATCTATGGCGCTAAAGTTAATTTCTTGGTCAAGAATATCATCGAGATCATCAAACGCATTATGCTGTGGCTGGCTCTGCATTTGATCTGCTGTAAAACGTTTTGGGGATTGCTCTGTTTTGGGAGCATCATTATATGTAATCGCGTTGGTTTGCGCTTGAGTTTCATCTGCAATTACTTCGTCATCTGCTTCAATGGCTTCACGCTCACGATTTAGCCAACCACTAATTTTAGCCACAATATACTTGTAAATTCGGACCACCCAATCGCCCAAAAAGTCAACGAACTGCACCCAGGATACACCCGTAAGCAATGTTAAACCTGCAAAAAAGAAGCACAATAACAGTATAGATGTACCGGTGAAGTTAAACGCTGGCATCATAGCGCCCGCAATTACATCTCCTACTACCCCACCCGATGAAAAGTTATAGATATCGTCAAAATTTATACTGCTAATTGCTGTGGCAGAGGTAATAAATAAAGCAAAGCCAATCACTCTTAACGCAAGCGTGGTGTAATCAAGCTGAAAAATTTTATGAGGTTGTTTGAACAATAAATAGCCAAATACTTGAATTGCAGCAGGCACTAAATAAGCCAACCAACCAAAGGTGAGTAATAAAATATCAGCTATCCAAGCACCTGCGGCGCCTGTTACATTATTTACTTGATGAAATTCACCTGTTTGCGACCATGAAGGATCCGCAGGATCAAAGCTAATTAATGCACATAATATGAATATTGCAGCAAAGCTGCTGATAATTAGCCCTGTTTCTAATAGCCTTTGTACACCGTTTAGGCGCATAATTCCCTATTCCTCATTTTTCTTATTTCAGTATCTTCATTGCCCAGCAATAGAATACCTTAGCAGGAAATACTTTTTGTTGCACTTTATCATATACACTAACTGCTTAGCCGATTATGAACGGCTTTTTCGATTTAAGCGATATAGGGGCGAATGATGACGCCCTGCTCACCTTTTACTTCTTCCATCACAACATATGTACGACTTTCACTGACATTAGGTAACTTCAAAAGTATATCACCAAGCACGCCACGGTATTCTGACATATCATTAACGCGTGTTTTAAGTAAAAAATCGAAATTACCTGATACCAAATGACATTCTATGATTTCATCGTGCTTTTTAACCGCCGCGCTAAATTCATCAAATACATCTGGCGATGTTTTAGTAATGGTCACTTCAACATACACCGATAACCCCTGTCCTAACTTAGCTGGGTCAACAACTGCTTTATATCCTACAATGTAACCTTCGCGTTCAAGTTTTTTTACGCGTTCTAGGCAGGGCGTGGCACTAAGACCAACTCGTCGGGCCAGTTCAACGTTAGAAATACGTCCATCAAGTTGTAATTCCATTAAAATTTTACGGTCAATTCGGTCTAATAATTCATGCATGGGGCTAACTAGTTTTTTACACTGTTTAAACTTTATATTTAGATTATATCACTAGATTGCACCTTAAAAAAGGTGAGACACACTGGCTTATGATGAATATAATAGTGAAAAATTTTATCCCGTTCCAACAAGGCAAAGATTATGATTATTGGTGTACCTAAAGAAATTAAAAACCATGAATACCGTGTAGGTATGGTTCCTGCGAGTGTTCGTGAATTAGTAAATCACGGCCACCAAGTGATTGTTGAAACTAATGCAGGTATGGGCATTGGTTTTACTAATGAAGACTACACCCTTGCTGGTGCTGAAATTCTACCAACAGCTGCTGATGTTTTCGCTAAAGCAGAAATGATTGTAAAAGTAAAAGAGCCACAAGCTGTTGAACGTGCAATGCTACGTGAAGACCAAATTCTTTTCACTTACCTTCACCTGGCACCGGATCTTCCACAAACTGAAGACCTTGTTAAGAGCAAATCAATCTGTATCGCTTATGAAACAGTCACTGATTCTCGAGGTGGTTTACCACTTCTTGCTCCTATGAGTGAAGTAGCTGGTCGTATGTCTATTCAAGCTGGCGCACAAGCACTTGAAAAATCAAACCACGGCCGCGGTATGTTATTAGGTGGCGTACCGGGTGTTGAGCCAGCTAAAGTTGTTGTTATCGGCGGCGGCATGGTTGGTCGTAGCGCAGCACAAATGGCTGTAGGCCTAGGTGCTGATGTTGTAGTACTTGATCGTAATATCGATGTACTACGTGCACTTGACGCACAGTTTGGTAATAAAGTTAAAGCTATTTACTCAACAGCTGATGCACTTGAAAAACACGTACTAGAAGCAGATCTTGTGATCGGTGGCGTTCTTATCCCAGGTGCAGCTGCACCTAAGCTTGTAACAGCAGAGCACATCAAAGCAATGAAGCCTGGCGCTGCTATTGTTGACGTTGCAATCGACCAAGGTGGTTGTATCGCTACTTCTAAAGCAACTACTCACGCTGATCCTACTTACATCGTTGATGAAGTTGTTCACTACTGTGTTGCTAACATGCCGGGTGCTGTTCCACGTACATCTACATTTGCACTTAACAATGCAACATTGCCTTTCATCATTAACCTTGCAAACAAAGGTTATAAGAAAGCATTGTTAGATGACGCTAACTTCCTTAAAGGTCTTAACGTAATTAAAGGCCAAGTGACTTACAAAGAAGTAGCTGAAGCATTCAACATGGAATATGTTGACCCACGCACTGCGGTAGAAAATGCGTAACTAGTATTTTACCGCTTATACCTGAGTCATTATTAAGGTATAAGCATTAAAAAAGCAGCTAATTTAGCTGCTTTTTTTATACCTCGCTACCTAAGCTAAGTTAGATAAAGCGCTTAATTATAAAGTCGACTTTTACCCGCTTAGCCTGCCCTAATAACTTTTTAACAGGTTGAGGGTAGTCTTCCATCGTTTCTAAATCTTCAGGCCCATTTAAACGACGACAATGTTTAAGTATTTCTGCTTTTTCATTATCAATAGCAGGCATTAAAGATTGCTGTGGGTCTTCTAAGAAAATGCCATTTTCAATATCTAAGCCCCACGCACGTGGGTTTAGGTTATGACCACTTAATAAATGATATTGGCGATCAGCACAAATCCCTTTCAGATGAAATGAGTTACTTTCATGCTTCCATAAATAGACGTTTAAGTTGCCATTTGTAATATGACGCTTCTGAGATTTTAAAAACTTAAGTAAAATAGTCTCATATAAATACGGTAATGCACCAATTTTACTAAAAGGTTCACTAGGGGGCAGATAAAAATCGTTTGCAGTTTTATCGCCCACCACAATTGTTACTTCCTTCCCCTGCTTTAATAAACGCCTTAGCGAACGCATTAATGGAGCAGGAAAATTAAAATATGGGGTATAAAGCACAAGCTCTCGCTCAGCCGTATCAAATAATGCTTTAATTACTCTATTAAGCTCATTGTTACGACGCCCTAGCCCCAAAAATAACCTCACACCCAGTGGTTGATCATTTTCTTTTTCGGCATGTTCATATTGCGTTTGCTTTAATGTACGCATAAGTTGCTTTTGCGCGAGTTTAATATCATTAAATTTAGTCAGTGGTCGCGTGTCAATACGCGGTACGGCTTCTGAACTAAGTAATTCCTGTTCAATAAAATCGACAACGGCATTACATAAAGGAGCTTGCTTCACTAAAAAATAACGATCTAACCTATATCGCTCGCTATGTTGCAAATACACATTATTTAAGCTTGCGCCGCTATAAAGCAATGTATCGTCAATAACAAAGCCTTTTAAGTGCAGCACACCGAACAATTCTTTGGCTTTTACTGGTACACCATAAACTTGCACATTCGATTGATACTTTTGTTGATAATCACAATATAAACTCGCATTCCCGTCAGACTTTGCAGCGCCAATTAATCCGCGTTGGGCACGATGAAAATCCACAAGTACTTTAACTTCTAGATCCGGATTGGCTAATGATGCTTGATGTAAAGCTTCAAGAACCTCGCGTCCTGCTTCATCGTCTTGCAAATAAAGCGCAGTAATATAAATACGTGTTTGTGCGCTCGCGATTAAAGCAAGTAATTGTGTTCGATATTGTTGTGCATTGGTTAAGACGTTAACGTCTTTTGAAGTCAACCCAAATGCGGGTTTTTCCTGCCAAAATAACATAGTTGCCTATTCATTTAGGTCACCCTACTTTAGGGTCACAAATCAAAATTAGCTAAAACATACCAAAAAAAATCAATTTGGTCATGAATTAACGATAGTAGTTAGATTATTAGTGGTTAAATAGTTTATATTTCATACAAAACCGTCATTTTGTACACACCTAGTACACAATATTTGACAGCTGTGTGATTTGCTCAAAAAAATAATCAGCGCTTTTATTTACTTCCCCCTTGTTTCTCTTAAAATCGGGCACATTAATACGCTATAAAAACGTTTAGGATATAAAACATGAGTGAAGCAAAACATTGTAAGTTATTAATTTTAGGCTCTGGCCCTGCAGGCTACACTGCAGCGGTTTATGCAGCACGTGCTAATTTAAACCCTGTACTTATTACAGGTATGCAGCAAGGTGGACAACTTACAACGACAACTGAAGTTGAAAATTGGCCTGGCGATGCTCATGGTTTAACGGGTCCTGCACTTATGGACCGTATGAAAGAGCATGCTGAACGTTTTGAAACTGAAATCGTGTTTGACCACATCAATAAAGTAGATGTGTCAAAACGTCCATTTACCTTAACAGGTGATCAAGGTACATATACCTGTGATGCGCTAATCATCGCAACCGGCGCGTCAGCTAAATACCTAGGTTTAGAGTCTGAAACAAACTTCCAAGGTCGTGGTGTGTCAGCCTGCGCTACTTGTGACGGCTTTTTCTATAAAGGCCAAAAAGTAGCGGTAGTTGGTGGTGGTAATACAGCCGTTGAAGAAGCGCTTTATTTATCAAATATTGCAGATGAAGTTCATGTTATCCACCGTCGTGACAGCTTCCGTAGTGAAAAAATACTAGCGGACCGTCTAGCTGAAAAAGCAGCAAACGGCAATGTGGTTCTGCATTACAACCGCACACTAGACGAAGTACTTGGCGACCAAATGGGCGTAACTGGTATTCGTATTAAAGATGCAAATTCAGATGCCACTGAGGAACTTGATTTAGCAGGTGTATTCATTGCAATCGGTCACAAACCAAATACCGACATGTTTGTTGACCAACTTGAAATGAAAGACGGCTATTTAGTTGTTGAATCAGGCTTAAACGGCAACGCAACTCAAACAAGCGTACCGGGTGTTTTTGCAGCTGGTGATGTGTCTGACCACATTTATCGCCAAGCAATTACCTCTGCTGGTACCGGCTGCATGGCAGCATTAGACGCAGAGCGCTTTTTAGATAATCTTTAATTTAGACTCTAAATTTACTAAAGGCTGATTTTTCAGCCTTTTTTATTTCTAAATAAAATTTTTAATTGCCACATTAATTTCACAATGGATATAGCCCAATATACATATTGTAACTTCGGCCATTCACGAGATTTATAGTGAAGATTCATTTTATATAATATAATTAATGGTGGAAGTGCGGTAGGATCTAAAGCCGTGCAATGATTACCGTCAAAGTAACGCAAGTAAAACGAACTATAATTATAGTTGGGCATAAAAGCTTTGTTCATTTGGGCATTACTCGTAACTGAAAATCAGTTAAAATGCTCAGCTTCATATCAAGTAAATATACCGAGAGTTTTCTATGAGTTTGTATACACAATATATGGAAGAAATCCAAACCCGTAAAACGGAACTTGGATTAAACCCAAAACCAATCGACAGCGCAGATTTATTATCTGAATTAATTGCTCAAATAAAAGATACCAATAATGAGCACCGTAAAGATTCTTTGCATTTCTTTATTTTCAATACATTACCAGGAACAACAAGTGCAGCGGGCGTTAAAGCACAGTTTTTAAAAGAAATCATCCTTGGTGAAGAAGTAGTAAAAGAAATCACTCCAGACTTTGCATTTGAGCTTCTTTCACACATGAAAGGCGGTCCTTCAATTGAAATGCTACTTGATTTAGCATTTGGTGATGACGCTAAAATCGCAGCTCAGGCTGCTGAAGTTCTTAAAACACAAGTATTTTTATACGATGCAGATATGGCGCGTATTAAAGCGGCATACGAAGCAGGCAATGCCATTGCTAAAGAATTATTAGAAAGCTTCGCAAAAGCTGAATTCTTTACAAAATTACCTGATATCGAAGAAAAAATTGAAATTGTTACGTACATCGCTGGTGAAGGTGACATCTCAACAGATTTACTATCTCCTGGTAACCAAGCGCACTCTCGTGCTGACCGTGAATTACATGGTAAATGCATGATCACACCTGAAGCACAACAAGAAATTGTTGAGCTGCAAAAGAAACACCCTAATGCTAAAGTAATGCTGATTGCTGAAAAAGGCACAATGGGTGTTGGTTCATCGCGTATGTCAGGTGTTAATAACGTAGCATTATGGGCTGGTAAACAAGCAAGTCCTTATGTTCCTTTCATCAACATCGCCCCTGTTGTTGCGGGTACTAACGGTATCGCACCCATATTTTTAACCACAGTTGATGTAACCGGTGGTATTGGTCTTGACCTTAAAAACTGGGTTAAAAAAATCGATGCTGATGGTAATACAGTGACTGATGCAAACGGTGATGCTGTTCTTGAAGAAGCATACTCAGTTGCAACAGGGACTGTTTTAACAATCGATACTAAAGAGAAAAAGCTTTATAACGGTGATAAAGAGCTTGTTGATGTATCATCAGCATTTACTCCACAAAAAGTTGAGTTTATGCGAGCGGGTGGTTCTTACGCAGTTGTATTCGGTAAGAAAATCCAAACATTTGCTGCTGAAACACTGGGCATTGATACTCCGCTTGTTTATGCACCTTCAAAAGAAATTTCACATGAAGGCCAAGGTTTAACTGCGGTTGAAAAAATCTTTAACCGTAACGCCGTAGGTGTACTATCAGATACACCTCTTCACGCAGGTTCAAATGTTCGCGTTAAAGTAAACATTGTTGGTTCGCAAGATACAACGGGCCCAATGACATCTCAAGAGCTTGAAGCGATGGCTGCTTCAACGATTTCACCTCTTGTTGATGGTGCATATCAGTCTGGTTGTCATACTGCGTCAGTATGGGATAGCAAAGCGCAAGCAAATATTCCAAAACTAATGGCGTTTATGAATAAGTTTGGTCTTATCACTGCACGTGACCCGAAAGGCGTTTACCATGCAATGACTGACGTTATCCATAAAGTACTAAACGACATTACCATTGACGATCGTGCAATCATCATTGGTGGTGATTCACATACTCGTATGTCAAAAGGTGTTGCGTTTGGTGCCGATTCTGGAACTGTTGCTGTTGCACTTGCAACGGGCGAATCAGCGATGCCAATTCCTGATTCAGTTAAAGTGACCTTTAAAGGCAAAATGGCTAAGCACATGGATTTCCGTGATGTGGTACATGCAACGCAAGCGCAAATGCTGAAGCAATTTGGTGGCGAGAACGTGTTCCAAGGTCGTATCATTGAAGTTCATATTGGTACTTTGATGGCTGACCAAGCGTTTACCTTCACTGACTGGACTGCAGAAATGAAAGCGAAAGCGTCAATCTGTATTTCAAACGACGAAACATTGATCAAGTCAATTGAACTTGCTAAAACACGCATTCAAATCATGATCAATAAAGGCATGGATAACGAAGCACAAACGCTGCAAGGTCTTATCGACTTAGCTGACAAGCGTATTGCGGGCATCCAATCTGGTGAAGAGCCGGCTCTATCTCCAGATGATAACGCTAAATACCACGCTGAAGTTGTGGTTGATTTAGACCAAATCGTTGAGCCAATGATTGCCGATCCAGACGTAAATAACGATGATGTATCTAAGCGTTATACGCACGATGTGATCCGCCCTGTTTCTTTCTACAATGACAAGCCTGTTGATTTAGGCTTTGTTGGTTCGTGCATGGTGCACAAAGGCGATATGAAAATTATTGCTCACATGCTACGTAACCTAGAAAAGAAAAACGGTTCAATTGAATTTAAAGCACCATTAGTTGTTGCGCCACCAACATATAACATTGTTGATGAGCTTAAAGCTGAAGGCGATTGGGATATCCTAGCTAAGTACGCTGGTTTTGAGTTTGACGATGCAAAACCTAAAACAGCGGCACGTACTAAGTATGAGAACATCTTATACCTAGAACGCCCAGGTTGTAACTTATGTATGGGTAACCAAGAGAAAGCAGAACCAGGCGATACCGTTATTGCAACGTCAACACGTCTTTTCCAAGGCCGTGTAGTAGCCGATACATCTGAGAAAAAAGGTGAATCATTGCTAGGTTCTACGCCACTGGTAGTACTTTCTACTGTGCTTGGTCGTTTCCCTACTATGGAAGAGTATCAGTCTTCAGTTGAAGGCATTGATCTAACATCATTCACACCAGTAGAAGAAGCAATGACAACTAAATATGATGCTGCGCAAGCAGTACCAGTTAAAGTTGTTAGCTAATTAGATTGATTAAAGTAAGCGCGTTTTTATAACGCGCTTTTTTTATGTCTAAAATTTGTTGTTTGTGATTTTAAAGCAACAAGTTACAATTTATTTGCTCATGTAATAATTAGAAACGATGATATGACAAAGCAACTCTATCAATTATCCCAAGACCAGTTTAATTTTCCTGATCCTCAGCATGCTCTCGATGATCCAGATGGCCTGCTAGCTGTAGGAGGCTGTTTATCTGTTGCGCGGTTAAAAAACGCTTATAGTCAGGGGATTTTTCCGTGGTTTGGTGACTACGAGCCAATTATGTGGTGGTCGCCGAGTGAGCGTGGCATTATCGAGCTTACTGATTTTCATGTCAGTAAGAGTTTGCGTAAGCATTTACGTAAAAACCCCGTTACGGTAACGGTTAACACCGCTTTTGATGAGGTGATTGAAGCATGCCAACAACAACGGATTGACGTTGAAGGTACGTGGATCACAGATGATATGCTCAATGCCTATAAACAAGCCCATTTAGACTCTCTAGCCCACAGTGTTGAGGTGTGGGATGACGGCAGCCTTGTTGGTGGTTTGTACGGCATAATGCAAACTGGGGTGTTCTGTGGCGAGTCTATGTTCCATCATCAGGCCAATTGTTCAAAGCTTGCAATGTGGGCGCTGGTGAATTGGCTAAAACGCCACGACGCTCATTTCATTGATTGCCAACTGGAAAATCCCTATTTATTGTCTTTAGGTGAAAAAGTTGTACCTAGATCTGATTTTTTAACTAAACTTGAACAAGCAGCAAGTTACAAAATTCCAACTACTATGTGGCAAGCCCAGGAGCTTACGGCAATTTATGACTGAACATCTTCCAGCACGTTTAGGCTTGAGCCAACAATTTGATTGCAGTTATTTAGGCGACCGCCAAGAGCAATTACTGGTTATTTTAGACCCAAGTTGTTACAGCAGTAGTAAATTTGAATCGTTACTTGGTTTAGGCTTTCGCCGCAGTGGTGACCAAATTTACCGCCCTCACTGCCCAGCATGCAGTGCTTGCAAGTCTGTACGTGTTTTAGCTCAGGACTTTTCGCCATCAAAATCGCAAAAACGTAAACTTAATAAAGCAAAAACACACTTTACAATAAAATATTCAGAGCAAGAGCGCCCCGAATATTATCCACTCTATAGCAAATACATCACCGAACGCCACCAGAATGGTTCGATGTTTCCACCTGAACAATCACAGTATCAAAGCTTTTTATTTTGTCATTGGCTGCCCATTACCTTTATTGAGCTTTGGGATGATGAGACACTGGTTGCGGTTGCGGTAACTGACTGTATGAACAAGGCTATATCTGCTATTTATACTTTTTTTGACCCTGACTATGAGCACTTCAGTGTAGGCACTTTAATGATCTTAGAACAAATAAAGTTCGCACAAACGTTTAATAAAGAATATGTCTATTTAGGTTACCAAATAGACGAATGCGCTAAAATGCGATACAAAACACAGTTTTTACCTGCCGAAAATAGAGTTGGAGACATCTGGCTGGCCATTTAATTTACAAAAATAGCCGCTGTAGCTTTACTTATTGGTGTATTTTGGGCAAAATCTGCATCGTTTAACTATTAAAGAGGTGTTACGCTAAACATGGCGAAAGAAGACGTAATCGAAATGCAAGGAACGGTCCTTGATACTTTACCAAATACAATGTTCCGAGTTGAGCTTGAAAATGGTCACGTAGTAGTGGCTCACATTTCAGGTAAAATGCGTAAAAATTATATTCGTATTTTAACCGGCGATAAAGTTACCGTAGAAATGACCCCATACGATTTATCGAAAGGTCGCATCGTATTCCGTGCTCGCTAAGTTAGTGCGTTAACGAAATATCAAGTTTTTAGCTAAGTTGATTAAGTAACTTAGTTACTTGCTACATTAGCTTTAAGCGTTTATTAAATGTAATAGAAAGCAATTCGCTGACTATTACATTTAATAAACAAAAAGCCCAGCATATGCTGGGCTTTTTGTTGTCTGCATAATTGCTGTGATTATGCTGGTGTTAAATCGGTTTCAAAATCAAAACGCAATTTTTTATCTTTCAGTGACACTTTAACAGTGCCCCCTTCAATTAACTCACCAAACAAAATCTCATTAGCCAATGGCTTTTTAAGCTGCTCTTGAATAACACGCCCCATTGGTCGTGCACCCATTGCTTTATCATAACCTTGGTCCGCTAACCATTCACGCGCTTTAGATGTAAGCTCAAGGTTAACCGATTTTTTATCAAGCTGAGCTTGCAGCTCAACAATAAACTTATCGACTACTAATAAGATCACATCACGCTCTAGGTGGTTAAACCAAATAATATTATCTAAGCGGTTTCTAAACTCAGGTGAGAATACTTTGTTGATCTCGCTCATTGCATCATGAGAATGGTCTTGCTCAGTAAAACCAATCGACTTACGCACAGTCTCTTGCACCCCAGCATTTGTTGTCATGACCACCACCACGTTTCTAAAGTCCGCTTTACGGCCATTATTATCAGTTAACGTACCGTGGTCCATTACCTGTAATAAAATGTTGTAGATATCAGAGTGGGCTTTTTCTATTTCATCAAGCAGCACAACTGAATGTGGGTTTTTAATAACCGCTTCAGTGAGCAGGCCACCTTGTTCAAAACCAACATAGCCAGGAGGTGCACCAATTAAACGGCTAACTGCATGACGCTCTACATACTCAGACATATCAAAACGAATAAACTCAACGCCCATGCATTTAGCAAGCTGTTTAGTGACCTCTGTTTTACCTACACCAGTTGGCCCTGCAAACAAGAACGAACCAACCGGTTTGTCTTCATTTGATAAACCTGAGCGGGATAAGCGAATAGCAGAAGTAAGCGCATCAATTGATTGATCTTGACCAAACACCAACATTTTGAGGTTACGATCAAGGTTTTTAAGCGTTTCTTTATCGCTCGATGACACACTTTGCTGCGGAATACGCGCCATTTTGGCGACAATGGATTCTATATCCGCTACACCAATGGTTTTTTTACGTTTAGAACTAGGCTGTAAACGTTGATTCGCACCAGCTTCATCAATCACATCAATGGCTTTATCCGGGAGATGGCGCTCATTAATGTATTTAGCACTAAGCTCAGCCGCCGCTTTTAACGCTTTTTGTGTATAACGAATACCATGATGTTCTTCGTAACGCTCTTTTAAGCCATTGAGAATTTTGGTGGTATCAGCCACGCTTGGCTCAAGGACATCAATCTTTTGGAAACGACGAACAAGAGCACGGTCTTTTTCAAAGATGTTTTTGTATTCGTTATAAGTTGTAGAACCCATACAACGCAGTTTACCACTTGATAATAACGGCTTAAGTAAGTTAGAAGCGTCCATAACGCCACCAGAGGCCGCTCCAGCACCAATTATGGTATGAATCTCATCGATAAATAAAATTGCACCTGGTTGCGCCTGAAGCTCTTTAAGCAAAGCTTTAAAACGCTTTTCAAAGTCGCCACGGTATTTTGTACCGGCAAGTAGCGCGCCCATATCTAACGAATAAACGACTGCATCAGCTATTACGTCGGGTACTTGTTCGTTTACAATGCGATACGCAAGGCCTTCGGCAATGGCGGTTTTACCCACCCCTGCTTCACCAACTAGTAACGGGTTATTCTTTTTACGACGACATAAAACTTGAACTGTACGCTCGACTTCGTTATCTCGACCAACAAGGGGGTCTATGTTTCCTTCCTTTGCTTGGACATTTAAATTAGTGGTGAAGTTATCAAGCTTTGAAGGTTCTTCCCCTTGCACTTCTTGCACTTCTTCGTGAATATCATCTGCCTCTTCACCACCAATGTCATCGTCTGACTTGCCGATACCATGTGAAATAAAATTCACAATATCTAAACGAGAAACATCTGATTTTTTCAGTAAATAAACAGCTTGGCTTTCTTGTTCGGAAAAAATAGCCACGAGCACGTTTACTCCAGTGACTTCGTTTTTTCCCGACGACTGCACATGGAATACTGCACGTTGTAACACTCGCTGAAAACCAAGAGTAGGCTGCGTTTCACGCTCCTCTTCTAAATCGGGAATTACTGGCGTTGTTTCGTCAATAAATTCTGATAGCTCTGTTTTTAGCGCTGCCATATCAATTGAACACGCATTTAGCGCCTCACTTGCAGACGGGTTATCTAGTAGCGCGAGCAAAAGGTGCTCTACGGTCATAAATTCATGACGGCGAGTGCGTGCTTCACGAAATGCCGCATTTAAAGTTAGTTCTAAATCTTTGTTTAGCATTGGCAACCCCTTAATGAGATATTAATTATATACCGTTGTGATGGGTATTTTGTTCACCCTACCTTGGTATTATTCCTGCTCACAACTACATAGCAGTGGATGCTCGTTATCACGTGCATAACGGTTTACTTGTTCAACTTTTGTTTGTGCTACATCTGCAGTGTAAACGCCACAAATTGCACGCCCGTTTTGATGAACTTGAAGCATCACATCTGTTGCTCTATCGCTATCCATATTAAAAAACGTCACAAGTACTTCTATTACGAAGTCCATTGGCGTGTAGTCATCATTATTTAAAATGACTTTATATTTTCGCGGTGGTTGTAGCTTTTGCTTTTCACTATCGCGAACTGTGTCTAAAACACCTGAATCTTTCATGCCACTCATAATTAAATATAGTCTTGTCTTTGGAACTCAAGCAAACTTGAATAAAAAAATAAATAAAATGTTAAAAAATAGTTTAAATCACTTGACTGATAGTATAAATAAACTACAGTCAGGTATAGATTGATTAAACCTTAGTCAGTCTATCAAATTATACGGTTTAGAATAACTAAATTAGTCAACTTATAGAAGGATGTAGAAGTATGGCTTGTGGTAAAGTCAAATGGTTCAATAACGCCAAAGGTTTTGGTTTCATCGTAGAAGACGGCTGCGAGAATGATATTTTCGCTCATTACTCAACGATTGTAATGGACGGATATAAAACACTTAAAGCTGGTCAAGATGTAACATTCGAATTACAGCAAGGTCCTAAGGGCCTGCACGCGACTAATATTGCTCCTAACGAAGAGTTAGCGTAGTTGTTACAGAAGTTCGACACTACAAGCGAGCGTTCTGAAAAGTTCCTCGCTTAACCCCCCTCTTTTTTAATATTCAATTTCGCATTAACCATTATTTTTTAACTAACAAAACGGTTAAAACCCTCTAAAACTCTTGAATTATTGCCCAATCGCCCCAATAGTGTATTTGTTATGATATTTCAGGCAATGTTGGCTCGCCCTTAACGACGAGTACTCTAGCCCTTTTACGCCAATCTTGGTACACTCTGACAGCTTAAAATTTGCATTTATATGCTATTAAAGCTCATAACACTATGCTAATGGCTAATTTATTTATCGCCAATAAAAGCATATAAATACGCATTCACAGTCCGTCAGGTGTGGTTATTGATTTGCAGTATTAACACCTAACAGACTGATCATTGCCAACAGGTGATGATATTCTTGCATTGTTGAATATGGCTTTATGCCTACTATCTAGGAATGATGATGACATCAAAAATTATCTATACTAAAACAGACGAAGCTCCGGCACTCGCAACATACTCTTTACTACCAATTATCCAAGCATACACGAATGCCGCTGGTGTTGAAGTTGAAACACGTGACATCTCACTTGCTGGTCGCGTAATTGCTAACTTCCCTGAGTATTTAACACAAGAGCAGCGCATTGGCGATGCACTTGCTGAGCTTGGTGAGCTTGCTAAGACACCTGAAGCTAACATCATCAAATTACCGAATATCAGTGCATCTGTTCCACAGTTACGTGCTGTTATCAAAGAATTACAAGAAAAAGGGTATGCGCTTCCAGAATACCCAGCTGAACCAAAAACAGACGAAGAAAAAGCAATTCAAGCGACTTACGATAAAATCAAAGGCAGTGCAGTAAACCCTGTATTGCGTGAAGGTAATTCAGATCGTCGTGCACCAGGCTCTGTTAAAGAGTATGCACGTAACAACCCACATTCAATGGGTGCATGGAGCAAAGAGTCTGCTTCTTATGTTGCAAGCATGAGCGAAGGCGATTTCTTTGGTTCTGAGCAATCAGTAACTGTTGATGAAGCAACAGATGTTCGCATTGAGCACGTTGCTAAAAATGGTGATGTGTCTGTACTTAAGGCAAGTACACCACTCCTTGCTGGCGAAGTCATTGATGCTTCTTCTATCAATGCAACTAAATTACAAGCTTTCTTAGAGGCTGAAATTCAAGCTGCAAAAGAAAAAGGCGTATTGTTTTCATTACACATGAAAGCAACCATGATGAAAGTATCTGATCCAATCATCTTTGGTCACGCTGTTAAAGTATTCTACAAAGACGTATTTGCAAAACACGGTGAGTTATTTGAAGAGCTAGGTGTTGATGTAAATAATGGCCTTGGCGATGTGTATTCTAAAATCCAATCTTTAGATGATGCAAAACGCGCTGAAATCGAAGCTGATATTCAAGCTGTATACTCAAACCGCCCTGCTATCGCGATGGTTGATTCAGACCGTGGTATCACTAACTTACACGTTCCAAGTGATGTGATCATCGATGCATCAATGCCAGCAGCTATCCGTTCAAGCGGTCAAATGTGGAATAACGATGGTAAATTACAAGATACCAGTTTTGTAATTCCAGATCGTTGTTATTCAAGTGTTTACCAAGCAACTATCGATTTCTGTAAAGAGCACGGTGCATTCGATCCAACGACTATGGGTAGCGTGCCAAATGTTGGCCTTATGGCGCAAAAAGCAGAAGAGTACGGCTCACACGACAAAACATTCGAAGCTAAAGCTGACGGTGTAATTCGTGTTGTTGATGCTAACGGTAATACGTTACTAGAGCACAGTGTAGAGCAAGGCGATATCTGGCGCATGTGTCAGGTTAAAGATGCACCAATCCAAGATTGGGTAAAACTTGCCGTAAACCGTGCTCGCGCAACAGGTAACCCTGCTATCTTCTGGCTTGATGAAAACCGTGCACATGATGCGCAAATCATCAAAAAAGTAAATGCATATTTACCAAACCACGACACTGATGGTCTTGATATCCAAATTTTAGCACCACTTGAAGCGACTCTGTTTTCACTAGCGCGTATTAAAGAAGGTAAAGACACTATCTCAGTTACGGGTAATGTATTACGTGATTACCTTACTGATTTATTCCCAATTCTTGAGCTTGGAACAAGTGCAAAAATGCTTTCAATCGTTCCACTTATGAATGGCGGTGGTTTATTTGAAACAGGCGCTGGCGGTTCTGCACCTAAGCACGTTCAACAGTTCGAAAAAGAAAATCACTTACGTTGGGATTCTTTAGGTGAATTCTTAGCCTTGTCTGCTTCACTAGAACATTTAGCCGTGAATGCTGGCAACAAGAAAGCACAAGTACTTGCTGATACGTTAGATAAAGCAACAGGTACTTTCCTTGCTGAAAACAAATCGCCTTCACGTAAAGTAAAAGAAATTGATAACCGTGGTTCTCACTTCTTCTTATCTTTATTCTGGGCTCAAGAGCTTGCTAAACAAGATGATGATTCAGAGCTTAAAGCTCAGTTCACTCAAATTGCTAGCGACTTAGAAGCACAAAAAGAGCAGATCGTATCTGAACTTAATGACGTACAAGGTGTATCTATGAACGTAGGTGGTTATTTCCAACCTAACGATTCATCGGCATTTGATGCAATGCGTCCAAGTGCAACATTTAACGATATTCTATCTAAACTAGTTTAATCGTTAAATAGTATAAAAGGCGCTCAATGAGCGCCTTTTTTGTGCCTAAAATAAATCAGGCACTTTGCAATACGCATAAAAAAAGCCGCTAAAGCGGCTTTTTAAACTAACTAAACACTATTTAGTGTATGCGCGTGGCATCTGTGAATCAGTCGTATAACGCTCACGTAGTTTATCTTGACGTGCTTCAGTTGACACTTCTTCACCATTAATAAACATTTTAGTCACGTGACTGTTCAGCTCAAACGGGTCACCATTCCAAATAACTAAATCAGCGGCTTTACCTACAGCAATGCTGCCTGCATTAATACCAAATACATCCGCCACATTAGCGGTAATTGCTTTTAACGCACCTTCTTGAGTCATGCCATATGATACGGCATTACCAGCATCAAAGCGTAACTGATACACGTTATGGCTGCCATCTCCGGCAATCGAAAGTAGTACTTTAACGCCTGCTTTTTCAAGTAAACCTGCATTCGCTAAATGGGCATTTAATGAATCAAAACTACCTGGTAAGTTGTCCATTGAACTCATTATCACAGGGACTTGCGCTTTTGCTAGCTGCTCTTTAACTACAACGGCATCTTGAGCCCCTGCAATCACTAGGTTAAGCGAAAACTGCTCCTTTACTTTTATAAGCTCGATGATGTCTGATGCACGTGATGCACTTACTAATAGTGGCATTTCACCAGCGAGTACTTTAGTTAAAACTTTCTCTTCTGTACTTGGCTTTGCATCATCTTTTTTGTCCTTTTTCTCAGACTTTTGCTGATGTCCACTCAACTTGTCAATTAACGACTTAAGTGACATTGCACGTGAGCCTTTGCGCTGCTCTCCTAAATGAACAACCAATGCAGCTTGTGTTTGTTTAACGCTGTCAAACTCACCACTTAAATCGACTACAGTAGCAAGACCTGCAAAAATGCTGTCACCACCGTGAGGAGTAACTACATCACGCGTAATTCCGCCTTTGCGTGCATATGGGATCAAGCTTGAACGAGGGTTAAACGCAAGGCTTGGATCAAAGTCGATGCCTGCTTTATCATCGCCAGCATCACGAGAACCTGAAACAGCGCCTACTTCAACTAAACCGAGTTGATTCATGCTGCCAATGAAACCAGCTGTGATGATTTGTCCTTTTGCATCAACAATATTATCAGCTTCAACTTTTTCAGGGTTTATTGCTGTAATTTTGCCTTCGTCAAATACAATGCTAGCGCCATTTAATACGCCCTGCTCTGTCGATGTATGCACCGTGGCATTAATAATTGCGAACGATTCAGCATTCGCAGCGGTACTCGCCAATAAACCAGCAGCAACTAGCGAGAGCGAAAATGAGTGTGTTAATTTTGTCATTCTAGTTACTCCTTATTTTTGACCTAACATGAAATCGCTTTGCGCTTGGAACGTGGCATCATCACGGTCATACACTTTGGCACCATCTATAAATACCTGTTCAGCTTTTGCGTAAACACTGAAAGGGCTTTGATTCCAAATAACAACATCACCTTGTTTACCTGCTTCAAGCGAGCCTGTTTTATCATCAATACCGAGCGATTTTGCTGCATTTACAGTGATCCACTTAATTGCATGCGCTTCAGAGATATCAAAACCGTTATCATTTGCGCGGAACATTACTTTGCCCGCTTCTTGGTTAAGGCGTTGAATTGTTGTATCTGAATCAGAGTGAACAACTGCACATGAGTTTTTAACTGCATCAACAATCGCAACGTTTTCTTGAACCATGTCGTAGGCTTCCATTTTAAAGCCCCACCAATCTGGCCACAGTGCAGCGCAAGAACCATTTTCTGCTAGTAAATCAGCAATTTTATATGCTTCAATACCATGATGGAATGTACCTGCGTGGTAACCAAACTCTTTAGATAGGTCGATCATCATGGCCATTTCTTCTGCTTTATAGCAGTGGTTATGGATCATCACTTCGCCTTCTAGTACGCCGCGCAATGTGTCGTATTTAATGTCACGATGTGGTACTTCAGGGTTCTTTCCTGCGGCGTAGTCTGAATCGTATTTATCCCACTCACGCTTGTACTCTGCTGCTCCAATCCACGCAGTACGATATCCCGCCATGTTACCCATACGCGTTGATGGTAATACTCCTTTACGACCATAAACGCGTTTAGGGTTTTCACCACATGCCATCTTTAAGCCATAAGGCGCATCAGGAAATTTCATTCCTTGCATTGTATGCGCGGGTACGTTCTTTAAAGTAACGCCACGACCACCAAATAAATTAGCAGAGCCAGGTAGAATTTGTAACGACGTGATACCGCCTTCACGAGCTCGGTTAAAACCAGGGTCTTGTGGCCATACCGAATGCTCAACCCATACTTCAGCTGTATTAGGGCTGGTCATTTCATTACCATCTTGATGGGACTCAACTGACGGGTTTGGATAAGCGCCCAAATGAGAATGCACATCGATTAAACCAGGAGTTACCCACTTGCCCTGCGCATCAATTGTCACGTCAGCGCTGGCAGATAAATCTTTACCCACTTGTTGTACTTTACCATCCACTAATAGCACGTCAGCTTCATCTAAACGCTCACCTGTACCTGTTAAAACAGTAGCATTGGTAATTAAAGTGCTGGTTGATTTAAGAGCTGTGTAGGTACTCGGGTATGGATTTTTATTTATAGTAACTTTTTCGTCTTGAGGACCGTTATCCTGGCAACCCGCTAAAGCGACACCAAGTGCAACGACCAGCAATGAAGGAGCAAATTTTTGCATCATGTTAGTCTCTGTTGTTTTTTTGTTAATGTATATAAATAAACAGTATAAAGCTAAGAAATAAGCTGGATCTGCATTTATTTAAGATGAATGCCATTCCAATGAGCTCTTAATAAATTCATAGCTTTACTTATTAAAATGACACGCAGATTATTTTTTTACATAGTTAGTATAGAGCTTATCCAACGCAGCTTGCGTTGAAAGGCTCGGGTCCTGATTAATAAAATGCTTTACTGTTCGTGTTACAAAATCTGAATTTTGTTTATGCTGTTTTGCAAACTCTTTAATCAAGCAGTTACCATCTTTTGCCGCCGTGACTTTATCGTGGCGATGACGATATTGACTTAGTGCTTTGTTAAAATCACCTTGATAATCTTCAACCAAAATTTTATAAAACTCACTTCGCTGTACTTTTAAAGTATCAATACAATAATTTAAGGCTTGTTTGAAATCGTAAAAAACAGTCCCCTCTACATCAAACTCTGGCGTTTTTTCGCGTACAGTCACTTTTGCTTCTTCTGTTGCGTAACTAAAACCAACAAATGCCATGCGTTCAGAGGCCTCTTTGCCCAGAGCCATCCCCGCTTTTATACTATGTGCAAATTCATCGCTCATCTCAGAAAGCTCATTTTCATGCCACATATTATATACACGTAGTGGCTTTGCATATTTGCTTGCTAATTTCTTTTTTAATTTAGTAAAACGTTCATCAATGGTAAGTAACCGCTCATTATGTAATAGCGCATGACATTCATAACATGCTGCAATACTTATAAAATCAGCATCTTCTCCTAGATCAATCGTGCTTTGTAACATGTGTATAGGGGGGCAATGATCGCGTTCAGTTGCTTCACAACCACAATAAAAACATTGGTTAAAGTTAGTTTGGTTACATGCATAAGCTTGTTGGTAATATTGAAAAACCTTATTACTCACATCATCTCCATTGGGGAGTTAACTATTTATCGCGAATGATAGCAGCCTGAAAAAATATGTCAGCCATCATAAATAATAAAGTGCATTTACTCTAAAGTAAATGGTGTGTAAAACCAATGAAAACAGTATGAAAATAATACAAAAGCAAACAAAAAAATGAAAAATAATATCCAGAAGATGTTTCAAAATACACATTTAAAAATTAATTAATTCAATTGGTTAATCAAGTATTTCAGGGGTGAAATAGTTACTTACATCTTGTCGATTTTCGTTTACAGCATTCTTTTTAAAATAAGCCAATAATTAAATCGTCAACTAACATCAATACCTGGAGAATGATGATGAACACTTTAACAACTACACTTACTACGACTCTTTTAATCGGCGCGGCAACACTTGCATCTACTACAACTCAGGCGGCAGAATTTATTGCAGCAGATAACACACCTGGTACTCAAGTTTGTATGGCTGTGGTAGCAAATAGACCGATTACACTTTCAACAACGATGCGTGACTTACGTATGAATAAAAATACAGCAGTCAATAAATTACGTTGTAATGATATGCAACTGGCTCAGTTTGCAGGTAAATATGGCTTTAATAAATCAGCTAAATTTTTAAATTTAGACTCTAGTACAAAAACGAGCATTCAAGATTTAGCTAAAGTTAATGATGACACTATTTTGGTTGTTTCGGGCTCTAAATAGTTATGAATAGTGTTATTTATGTTTAAGCAGGCGAGTCGTTGGCCTGCTTAAGTTTTTCTCACTATAAAATGGCAGCAATTAAACCAAATAAACCACCAAAAACTCCACCCCATACAACAAGCCAACCCAAGTGCTCACGTATCATGGTCTGAATAATATCTTTCACCATAGCAGGTGTCAGTTCATCAAGCCTATCATCCACCAGCCCTAACACTGTATTGTACAAAGCATCTGAAGACATCGTTTTTTGAGTGAGCTTTTCATTAACAAGTTGCTTAAACTCTGCAGTTTCGCTCATAGTTATCAAAGACGCTTTCATTTTAACTATAAATGATCCGCGCATAGGTTCAACAGCTTGCGTGCCACCCAACATGGCAAGCATACTGCCAAACTGAGATTGCTCAATTACTTCAAGTAAACTATCAAAAGCAGGGTCTAGATTTACATCTTCAATAACCGGTTTTAAATCTATTTCTGGCTTCTTGCTTTGCAATAAATTGGCTATTTTTTCCTTGGAGAAAAACTCTGTTATAACCAATTCTTTGATGGCTTCTTTAAAGCGTCCAAACTTGACTTGTATAACCCCTGAACCATATAAAAAAGGGACTTTTTCAAACAGCATATGCACAGCAAGCAAATTTGTGAAAGCGCCAGAAAGCGCAAATAAGCCAATTGACAGCACAATAGCTTGATCTAAAAAATAACCAATCAACACCAATATCACTGCCGTTAAATTTGTAAGCATACTTTTGTTCATATTCTCTCCAGGCGCTATAGCGTAGTCACTTAAAACTGGTTTGTGAATTTTACATACAAGAGTTTGTTTATTTAACTACTTTTTGCCATAGTTTAGTTATCTGTATAAAAGTTGAGCATTATTATGTGGAATACCGTTAATGAGCAGATCAGCCAAGCAATGCACTTTGATTTTAAACACACCTACAAACGCCAGCTGCAAAATACAAATGATATTAAGTTGTATGAAATTAGCGACGGGACCCACCAATATTTAGTTAAAGTTGGTCACCATTCATATTTAGAACATTTTGAATGCGAAGCACATAGCTTGAAATTGCTGACTCAAGAAAGCCTATTTATGGTGCCAGACTGTATCACGTTAGGCGCGAATATAGAGTTTTCATTTTTAGTACTTGAATGGCTTACATTTGATCAACAACCACATACCGATTGGCAAACAATGGGCAGTCACTTAGCCAGTCTTCATCACAAGCATCAACAAGCAATGTTTGGCTTTGATCATGATAATTTTTTAGGCTCTACTGTTCAACCTAATCGATGGCATAAAAAATGGGATGTATTTTTTGCAGAAGAGCGCATTGGTTGGCAACTGCAATTGCTCGAAGAAAAAGGCATCAACCTAACTGATAAAGAAAACTTAATTGGATTAGTCAAAGATTTACTGCATAGCCATACAGTCCAGCCATCACTATTACATGGTAACTTTTGGCGCGGCAATATGGGTTTCATAAATACGATACCCAGTATTTTTGACCCCGCAAGTTATTATGGTGATCGGGAAGTAGATATAGCGATGAGTGAATTGTTCGCCCCACTACCCGACGATTTCTATCGAGCATATGATCACCTGTACCCTTTAGCCACAGGCTATGAAAAACGCAAACATATCTATCAATTGTATCCAATACTTAATAATGCAAATATTTTTGCAGGTCACTATCTAACTGAAGCAAAACAACAAATCGAACTGCTTATAAAATAACAGCCATTTTATTGTAAAGGGAATGTCATAAACGGCTAATTGAGACTATATTTAAGATAGGATTTTTAAACAAGACACCACCACAAAAGCACTCCAGACGCGTTATAAAGACAAGAGCTGCTTTTGTTGATTTGAAGGTTGGAGTATTTATGAAAAATCATCTATCACAACGGATTTGTTGCCCGCACTGTGGGCACCATATCCACGTAACCCTTGATGCCAGTGAAGGGGACCAAGATTACTTTGAAGACTGCAGCGCCTGTTGTAACCCTATTCATTTTAATATGCACATAGATCACGCATACAACAAAATAGAGTTACATATTGACAGCGATAACGAGCAAGTATTTTAAATAGCTTGTTTAGCTAAGTAATTTTCAACAGTATTAATAATCGTGTACGTTTGTTGGTCTACTTCTATATTTAGGCGATCTTCAGCTTGGGCGTTACCAAGATTAGTTATTGCGAGGGTTTCGGGAATTAAATGAAGCCAAAAGCCAGTATCGTCTGTTTCTCCAACAGTTAAACTCGCTCCATTAATTGCTACGAACCCTTTATATAAAACGTATTTTTGCCATTCAGATGGTAATGTAAGTTTCATTTTACAATTGTCTTTGGTATGTATTATTTGCTCAATCACGGCGCAGCAGTGTATGTGGCCAGAAATAATATGCCCACCTAATTCTGCACCAAAAGTCATAGAACGTTCAAAATTAACTTCATCACCGTTTTTTAAACTTCCTAAATTTGTTAGTTTTAGTGTTTCATCAATTACATCAAAATAAACATGTGCTAATTGGTTTTCAGCCTGACTAAACTTAACCACAGTTAAACAACAACCATTTATGGCAATGCTTGCACCAATTTCTAGCTTTTCAATATATTGTAAGTCTATTGAGAGTGTTAAGCGCAATACACCTTCACGCTGCTCTGTAGATAAAACGCTTGCTTTGCTTTGTACTATTCCCGTGAACATATGTTTAAATAACCTTATGAGCCTACATTTCTATTGTTTATAGAATAGTTTATCACTTTAGGATCAGTGAATCATCGCTGTTAACTTTTATTCTGCTATAAATCAATTACACTAGCGTTCATTTATTTTTATTTTTTGCGCACTCTATGAATTTTTGTAATTGGGAAGCTAAACGCCTTATTTCACTTGCGATCCCAGTATTTTTAGCTCAAGTAACACTCGTTCTGATGTCTGTGGTTGACACCATTATGGCAGGTCAAGTGAGTCCGACCGATTTAGCAGCCTTATCAATTGCTACAGGTGTTTGGAACCCTGCAATGCTTGCTCTACAAGGTATTCTACTCGCTTTAACGGGGATCATTGCGCAGTTCTCTGGTGCCAACGATAAAGCAAATATCAGCCATTATTTCCAGCAAGGACTTTACCTCGCTATTTTATTAAGTGCTATTGGTTTTTCAATCGCTTTTTTTGCCGATATGATAATTCTAAGACTCAATACTAGCCAAGAAATTGCTGATATGGCTTTTGATTATATTCACTTTGTAAAATGGGGGATTCTCGGTTTTTTAGTATTCAGTGTTTATAGAAATATCACTGAAGGTATGGGAATGACTAAGCCCGCTTTTTACATCAGTCTTATTGGCCTTGCAGTGAATGTACCCGCTAACTATATATTTATATATGGAAAATTAGGTATGCCTGCTTTAGGGGGAGCCGGTTGCGGAGTTGCAACTGCTCTTGTGTTTACAGCCATGGCAATTGTACAAGTAATATACTGCCAGTTTAGTAAAAAGATAGATGCGAAAGCTTTACTCGCTAATTTCAAAGCACCAAAGCCTTCAACAATGTGGGTCATCACTAAAGTGGGTATTCCTATCTCATTGGCCACCTTTTTTGAAGTTACTTTGTTTGCTTGTATACCGCTGTTTATTGCGCATCTTGGCGCCGTGGCTGTCGCCGGACACCAAATAGCAGCAAGTGTAACGACACTGTTATTTATGATGCCACTGAGCTTATCTATTGCCATTAGTATTCGCATAGGAAATTTATATGGTCAACATCACCTTAAGCAACTGAAAGAAGCTGTTTCAACCAGCTACATACTGGCAATAATGATTGCCCTATTACTTGCAACAATCACATTTTTTGGTCGTAACCTGATTAGTCAGCTTTATACGGACGATGCACAGGTAATAGCGTTAGCGACCTCTATTATGGTTTTAGCGTGCATCTATCA
Source organism: Pseudoalteromonas sp. KS88 (assembly GCF_004766475.1). NCBI lineage: Bacteria > Pseudomonadati > Pseudomonadota > Gammaproteobacteria > Alteromonadales > Pseudoalteromonadaceae > Pseudoalteromonas > Pseudoalteromonas sp. KS88. The sequence goes on from NZ_PYHV01000008.1 coordinate 32,485, forward strand.
GCTTCCAGATGCGTTACAAGTGTCTGCAAACGGCATTTTACGAGGCTTAAAGCATACAACCCCTATTTCGTACATTACGTTTATTTCTTATTGGCTTATTGGGTTTGCTTTAGGTTATGTTTTAGCACGAACAGATTTAATAGTGCCAGCAATGGGGCCTCATGGTTTTTGGATAGGTATTATTGTAGGCTTATCAGTAGCCGCTATACTTTTAATGTTAACAGTAACAAGACGATTTAAACGTGAACCATTCACTTCATAAAAGATTGTACCAGCAATACAAACAGATTTTTTGTGCTACTAAGCTGTTTATATTTATTCTCCTGATACTAATGACGGGTTGCACTGAGCAACCCCGGGATATTCATCTAGAGTATCAAAAGCGCTTATCTCATACTGTAGATAGGCCATTAGTAAAAGCTGAAAAGCTAAGCAATATTCCTCAGACTGTGTTTTCGCTATTAAATGAAGACAAAATAAGTGTTGGTGTTTTGCAACTAGCACAACTCAATAAGTGCGCTTTAAGCACGCTAATCGCAGAACACAATTCTCAGCTTGGAAAACTCGCTACCCCTGCAAGTAGGCTGATTTATCAAATAGAGTTTATTAAAGCTGCACCTGCATGCTTAAAACTACTTGATGAAACATCAAATACATATCAACAAATTAGCGCTGCGTTATTAGATAAAAAAAGTTTATTAGCTCATCATTTCAAACATTTTCTATATAATGATGTGGAACTAAAAAAAACATGGCAGCTTACTCATTATGAATTGGACACCAACTTTAATGGCTTAGTTGAAACAGAGCTTGCGCTTGAGCGTATAGCTACAATTAAGCAGCAAATAGATGTGGGTAACTATCAGAACATAAATACTCAGCACATTTATAAAAGTTTAGAGCAATTAAACCGTTTCAATTTTAATCAGGCATTAATAACAGCGAGTAGAAACCAAACTTATTTAAATGAGTTAGCAACTGATTTTTTAGAAAGTAACATCGAGCTAAACGCACTTTGCGACCCACTTAAAAACAAAAAACAAGCAAAGATAATCAGTAACATATTTAAAAAGTTTTATCTTGAACAGCTACAGCCCTATCAGTCTCAGCTTACAGGAGCGCTTGAGCGATTAATGCCTTACTACCAAACGTTATGGGGCGGTAGCATTGATAATCAAAATGCCTTAAGCAATTTGCTGTTAGATACAAGTACAAATAATTTACTGAACCGATTAAAAAAATCAGCTAAGCACCATGTTGTTTGGTGGCAGGGTTTTTATAAACAGTGTGAAATCAGCCCAATATGAATAAAAAAACGGCAAACAAACCAAAAATGAACAATCGAGCTTGATTCGCCCGTAAACACGCTATATATTAGCTCCCGTTGTTAAGTATTAAGTACTTAACAATACTTAAATTTATGATACGACCGTAGCTCAGTTGGTTAGAGCGCTACCTTGACATGGTAGAGGTCGGTGGTTCGAATCCACTCGGTCGTACCAAATTTATTACTCCCGGTGATAAATCTAATTTAATTATTTATATTGTACGACCGTAGCTCAGTTGGTTAGAGCGCTACCTTGACATGGTAGAGGTCGGTGGTTCGAATCCACTCGGTCGTACCAACTAATTACTCCCATTGATATTTCTAGTTTAATTACACTTATTATAAGCTGTAACTCAGTTGCTTAGAGCGCCACCTACTCTTTATGCCCCGCGCCAACATCGATGGTTCGAATCCACTCGGTCGTACCAACCTATTACTCACATTGATATTTCTAGTTTAAATATACTTATTGTAAGCCCGTAACTCAGTTGCCTAGAGCGCCACCTACTCTTTATGCCCCGCGCCAACATCGATGGTTCGAATCTACTCGGTCGTATCAACTAATTACTCCCATTGATATTTCTAGTTTAATGACACTTGTTATAAGCTGTAACTCAGTTGCCTAGAGCGCCACCTACTCTTTATGCCCCGCGCCAACATCGGTGGTTCTAATATCCTTTGTTGCACTTTAGCTTAAATTATACCTTTGTGTTTCACTCATACTTTTCATACAAAAATAAGCAAACTTACGCGAGAACTTGTTATAAGCCGATTTCAGTCTAAAATTTAAATAGTGAGTTGATAGTTAAAATTAAGGGTTAAAGTGATAAAAAGCTTATGTTGTTTACTTTTATTTTCCAGCTTTACTTATGCATCCCCCCCAGCGATTAGTTTCATACAAGATAATGAGCTCATAACTGTAAAGGGACAACAAACCGATTATGGATATGGATACAATTTAGATGCCGATGAGGTGCTTAGGTTAGTAACCTTGAACTGGCCACCCTATATTGACGAATCTCTGTGTGATTTTGGCTGGGTTTTTCAAGTTACTGTTGAAATCCTTATCTCACAAGGATATGGCGTAGATGTTGAGTTTTACCCTTGGGCACGTGCAGTAAGAGAAGCAGAGTTAGGTAAAGCTGATATTTTATTTCCAGAATATTTTATTGATGACTCAGCTGAATCTGATAACGTACCAAATAAAACACGTAATGAGGTACTGGCTTTATCTGCTCCAATTCCCGGTGGGGATCTATCTCTTATTACGCTAAAAGATAACAACATTCAGTATGATGGCTCTCTCAATTCGATTAAAAACGAAGTCATAGGCGTTGTTAGAGCCTATAAAAACACTATTGAACTGGATAAATTCATTGATAATAATCAAATTGCAACGATTGTCGTAAATAATGAATTTCAACTCGCTAGATTATTATTAAGTAAACGAGTTACCTTGATTGTGGCTGATCTTGACTCACTGCTAGCCAGTGTTGACAAATCACCTATGTCTGCCAATCAAAAACAAATTATTAACAGCTCGTTAGTAGCCTTAAAGCCCAGCTTAGAATACAAATATTTGCATTACTCCGTTAGTAAGAAAAAAGCAAACTGGAGGTCAATATTACAAGCTATAAATTCAAAAATTGAAACTATGAATAAAGAAAGAACATTTGAGCAACAAATAAAAGAATCAAGTAGAAGATGTAAGTAGATCACTTAATAACTTAAGTGATCTACTTTTTATATTAAAATAAAGATTCAAAAGTACCATCAGGGAATAAAATGCCAGGGGCCCCTCTTACTGCAGTAACATCAGCAATTTGCGTGTCACCAAAGTAAAGTCCACCACTAAAATTACGCCCTTTTTGCTTAATATCAAGCCATCGGCCGTGTTGCCCTTTTATAACGGCATTCGTATTTTCACCTACCTGACGAATAGCAATATCTAATGGCTGTTGGTCTAGCGTAACAAATATGTTTGCATTGTTAAGCTCATCCAATTTATTCATATCTCCAGCATAGGCCATTTTAAACCCAGGCGCACCATTTAGAGGCATATCTAACAGTAAAGAAAATGCAATATTTGCCGTCTCTTCGTTTATAAAAGGTGTTTTTTCAATTGCTTGAAAAGTAATTCCTGTCGTTTGAATATCTGAAGAAATTACACCTTCAAAATCAAAACCTGATATGACAGTCAACAATTCCTCAAATGGACTAACAAACCTATCAATATTAGCTGTAAGCTTACCTTGTACTTGGCTCCCCTCTTTCTCAAGCATCATTGTAGTTGCCACTTTTGCAATGCCAGTTACTTCATCTTGATTAAAATTAAAAGGGTCATCCGTTCCATCGAAATCTAAAGTTAACTCAGAAACGTCAACGGTAAGCTCTGTCATGCCTCGGGTCACCTTAGCACTTACTTCACCATTGATTTGATTACCTAATACGCTGCTTATTTGCCACTTTGGAACATTAATATCTATTTGTACTTGGTGATCATCATATTCACCCGATATTTGCCATGTGAAAGGAGACTCTGCATAAATAACATCTAATTTACCAATCTTGTATATGCCAGATTCTGTATTGGAAGCGGGTGAGAAATTTGATAAAACATCAAACATGGCATTCGTAAATGCCAACACTGTTTGTTGCGAATCGTCATTTAGTAATGTCTCAGCCTGCGTTAACTTTTGCGTTAGTTCATCACTATATTTTTGCTCTTGAAGCCTAATTACAGCAAGTGCGTCTCGTACATCATCCAATAACTGGCGTGAGTCCAGCGCAGGTACTGTTTGCTCTGTGTCTTTTATGCCTTCTGCGTTTGCCAGTGAAAAAATGCGTTGCTTTACTTGACCCGCAACCGTTTGTACTAGTTGGTTGCCTTTTACATTCAGTAAGTTTTCAGCTAAATATTGTTGCGCATACCGCTCATAAGCCTCTATGCTCACTTTAAATCCAGTAATTTCCTCAATTTGCGAATTTTCTGAATTGAGTTGTGCTTCAATCTCCTTAGCCTTTTGAAGAACCGCGCCGAATGTTAAGGCGTTTGTCAGTACCTCGGCTTCTAAATTATCATTTAATTGGCTATGTGTAAGATGAAAGAACTCAGTTGCACTCAAACTTGCTAGGGTAAGGTCTAAGTTTTCGGCATTGCTTAGTGCACTTACCGGTGAAAGATAGACATTGTTATTTCCCGGTGCGGCTAAGAATTTAGCAGCATAATCCAAAGGTATATCCATCATTTCTTGATAATCAAGTCGTCGGTTACCATTTTTATCATTTGGATTATCACGACCTGTTCTGCCACACCCATCAAAACTTGGGCACGGAATTGATGTAGAGTCTGAAATAAACTCAACCTGATGAAATTCTAGGCTCGTTAAATCCAGGGTTAGTGAGTTGATATCATCAACCTGCATCGTTGTTACTTGTGCTGTTTGCTCGTTTGTAATTTTTAATGTACCAGCAGGGCTCTGCCAAGGAGCAATATAAAAACTAACCTTAGACGTTGTTTGAGGTAATGAGAGAACATCTGTTGAAGCAGCATCATCAGATGAACTACCACACCCTACGAGCACTGACAGCAAGCACATAGGAATTATTTTTTTTATCATACTCGCCTCTTAAAATGCAAATTTCACATACCAACTTACATTCGCGTAGTATGCTTTGTCGATATCTAGTTGATCTGTTTGTACGGTAAAACCTAAGTAGTCGTTTTCTACTCCCACTAATACCGCTTCACTATTTGTTTCATATCCGGTGTATGCTGACCAATGATCCCAAAAATGAACAGCAGCTTTTAATTGAACAAATGTATCTTTGTCATAACGCTTGAATCTAACTTGCGTAGAATATTTATCATTCAGTCTATAATCGATATACGCTTTGAAACGCGTCGCCATTTCAAAAGTATGTGTTTTCTCATGGCCAAGCTCTGAGGTAGATAAACGAATAGTTGGTTGAGACACGATTCCACCGTCTGCAGTTTCACTAAATGGCACCTCGGTGGTATAGCCATTTACAAATCCACTTTTTTCGTATTCCGTTTCATAGAGTAAATCTTGAATAAGTAAACTAACTGATAAATCTTGATTGATATCCCAACTTGCGGCTAAGTCTAAACTGTAACCCACGCCTGAAGGATTTTCGTCTGGTGTAAAACGTTTGAATAAAATATCTTTGGAAAAGAAGTAATCCACTTCTAAAGCACCTTGAATCTCATCACTGTAAACAGTACCTTGTACATGTGCGTCCTGAAAGTGTGTGCTAGCAAATATTGTCAACTTAGGAGTGATACTAAGTGCATCAGACTCTAAAAATTTAAAATCATAAGAAAAAAATAAACCATTGGTTGTTGACTGTTTGCCATTTAAATCATAAATATAATCTCTTTCTTCAAAAGCCAAATCATTTTTTTCTGTGTGTAAATAGCGCGCAGTATCTGGGTCAAAACTTAATACATAATCGAAACGGCTTTGATAACCTACTTTAAAATTGCCATAGCCTACACCCAACTCAAAAACATTATAAGTAAAGGCACTGTCGCCAGATGTGAGTGGCGCATCAAAATCGTCGATAAATGCTTTAACCGGTTGTGCTTCAGTGTAAACTTCTGAATCTAATGTTGAGAAAAATTGGAAATCATTATTTGCGTGGATGAATGGGGAAGTTAATAATGTTGAAAATCCTAACGCGAGAATTTTTTTTTTCATACTTTTACCACTTGTTATTATTTTAGTTAAGAGGGAGCAAGTCACTCCCTCTTAATTTGTATTACTTAACTTCGTTTAAGAAGCTGATGTCAGTATAATCGATAACCTCGCCATCAATATATGTCACTGATATTCCATTAGTAATTTCTGTAACAGTACCAAACTCCATCATCATTTCATTATAGTTTGAAGTGACTGAGCCTTGGAAAACATCATTACTATCAGACGCCGACATCTCGATTTTGTAATCAATCTCATTATGTAGGTTAATCTCAACACCATACATCTCATCATCTGTTGAATCATCTAACCAAAGCATGGCAGTAAAGTCTAACTCTCCAGCCATACCAGAGGCAGTAAGATTGCCCATATCAGACATATCATCACCACTTAGCGTAATTGTGCCAGCAAAGCCAGTATCACCATCAGTGAATGTAACCTCATTCCAAGACTGTACACTTGCTAAAGTGCTATCGAATATATCATCGAAAGAAACATCTGCACTAAAATCAAAAACAGTACACGTATCACCTGGTTGCATGTTACCTGCTAAGCATTCGGCAGCAACAACAGACAGATTGTCACTGTCATTGCCTAATGTAGCCATGACCGTTCGAAGCACCTCGTCATTATCGTCAAGTACATCAACTTCAAGGTAACCATTATACGCTAGCGCTAAACGAGCAGGAGCTTCTGTTTTGCTTGAGTCAAACAAATATTCGCCTTTTAACTCAACAAACTGTTTACCATCTTCGTGTGACAAGGTTAAGAATAAACGCTCTTCACCTTTATTAGTTTTATTGAAACTGTATGTCCATTCAGGGTAACGAGTAGAAATAACATCTGTAGCCTCATCACCTAAGTCATAAGCCTCATCTAGCACATCATAAACCATTTCACCCACATTAAATGCAGCTTTGCCACCAGTTTTAGTTGCCAGTGAAACATTGCTAATCGAAGCAGTATCTGACTTAACTTGAACTAAAAATTCAAACTTATTGGCAGCCATAGTTGCAGCGTCAAACAACGATTGTGCTTTTGCAAAATCATCAGCAGCTTGAATTATTAATGTCTCTGCTAAAGCAAGTGCAGATGATGAAGACTCAGTAAGTGAGGTTGCTAATTCGACATCAGCATCTTCTTCTGCAACTACAGAAAGCTCTGTAGCAGCTTTATCACCAGCAATAGCTGCCAACTCAAGAGCATCAGCATTGTTAGAAAGCAACTCAGCTGCGGCTAATGCTGTGTTGGCAACCTCGATTGCAGCCATGGCTTCTTCAGCATTACCATAAACTGCTTGATCTACAGCAGCGGATGCCGATGTTGAATCAATCGATGCAGTATCTGCAGCAGACTGAGCAACTGTTAGATTTTCAGACGCAGTCGTTGCGTTAGCAATTGCGATTTCTATACCTAAACCTAGAGCCGCAACAGCCTCATTAGCTCGAGCAACCTGCACTTCTACACCTGAAACAATCGAATTAACCTCAGCTAATCCTACTCTTAAATCAGCTTCTATATTTTGTGCATCTGTTAGAAGCTGCGAGTACGCTGTATTTTTGTCTGCTAATGCCTGCGCTGTTTTTGCAATACCTGATGCTTTAGCAAGCATCGCTTCAACATTAACAACCCACTCATTGTATTTTGGTAAGTTTGCTGAAACCATAAATACCGCATCACTAAATGCTTTAACTTGATCAGACGTTTCTAGCCCTGCATCGCCTAATGCAACAACATCTGCTAACGCTGTTTCAGCAGTCTCAACTTGAGGGGCAACTTCATCAATGAACGCTTGTGTAGAGGTAATTTCAGCAGTTAGCTCTGCAGCTAACATGGCATCAAAGTCTTCGCCTACATCACAATCATCTGTACAGCCAATTTTCTTGAGTGCTTCTTTTACTTCTTTTGCAGTTTCATTCAAATCTTTGTCTAAGCCAGCTTTTTTAGCTTTCGTTTTTATTTCCTCTACAGCTTTAGTTGCATTTTCTTTAAGTTTCGCAATCGCTTCAGGGTCAGTAATCCCCATATTTTCTGCTACTTTAGCAAACGCTTCATCAACACCTTCACCGCTAATGACCGCTGAAAATATTAAGCTAGTATTTTCAACTGATTTTTGTAGTTCAGTTGCAATTTGTTTAATTGCATCATCATCATTATTTGCTACCTTGCCAGTTTTAACAGCAGTCGATAAGCTCGACATTAGCTCGCTCAACGAGCCATTTGTACCTGTACCAGCAAGCGCTTGTAATGAAACTGCAGTTTGGACCAATGCTAATGTACCTGCATCCAAAGTATCCCCATCATTTAGATCGGTAAAATCAACAGCACCACCTGTTGAAATATCACCAATTAGAGAAGATGCTTTTAGTGCAGCGCTCGGGCCAACAATTTGGATCAGAGTTTTCAAGCTTGCTGCCGCAACTTCTTTATCAGAAACGGCTGTGCCATCTGCTGCGTTATCAAGCAATAATTTTGCTGCAACACTTGTGTAGAATGTTGCATTTGCAGCATAAAATCTTGCTGATGCATCATCACCTTCAGCAAAACGAGGGCCAGATGCTTTACTTTCTGCTGAAGCCTCAGGTGCTTTGATAAACTTAACTACTTGAAGAGCTAGGTCATCTTTATACCACTCACCAAAATCGATTGCGGTATCACCATTATTCATCATTGAAGCTTCTTCAGAAGCATCTGGCGCAGTATCATAAGAACCACAACCAGTAAATGAATCACACTTAACAAAGCTATCATCACCTTCTTTTGCCGTTGTTACTGTGATATTCAGAGGTCCAGTAAAAGTATCTTCGATGAACAGTGTGTAACCACCGTTTGCAGAGGTCATGACTTGTTCTGGGTTAGAAGCAACTATTTTTTCTAATGCACTCGCATCAGCATCTGCTTGAGACGTTGTAGACTCAGCCGAGAAGCTTTCATCGGCAGCAGCTAAACGGTAAGCAACGGGCACAGTTTCACCGGCTTCATTAAGCGTACTAACAGTTAGCTGTGCATTTTTTAAAGAACCCTTTACTGCTTTACCTGAAACTTGGGTATTAAAGCTTGTTGTCACTTCAGCATTGTATACAGTTACAGGATCCGGCTTTGTGTATTTATTATCATTATCCGAACCACAACCTGCCAAGCTAAGTGTGAATGCAACAGAAGCCGCAATTGGGGTGTATTTTATTATTCTATTCGCCATGTAAATCTCCTTGAGCGCTTGTTAGCAATTAGCATTACTTAAGCTAAGAATACATTAATACAGCTTAACGTTTAAGTTAATATTTTGTATCAAACTGTACATATTAATGTAATGAGCTGTTTAAAATTTTAGTTTCATAAACTTAACATTAATATATGACAATTTACTGTAAATTGTAATTTTTATTACATTCTTGGGTTAAGTAAATTTAAATACATGTTCATAAATATTAAATTTATATATATCAGTGAGATATAAAATTAAGAGGATGGAAATATCATCATAAACATTTAGAGAAACCACTTATAATAGACTTATAAGTCAAGATTAACCCTTTTCGTTTACATTCATTAACATTTGTAACAAGTGCCCAAGGGATTCTTAGGCACTTTTAGTCATTATTTTATAGGAACGTGAACTACCCCTTGCATGATAATTCTTGCACTTCGACTCATACTGGCTTTGGTAACTTGCCACTTATTATTGACTAACTTAGCCTGTGCGCCGACTTTTAAAGTACCCGATGGATGACCAAAAGTAACTTCGGTTAATGCGCCGCCACCAGCGGCTAAATTAACTAATGTTCCTTCAACTGCCGCAGCAGTACCAATAGCGACAGCGGCAGTGCCCATCATTGCATGATGTAACTTACCCATTGACATAGCACGGACTAACAAATCGATATCACTTGCATTAACCTGCTTACCACTTGAAGATATATAATCATGTGGAGCAGCCACAAATGCCACTTTAGGTGTGTGCTGGCGTGCTTGTGCTTCATTAATATTATTAATTAAGCCCATTTTTACTGCCCCATGGGCACGAATGCTTTCAAGCTTAGTGAGTGCGGCTTCATCAGCGTTTATGTCATCTTGTAGTTCAGTACCTGTATAACCAATATCACTGGCATTTACAAAAATAGTAGGGATACCAGCATTGATCATAGTTGCTTTTAACGTGCCTAAGCCTGGAACTTCTAAATCATCAACTACATTGCCTGTTGGAAATAGCGCACCATCACCATCAGCAGGGTCAATAAATTCAAGCTTTACTTCAGCGGCAGGAAAGGTAACACCATCTAACTCAAAATCACCGGTTTCTTGTACTTCACCATTGATCATGGGTACATGCACTAAAATACTTTTTTTAATGTTAGCCTGCCATACACGCACAATAGCAATGCCATTATCAGGCACTCTACCTTTATCAACTAAACCATTACTGATTGCAAATGCGCCCACTGCAGAGGTTAAATTACCGCAGTTGCCACTCCAATCTACAAAAGGTTTATCAATCGCGACTTGTCCAAATAAGTAATCAACATCGTGATCGTGTTGCTCACTTTTACTTAAGATAACCGTTTTACTCGTGCTTGATGTTGCTCCACCCATGCCATCAGTTTGTTTGCCATAAGGATCAGGGCTACCAATTACACGAAGTAATAACTCATCACGAGCAGACCCCGCCACTTGGGCGGCCTCAGGTAAATCTGTTAAATTAAAAAACACGCCTTTACTGGTGCCACCACGCATGTATGTCGCTGGCACTTTAATTTGTGGTTTAAACATAAATGTGCGTCCTTATGATGCTTGCGTAGCTTCTAAAAAGTCTTGCGCAAAACGTTGTAAAACACCGCCTGCAGCGTAAATAGAGAGCTCTTCTTGCGTATCTAATCGGCACTTCATTGGTACGTTTAATACCTCACCATTTTTACGTGTAATAACCAGTTCCAAAGTTGCTCCTGGTGTTGGCTCACCCTTTACATCGTAGCTTTCGCTTCCATCTAAGTTAAGTGTTTTACGCGTTGTGCCTGGCTTAAACTCAAGCGGCAAAACGCCCATACCAATTAAATTAGTACGATGAATACGTTCAAACCCTTCAGCTGCAATAACCTGAACACCAGCAAGCCTTACGCCTTTTGCTGCCCAATCGCGAGACGAACCTTGCCCATAATCGGCACCGGCAACTATAATAAGCGGTTGTTTGCGCTGCATGTAGGTTTCGATGGCTTCCCACATACGCGTGTTTTCACCTTCTGGCTCTATGCGCGCGTACGATCCTTGCTTCACTTCACCGTTTTCATCCAATACCATTTCATTCAATAATTTAGGATTGGCAAACGTGGCGCGCTGCGCGGTTAAGTGATCGCCTCGGTGCGTTGCGTACGAGTTAAAATCTTCTTCTGGCACATTCATTTTAGTCAAGTATTCACCTGCCGCGCTGCTTGCCATAATCGCATTAGAAGGTGATAAATGATCGGTGGTAATGTTATCGCCAAGTACCGCTAATGCACGCATACCACTCATACTGCGCTCACCTGCCAATGCCCCTTCCCAATAAGGAGGGCGACGAATATAGGTACTTTCAGAGCGCCAATCGTATAATGGGTCGTTATCTTCGCCGTAATCAACGGTTAAGTTAAACATAGGCTCGTATACTTTTCTAAACTGCTCAGGCTTAACGCTTTGCTTGATCACTGCATCTATTTCTTCATCAGATGGCCATAAATCTTTTAAGGTTACATCGTTACCTTGCCGATCTTTACCGAGGATGTCTTTTTCTATATCAAAACGGATGGTACCGGCAATTGCATACGCAACCACAAGCGGTGGAGACGCTAAAAATGCTTGCTTAGCATACGGATGAATACGACCATCAAAGTTACGGTTACCCGAAAGCACCGCTGTTGCGTATAAATCGCGATCAATGACTTCTTGTTGAATTTTAGGGTCTAGTGCACCACTCATACCGTTACAGGTAGTACAGGCAAAACCAACAATACCAAAACCAAGCTGTTCAAGCTCTGGTAATAAGTTTGCATCTTCAAGGTACGATTGCACTGCTTTAGAGCCCGGAGCCAATGAGGTTTTAACCCAAGGTTTACGCATTAAACCTTTTGCATTGGCGTTACGCGCCAATAAACCTGCAGCAATTACATTGCGCGGGTTACTGGTATTAGTACAACTAGTAATAGCGGCAATAATACACGCGCCATCTGGCATTAAGCCCTCTTCGTTTTCAACAACGCCCGAAATACCTTCTTTAGCTAAATCGCTAGTTGATACACGACGATGCGGATTTGAAGGCCCTGCAATGTTGCGCCCTACACTTGATAAATCAAATTTAAGTACACGATCGTAATGCGCTGTTTTTAAGCTGTCGCTCCATAGCCCTGCTGTTTTGGCGTAGTTTTCTACGAGTGCAATTTGCTCTTCATCACGACCTGTTAAGCGTAAGTAATCAATAGTTTTATCGTCAATGTAGAACATAGCGGCGGTTGCGCCAAATTCAGGAGTCATATTCGAAATGGTTGCTCTATCACCAAGAGTTAGTGCATCAGCCCCTTCACCGTAAAATTCGAGGTAAGTCGATACCACACGTTGCTCGCGTAAAAATTCGGTAATAGCCAATACAATATCGGTTGCAGTAATGCCCGGTTGGCGTTTACCGGTAAGCTCTACGCCAACAATATCAGGCAGGCGAATGTACGATGCGCGCCCAAGCATAACACTTTCGGCTTCAAGGCCGCCCACACCAACAGCAATAACACCTAATGCATCAACATGCGGTGTATGGCTGTCGGTACCTACTAGCGTGTCTGGGAATGCAATACCATCACGGTTTTGAATAACCGGCGACATTTTTTCAAGGTTAATTTGATGCATGATGCCATTGCCCGGCGGGATCACATCAATATTTTTAAAAGCAGTTTTAGTCCAGTTTATAAAATGAAAACGATCATCGTTGCGTCTGTCTTCAATAGCGCGGTTTTTCTCAAACGCTTCAGGATCAAAGCCTGCGTGCTCAACAGCTAATGAATGGTCAACAATCAGTTGAGTAGGTACAACCGGATTTACTTTTGCAGGATCGCCGCCTTTCGCAGCAATAGCGTCGCGCAGGCCAGCTAAATCAACTAGAGCGGTTTGCCCTAAAATATCGTGACATACAACGCGTGCCGGATACCACGGAAAGTCTAAATCTTGCTTGCGCTCAATTATTTGGCTAAGTGCATCGGTTAGCATATCGGGTTCACAGCGACGCACTAAGTTTTCGGCAAATACACGCGAACTGTAAGGCAGTGTGGCGTATGCGCCTGGCTTAATGGCATCTACCGCGGCTTGGGTATCGTAGTAATCTACATTTGAGCCTGGTAATGGCTTACGGTATTGGGTGTTATTAATAATGGTCATAATAAATTCGCTAATTTGGTGACGGAGGAGAGTGCGGTAAAAGCGTTATAAACAATAAAAGGTGAGCCGAGTGCTCACCTTAAACGCTAACTAATTAGCCTCTTGATTCAATTGGCGTGTAGCTACGCGCATCTGGCCCTGTGTAATCGGCACTTGGGCGAATAATACGATTATTTGCACGCTGCTCTTTTACGTGAGCTGTCCAACCGGTTACACGGCTCATTACAAAGATAGGCGTGAACAACTTAGTAGGAATACCCATAAAGTGGTACGCCGATGCATGGAAGAAATCGGCATTACAGAATAACTTCTTCTCACGCCACATAACTTCTTCGCAGCGAACAGACACTGGGTAAAGCACATCGTCACCCACTTCTGCGGCTAATTTTTCAGACCATTTTTTAATAATAACATTACGCGGATCTGACTCACGGTAAATAGCGTGGCCAAAGCCCATAATTTTATCTTTACGCTCAAGCATGCCCATAAGCGCGTCTTCAGCTTGATCAGCACTGCTAAAGCTTTCAATCATATCCATTGCGGCTTCGTTTGCACCACCATGCAGTGGGCCACGTAAGGTACCAATTGCACCAGTTACACATGAGTGAATATCAGAAAGCGTTGATGCACATACTCGACCGGTAAAGGTAGAGGCATTAAATTCATGCTCTGCGTACAAAATTAGTGATACATTCATCACTTGTGCAAATAATTCACTTGGCGCTTTATCGTGTAATAGCGTTAAAAAGTGTGCGCCTACTGAATCATCATCAGTTTGGGTTTCAATACGAACACCGTCATGAGTAAAACGATACCAGTAACAAATAATACTTGGGAAAATTGCCACCATGCGGTCAATCGCATCGTTTGCTTCGCTAAAGTCATTTTCCATTTCAAGGTTACCTAGCATAGAACAACCAGTACGCATTACATCCATTGGGTGTGCGTCTTTAGGGATGTTCTCTAGCACTGTTTTTAGTGACTCAGGTAAACCACGTAAGCTCTTAAGTTTAGCTTTGTACTCTGCCAGTTCGCTTGATGTTGGTAGCTCGCCGCGTGAAAGTAAAAACGACACTTCTTCAAACTGCGCTTTTTCAGCCAGTTCGCTAATGTCGTAACCACAGTAAGTTAAACCTGAGCCTGTTTGCCCTACTGTACATAATGCTGTTTGTCCTGCTACTTGGCCACGTAAGCCTGCGCCACCTAATGCTTTATCTACCATGATTTGTCTCCTGTTGAATTTTTTATTATTTGTCAGATTTTGCTGAAAAAAGGTTATCTAGCGTGTTTTCGTACGAGTGATAATCTAAAAAGTCGTAAAGCTCTGCACGCGTTTGCATATTTTCAATTTGGCTTTGTTGCGACCCTTCATTCAAAATAGCCGAGTACACATTAAGAGCCGCTTTGTTCATAGCTCTAAATGCACTTAATGGATAAAGCACCATTTCTACACCCACATCGCTTAACTGCTCTTTGGTATAAATTGGGGTTTGGCCAAACTCGGTAATGTTGGCTAAGATCGGCACGTTAATCGCTTTGCTAAATGCTTGGTAATCAGCAAGGTCATGAACGGCTTCTGCAAAAATCGCATCGGCACCCGCTTCTACACAGGCAGCTGCACGGTCTATTGCTGCATTTAAGCCTTCTTTTTGAAATGCATCAGTACGTGCCATAATGTAAAAATCGCTATCGGTTTTAGCATCAACTGCGGCTTTAATACGATCTACCATTTCAGCTTGAGTAACTATTTCTTTATTAGGACGATGGCCACAACGCTTTTGCGCTACTTGGTCTTCAATATGAAAACCTGCAGCACCCGCTTTGGTCATTTCTTTAACGGTACGGGCAATATTAAACGCCCCGCCCCAACCTGTATCGGCATCAACTAATAATGGTAAATCGCTAGCGCCGGTAATACGACGAATATCTTCAAGAACGTTATCAAGACTCGTCATACCTAAATCTGGCATACCAAATGAGGCATTAGCCACACCTGCACCCGACAAGTAAATAGCCTGATGGCACATTTTTTCAGCCATCATCGCAGTATATGCGTTAATTGTACCTACAACTTGTAACGGGTGATTGTTTGCAATAGCCTGTTTAAATTTTAATCCTGCTGACATTGCTGTCTCCTTTGAACGGTAGCTGCTCGAGGCAGAGTTTATTTTTAAATACTTACTATGACAGTTTGACTGTCTGAATTACTGCGAAGCCTTCTTTTGAGCTGCTTTTAATATCTATATTGATTTGTATCTTTCAAATTTTGCTTGGATATTGGATTGTGATGCGCTGATATGGCGCTTCATTAGCATTTCGGCCAGCTCACCATCATGATTTTCTATGGCGTTAATAATGGCTAAATGTTCGTCAAACGCTTTCGATACCCGTGGCCCAACCATACCCATTTGTACACGGTACATGCGAATTAGTTGGTATAAACCGTTACTTAGTAAATGAATAAGGTGCTCGTTCTTACTTGCTTTGATAATGCGGTAGTGAAAATCTAAATCGCCCGCTTCTTGATAATAAGACTCGCCCTCTTTTACCCGCTGTGTTTGTAAATGCTGGTTGAGTAGTTGTTTTAAGCTTTGCACTTCATCCGCAGCCATATTGTCGGCAGCCAATCTGCACGCTAACCCTTCAAGTGCACTACGAACTTGATATACTTCGATTAAGCGCTCTGCGGTAAGTGCCACTACTCGGCATCCTACATTGGCTTTTCGTTCAATTAGGTAGCAACTCTCAAGGCGGTTCAGTGCTTCCCGAAGCGTTGCACGACTTACACCATAGCGCTTTGCCAACTCAGGCTCTGAAATTTTACTGCCTTGGGCAATACTGCCTTCAACAATCTCTCGGCGCATATCAACAAACACCTGATCCGATGCGGTAGTAATAAGCGTTTTGCTAAAAGCGTCTTGGGTCATTGGGTACTTCTTTAAGATTGTCGACAATTTATGGTTACACTATGGTCTTTATGTGAAATAGTGTCAACCCAAAATTAACAAAAACAGGGCTTAAAACCAATTATTGTCGACATAAATAAAGTAAATACTACTTCAAACACCTAAAGGTTAGATTTTAACCGTTAAGTGTCGACAGGCCTTGAGTCTAAATTTATGTTTATAGGTGTACGGTGAAAATGATAGAATACACCTTTATTTTTCTTCGCGAGCATAGCCTTGAACGCCAACACGTTTATTCCTCAACACTTTATAGATGACGTAGCTAGCTACTTACCTGCGCACCTAACACTAGCTGACTTTATTAACGCGTGTCGTAAACCACTTCGTAAGTCCGTACGTGTTAATACATTAAAAATGTCGGTTGAAGAGTTTAAACTCGCGGCAAAACAAAAAGGCTGGCAATTAACTCAAATTCCTTGGTGTGAAGAGGGTTTTTGGCTAGAGCGCCCAGAAAATGAAGAAAATGCCCTTGCCCTTGGTAATACTGACTTACATTTAAGCGGCGCAATGTATGTACAAGAAGCCAGCTCAATGCTCCCCCCTATGGCACTTAAAGAGTCACTTCTTGATGCCGCCCATGTACTCGACATGGCCTCAGCACCGGGATCAAAAACATCACAATTAGCGGCACTAATGAATAATCAGGGGGTTCTCGTTGCCAATGAGCTATCGTCATCTCGTTTAAAAGTGCTCAGTGCTACGTTAAAGCGTATGGGTGTGGGTAATTGTGCCCTTTCACATTTTGATGGCGTTGTGTTTGGTGATTACATGTTCGAGTGTTTTGACAGCATATTGCTAGATGCGCCATGCTCTGGTGAAGGCACGGTACGTAAAGACGCTGATGCTTTAAAGAATTGGTCAATCGAGTCGAATATTGATATTGCTAAAGTGCAAAAAGCGTTGATAAAGAGTGCTTTTTACGCACTTAAACCTGGCGGCACGCTAGTATATTCTACCTGCACCTTAACCCCGCTTGAAAACCAACAAGTGTGTGATTATCTACTTGAACAATTTCCTGATTCAATTGAAGTTCAAAGCCTAGCCAACTTATTTCCAAACGCAGAGCAAGCAACCACTGAAGAAGGTTATTTGCACGTTTGGCCGCAAACGTTCGACAGCGAAGGTTTTTTTATTGCTAAGTTTAAAAAGGTGGCAAGTGTTGATAACCCGAATCAAAAAATAAAAAAAGGGGCTTTCCCTTTTCAGTCATTTGATAAAAAAGCCAGCCAGAATTTTACCACGGCTATAAAAAAACAGTTTGGTATAAGTTCACTATCTGGGACCTTGATGCAGCGTGATAAAGAGCTTTGGTTATTCCCTGACGGGTTTAACGAAATTGAAAATAAAATCAAATATTCACGCTTAGGAATTCAGTTAGGTATGATCCATAAAAACGGTGTACGGCTAACGCACGAATTTGCCACTGTGTTCGGTGGACATTGTTTTAAAAATACCTATGCCTTATCTGATCAGCAAGCAAACGACTACTTCCGGGGTAAAGATATTCGCTTAGCTGAGGTAACAAACGCCACCGATGAGGTGGTATTAACTTTGTGTGGTTGCCCCATTGGCTTAGGTAAATGGCAAAAAAACAAAATTAAGAACTCACTACCACGAGATTTGGTACAAAATAGTCAACTAATCATTTGGTAGGCATAAGCTGTGAGTAAGTTGATTATAAATTATGCATTAAAATTTAAATTAGCTTATTTTTCAACCAAGTCATTGTTTTTAAAACAGTATAAAAATCCAACAATTATTGGGGGTTTTTACATTTGTTAACTACACTTACTAATACTTTCTACTTCTCCCTTATTGAATAGAAGGTGCTTTTTAAAGTTAGCGCAGGCTCGCCAAGAGCCACCCCTAAGCCCAGAACAATGCGGATTCGTTCTGGGCATTTTTTTGACTTAAATATCCTTAAGTAGTATTTCTTTCACCCAATTAATTTGTTTCCATATAAGAAAAAAGGAAACAACTATGTTTAAAAAGTTACTCTTCATATCCTCTGCACTTTTTTGTGTTAATAGTGTAGCCGCCGCAAATAACTATGTTGGCTTTAAATACCCTAATCAAGCCCAAAACGCGATTAGCATCACGTTTGATGATGCCCGCCACAGCCAAGTTGACACAGGTTTAGCAATTTTAGATGAGCATAATGTAAAAGCCACGTTTTATGTGTCACCTTTTAATGTCAAAGAGCGGCTTAAAAAATGGAAAAAAGCAGTGGCCTCTGAACACGAAATTGCCAACCATACAAGTTCACATTTATGCACAGGTAATTTTGAATGGTTACGACAACAAAACCTTTCCCTTGAACAAACCACATTAAAATGGCTAGCAAAAGACATCCTCGATGCGCAAGTATATATAAAGGCTAATTTAGGGGTTACTCCTCGCGCATTTGCCTACCCCTGCGGTAACACCTTTGTTGGCCGTGGTATAAACACGCAAAGCTATGTTCCGCTGATCGCAAAACACTTTGATACCGGCCGTACTTGGCTAGATGAAACAGCAAACAACCCAAATTTCACCGACTTTGCTCAATTAACGAGTCTGAAAATTGATGGCCTGCGTTTTGATGAAATCATAGCAATGTTAGAGCAACTTCGAGGTAATAACAGCTGGTTGATTTTAGCAGGTCATGAGATAGGTGAAGGCGACCAATACACCACTGATGAAAAAGTACTTGAGCAACTAATTCGCCATATCAAAGACCCTAAGAATGGCTATTGGTTAGGCACAGTGAGCGAAGTTGCTGATTATATTAAACAGCACAGAGATGAGATTTAATGCTCTAAATCGAATTCTGTGATATGGCCATCACCATGAATGAGCTCATATTTATCAAGGTTACCTTGCTCTAAGCTAATTAAGCTTATTGCGGAGTCGCTTACTAAATACTTTTGACCCTCGCCTACTGTTTGGTGTTTATCAACTTCCATTTGCCAACGTTTGGTAAAAAAGTTGAGAGGGCTTTTTGGCGCATATAGAATTGAATCGAGCTTATCGAGAATATTAATTAACTTGCGTGGGAATTCGTTTTTAATACCGCTGGCAGTGAGCTGCCAAATTCGGTTAGGGTGTTTGCCAAAACGCTTTTGCACTGAAAAACAAAATGAGTAATGAACGTCGCCTGATAAAATAAGCGTTTCTTTGGGTGTATCGTCGCGGCGAAAGGTATCCAGCAGCTTCTTCGCCGAGCCTTCATGTGCCATCCAGTTCTCAACATCAACAAGTAAGGGCTGGCCGCAGATATTAAACATTGCTTGAATAGCTTCTATCGATTTAACCCCAAAAACCGGCGCAGGCGACACGATAATCACTTGCTCATGAGTTAATAAGCTGTCTTCAAGCTCAACTAAGCGCTCCCAATCCAATAAGCCTGAAGGCTCATTAAAGTTTTGCTCATTGCGCCAACGATGGGTGCGCGTATCGAGTACCACGACTTTGGGCACGGTATTGAGCTCATAATGCCAATGATTAAACTCTAAAATGGTTTTATCAAAGGCTTTAAATTGCCAGAGCTTATCCTTAGTAAAGCTTTGTTGAAATGATGTAAGAAGGCTCTTAGTTTTATGCCCTGCATCGTTACCAAACCCTTGAAATAGCCAATAACTAATTAAACCATTATTAACAATTCGCCTACTTACTGGGTGCTGGTAGATAACTTGCTCCCACCCTGCGGTTAGGTTCCAATCATCGGTTACATCATGATCATCAAACATCATAAAGCTAGGTATGTTGGCAAATAAAACTTGTGCGTCATTCAAGCCGTCTTTAAAAACTGATAAGGCCGCTTTCTCATTATCGAATATTTGTTGGCACTTCGTTGTGCTAGCTTGATAGTGAATGCTCTCAAAATCAGCTAACTGCCAAACTGACGGACTAAAGTTTAATAAGTAAAGCGCAATAAACTCTTCAAAAAAAACGAGGTGGTTATCTGCTTTTAAACTTGAAAAATGTGGGACATCTTTTTTCAGCCAATACCCTACCCCAATTTTATTGCGTTTCTGCCACGGTACTTTGGGCAAATATAAATGGCGCTGGTATAGCTGTTGATGTAAATCTTCAGGTAACTCTATATCAAGCGGTTGCTCTTTATAAATACCCAACACATCGATTAAGCGCGAGATTGCGATTAGCATGGCGCCGGCCACATCATCGGCATAAACTTGATCCCCCGATAGCAGTAAAATATCGGCGCCTATTTTATTCTCACTACGCTTAGCTTGTACAAAGTCATTAGCTGCAACAAGGCTGTCTTTTGCTGGGTGATGTGGGTTTCTACACGAGCCGTGCAAAATTTGGCTTAGCGTATTGGGAACTGCAAATTCTGGGGTCGCTTTATTGGGGTAGCAAAAAGCGCTGAGATCAATTTCTTTGTCGTTATCAAACAATCGGTAACTAATTAACTCATCAAAAGGAAATTCAATACCGATAGGTTTTATAATAACGAAATGTAAGAATAACTGCTCCCCTAAACGAACAGGCTCATGTTCACAATAGGTATCATAATGAGCAATTTCGATACGACAGTTAATTGGGCGAGAGGTTGCAAATTGAATGCAAACCTCGTTTATATCAGCGCGGCGCACCATTGGCCCCATTAAAAGTAGAGGAAGTGGTGCTTGGCTCATAAAGTGTTAACCCTGCTTTGCTAAATTGAATAAAGAATAGAAGTTGGCTGTGGTCGCAGTTGCGAGCTCTTTATAACTAATTCCTTTAAGTTCACTGATAAAATAAGCCACATCTTGCACATACGCGGGCTGATTAGTTTTACCACGATAAGGCACTGGCGCAAGATAAGGTGAATCTGTTTCGATAAGAAGCCTATCAAGTGGTATTTGTTTAACGACGTCTTTAAGCTCGACAGCATTTTTGAAGGTGACAATGCCGGAAATAGAAATATAAAAACCTAAATCGATGGCTTTTTTGGCCATGTCCCAGTCTTCAGTAAAGCAATGTAAAACACCACCGCATTTTTCAGCGTTGTGCTCACGCATTAAATTAATCGTGTCTTCGCGGGCATCACGGGTGTGAATAATTAGTGGTTTTTGTAATTGATTTGCCACCTCAATATGGCCAACAAAGCTCTCTTGCTGAATTTTATGCGTGTCTTTTGCGTAATAATAGTCAAGCCCAGTTTCGCCAATCGCAACCACTTTGTCATGGCTAGCTAAATCAATTAAGCGCTGCTTATCAAGGGCATCTTTTTGATCAAGTGGGTGTACGCCGCACGAGGCCGATACATCGTTATAATCTTTAATTTTATCAAGCATGCTCGGAAACTGATCTAACGTGACACTCACACATAAAAAGTGCTCTACTTGTTTAGCGCGTGCGCTATCAAGAACTTGGTCTAGGTTTAAATCGAGTTTATCAAAATCAAGTCGGTCTAAATGGCAATGAGAATCTACAATCACGATTACTGCTTACTACATGGTATAAGTTGGATTACCAGAGTTTAACATAGTCCCTAGTAGTTTTTCGATCTTCGCATTAAGGTTAGTTTTATCATCTAAAAAACTAATGCCTATGCCTGGTGGGTTCGAACTTTGTGCGCCTTGTGGTGTGATCCAGGTTACCTTACCTGTTATTACATCATCTTCAAGGGCATCGGGTAATGTTACTTTTAATGCCAATGAGTGGCCCATTTCGTAACGCATATTTGTACGTACAAATAAACCGCCCGTTTTGAGGTATGGCATGTAGCAACGGTATAGCTCATCTAAATCTTCAAAGTCAACAAGTAACTCTTGCATAAAACATCCTAATTATTGTTATCTACGAAGTGAATACGCTAACTTCGAAACAGCTAAAGACAAATTGAGTCCTAACACTTGAGTACAATTTTGATAAAAATCGTTTAAAGAATTTTGCGCCTGTTGATACGCATCAAATTCCATGCCAGCGATTAGCTGCTGCTTTAGTTGCTCTGTCAAAAATAAACAAAAAACTCGAACCAGATCGTTATCTTTACTAATAATATCCACTAACGCACTGAAATTATGACCTTGTTTTAGCTCAGTTGCAAATTTATAGAGTTGGTCAATTGTTTCTAGTTGATCCTTTTGCTGCCATGTTTGCACTAACAAAGGTTGTTGAAAAAACAGGTGAAGCCATGGATAGTCAATAATTTGTAACGATGCTAGCCAATGTTTGGCCTCCTGAGCTTCGCCAACCTGGACATCGATTCTAGTACAGCGACTTAAAATTGTTGCTGGCAGTTGTGATGCTGCATTAGTCGTTAATAATAAAAAACGCTGTGAACTTGGCTCTTCAAGCGTCTTTAATAAGGCATTTGCTGCGGCTGTGGTCATTTTGTGGCAATCTTTTATGATCACCACTTTATTGCCGTTTTGCGCAGCTGAATGACTCATAAAGTGGCTCACCGTACGAATATCATCAACGCCAATACTCTGCCCATCAATTACCACATTAAATTTGTCGGGGTGTGTGCCCGCTTGATTCAACTGACAGCTCTTACATTGCCCACAAGGTTGAACACCGCTTGGGTGTTGGCATAATAATGCATTTGCAAGTTGTTCAACTAAGGCTGTTTTACCAACACCTTGTTGGCCATTAAATAATTGACCATGATGAAACCGCCCAGCAGCAAAGCTGGTACTAAGTTGTTGTTCAATATTGTTGAGCCATGGGTAAGTCATATTAATTATTACTTTGTAAAAACTGCTCTAACACCGCAATGATATCATTATGAACTTGCGCCATTGTTTGATTTGCATTGACCGTTTTAATAGAGTCATCACTATTTGCTAGCGCTAGGTAGCGTGCACGAGTGCGTTCAAAAAAACTCAGTGCTTCTTGCTCAATTCTATCTAGTTCTCCACGGCCTTTTGCTCGCGCTAAACCAATTGACGGCTCAATATCTAAGTAGATTGTTAAATCAGGTTTTAGCCCTTTTAAAACGATATCAGAGAGTGCTTTTAAGGTTGTTTGTTCGATTTCGCGCCCACCACCTTGGTACGCTTGTGATGATAAGTCATGACGGTCGCCAAGCACCCACTGATCATTATCAAGCGCAGGGCGGATAACATTATTAACTAACTGAGAACGTGCGGCATACATGATCAACAATTCAGTTTCGCTGGCTATCGTCTCTTGGTGATTGGCTTTTACCAAACTACGAAGTTGCTCAGCAAGCGGTGTTCCTCCTGGCTCTCGTACATTGACAAAATCAACATTATGCTGGGTTAAAAACTGCTGACAAATTGAAATAGCAGTTGATTTACCCGCTCCTTCTAGCCCTTCGATCACAATAAATTTTGCTGTCATGGTATCTCTTTTAATTATTCAGATTGCAACTGTTCAGTTACTTAACTGTTTTTGGTAACGTAAGTAATCTTGCACAGCTTTATTATGTGCTTTGAGTGTTTTTGAAAATTGATGGCTGCCATCGCCTTTCGCAACAAAATACACATAATCAGACTCAGGTGGGTTTACTGCTGCTAGAATTGCCGCCTTCGAAGGCATCGCAATAGGCGTTGGCGGTAGACCATTTATTCTATAAGTATTATACGGTGTGTAACTAGTTAGGTCTTTGCGTTTTATATCACCATCATACGCAGTACCTAAGCCATAGATTACAGTAGGGTCAGTTTGTAGACGCATTTTTGAGTTAAGACGATTAGTAAAAACAGACGCTATCATAGGTCGCTCACTGGCAAGGCCGGTTTCTTTTTCGATAATTGAGGCCATAATCAACGCCTCGTAAGCAGTATTTATTGGCAAATTTTTAGCACGTTGCTGCCAAGCATCAGTTAAAACCTGTTTCATTAAAATATGTGCACGCTTAAGCAATAAACTTGCACTATCACCAGCATGGTAGTGATATGTATCTGGGTATAACCAGCCTTCCAAATGCTGATCTGATCCTATGATTTGTTGGCTCAAATTATCAAGAGTTAAATCTTGGTTTAATTTAGTGGCATTTTCAATTGCAGCGAGCACATCCCGCAATGTTTGCCCTTCAATAATAGTGAAACTAAAGCTAACTTGTTCACCCTCATTTATGCGACGAATATTATCAATTACACTACCTTGGTTTAGCTCATATAGGCCAGCTTTCAAATCAGTGAGGCTAGGGTCTAACTTTGCCACTATCTGATACTTAAAGCAGCTATCCAGCCATTTTTTTGCCTGCCACTGCTGACATAGCTTATTAAACCCCGTGCCATTTTTTACTTCAAATTGGGTATTCTCAGGAACGGCTAATGTACTATTAATGGTTGCTTGCAACTGTTGATAGCCAACCCCTGTCGTTAACAAGGCTAAAACTATAATACCTATTATCACTTTTAACACGTAAACTCCTTGGCGGTTAAACCATTTAATACGCTTAAACTATTCTTAATATCAAAGTAAGCATCATCAATCGCTTTTACTGGTATAACGCCCATTAGGCTATTGCAGATAAACACTGCATCCATTTGTTTTAATTGTTCTATTGTTAAGTTTTCAAACTCAATGGGTAATTTAGCACATAACGATTGCAGGTAAACTCCTTTAATTCCACACTCGTTTAGCAAAGGGCTAAAGAGTCGTCCGCCTTTAATTGCAAATACGTTGGCAGCCGAAGTTTCTATAACATTATTTCGATAATCAAGAACCAGTACATCATCACTATCCTGTGTTTGCATGGCTTGCTTAATCATGACTTGCTCTAGCCTGTTCAATGTTTTAAGCCCAGCAAGTAATGGTTGAGATGCTAATTTAATGGGGCTAACAGCTAAGCTAAGGCCTTTTGAACTCAGTGCTTCATATTGTGTTGGAAAATCCACAACACTGATCACAATGTTTAATAACGGCTGCTGTGGTAAGCCGTACCCACGTCCGCCTTCACCGCGCGTAACGAGTACTTTAAGGACTGCACGTTTTTGTGTTGCAATAAGCTGATTGATTACGGCTTCAAGTTCAATAAACTCTATTTCAGGAAATGCTAAACGGCTTGCGCATTCAATTAATCGCGCACGGTGCAGTGACCAATGTTCTACATTGCCGTCAATAATCTTTGCTGTAGTAAAAAAACCATCACCATAGTTTAAGCCGCGATCACGACTACTAACAACTCTAGGTTGTTCAGTGATTATGTTTTGTTGTATTCGCTGTTTATTCTGCATATAAAAAAGCCCAGTCACAACTGGGCTATTATTCTGTTTCGTTGTTTAAAAAGATTATACCTTTTTAAATAGCAACGAGCCATTAGTACCACCAAAACCAAACGAGTTACATAATGCGTAGTCTAATTTCGCATCACGTGCCGTATGAGGAACATAATCCAAATCACAGCCTTCGTCTGGGTTATCAAGGTTAATTGTTGGGCTTACTTTTTGATCTTGTAACGACAAGATTGTAATTATTGACTCAACCGAGCCTGCAGCACCTAACAAGTGGCCCATCATTGATTTAGATGAACTTACCATCACATCTTTTGCAGCATTACCAAAGATAGATTTAACCGCAGAGGTTTCAGCCTTGTCACCTGCGTTAGTTGATGTGCCGTGGGCGTTAATGTAACCCACTTGATCAGCATTAACACCTGCATCGTTTAACGCATTTTCCATCGCAAGGGCTGCACCTGCACCATCTTCAGGTGGTGAAGTCATATGAAATGCATCACCGCTCATGCCAAAACCAACCAGTTCTGAGTAAATTTTAGCACCACGGGCTTTAGCATGTTCGTATTCTTCAAGTACGATCACACCTGCACCGTCTGCAAGTACAAAACCGTCACGATCTTTATCCCAAGGACGCGACGCCGCTTGTGGGTCATCGTTACGAGTTGAAAGTGCGCGAGCCGCGTTAAAGCCACCCATACCAATAGGTGTCGAGGCTTTTTCAGCGCCCCCTGCTACCATGGCATCTGCATCACCGTAAGCAATCATACGAGCTGCATGGCCAATATTATGTAAACCTGTAGTACAGGCAGTTACAATCGAAATATTTGGACCACGTAGACCGTGCATTATCGATAAATGACCTGAGATCATATTGATAATAGTCGACGGCACGTAAAAAGGAGAAAGCTTACGTGGGCCACTGTTTAATAATTTTATGTGGTTTTCTTCGATTAACGTTAAACCACCAATGCCTGAACCAACAGCAACACCAACGCGCGGTGCGTTTTGCTCTGTGATCTCAAGGCCAGAATCTTGTAGTGCTTGAACACCCGCCGCTATGCCATATTGGATAAACAAATCCATTTTTTTAGCATCTTTAGGCGACATATTATAGTCAGACGCATTAAAATCATTCAGCAAGCCTGCGAACTTGGTACCAAAACTTGAAGTATCGAAATGCGTGATAGTTTGAATACCACTTTTGCCATTTAACAAGCCTTGCCAGGTTGATTCAACATCGTTACCTAGCGGTGTCAACATTCCTAAGCCAGTTACGACTACTCGACGTTTAGCCACGGGTTGCCTCCAATAAGGGAATTATTATTTTAGGTGGGGTGTGTACTAAATTAATTAGTATCATATTACGGATAGATTAAGGGCAGCGAATGCTGCCCTTAATTTGCGATTGATTACTCAGCGTGAGCTGTAACGTAATCGATTGCAGCTTGTACTGTAGTGATCTTTTCAGCTTCTTCGTCTGGGATCTCAGTGTCAAACTCTTCTTCAAGAGCCATTACTAATTCAACAGTATCAAGTGAATCTGCGCCTAAGTCATCAACGAAAGAAGCTTCGTGCTTTACTTCTTCTTCTTTAACACCTAGTTGCTCAATGATGATTTTCTTTACGCGTTCTTGGATGTCGCTCATTCTTCTTTCCTTTATTAAAAACGCCAATGCGTTATTTTCAGATTGCGGCGTAGTTTACGGCGCATAATTCTGTGATTCAAGGATTTGCTGATAATTATTTATCTGGTCAAACCTCTTGAGGGTTATTTGTGTCTTTTATCGCTTATTTTCACAGCGAATTCAAGTATGTTTAAAGCAAGATCACAAAAAATTCAACATTTTTCGACAAACTCGCTGAAAACTAATTAGGAACAAAGTTCCTTAAACCATGTACATTGCGCCGTTAACGTGCAGCGTTTCGCCCGAAACGTAAGCCGCAGCATCTGATGCTAAGTAACAAACAGCAGCTGCAATTTCATCTGGTTGACCTAAACGCCCTGCAGGCACATTAGCTAGCGTTGCTGCTTTTTGCTCTTCTGTCAACTCGTCTGTCATATCGGTTTGGATAAAACCAGGTGCAACGACATTGACTGTTATACCACGTGATGCAACTTCACGCGCTAATGATTTAGAAAAACCAATTACGCCAGCTTTAGCTGCAGCGTAGTTCGCTTGCCCAGCATTACCCATAGTGCCCACTACTGAGCCTATGTTAATAATACGGCCATTCTTTTTCTTCATCATTGGGCGTAATACCGCTTTCGATAAACGGAAAATAGAGCTTAAGTTGGTATCGATTATGTCGTCCCACTCACCCTCTTTCATGCGCATTAATAAATTATCACGGGTAATACCGGCATTATTAACTAAAACGTCAATATCACCTAAATCTGCTTTTATCGCCGCAAGTGTCGCTTCAATCGATGCAGGATCGGTTACGTTTAACGCATAACCTTTACCATTATCACCTAAATACTCACTGATTTTAGCAGCACCTGATTCGCTTGTAGCAGTACCTGCTACTTTCGCACCTTGTGCAACCAGTGTTGTTGCAATCGCTTTACCAATACCACGGCTTGCACCAGTAATAAGGACTACCTTGCCCTCTAATGAAAATAAATTTGCCATTCCTATCCTACTCTTATTTAGCTTCATCAATGGCAGGTTGGCTATTTACCGAACCACATACCATTGCTTTGTCAATACGTTTTGCTAACCCCGTCAATACTTTACCTGGGCCAAATTCATAGCTTTGGGTAATACCCTGCGCTACCAATGCTTGCACTGTTTCAGTCCAGCGTACTGGGCTATATAATTGACGTACTAATGCATCTTTAATTGCATCAGCTGCATTTTCTGCAATAACATCAACATTATTGATTACATCACACTTAGGTGTATTAAATGTTAAAGCGGCTAAATCAGCTGCTAATTTATCAGCGGCTGGCTTCATAAGCTCACAATGTGAAGGTACACTAACGGATAATGGCAATGCACGTTTAGCACCTGCTTCTTTACACGCTTGTGACGCTCTATCTACTGCCGCTTTATGTCCTGCAATAACGACTTGTCCTGGTGAGTTATAATTTACCGGTGCGACAACTTCACCTTGTGCTGATGCGCTACAGGCAGCTTTAATTTCATCATCACCAAGACCGATGATTGCAGCCATAGAACCCACACCCGCAGGTACAGCTTCTTGCATATATAAACCGCGGTTTTCAACAAGTTTTACTGCCTGAGCAAGGCTCAGTACATCTGCACATACTAATGCAGAGTATTCGCCTAAACTGTGACCTGCCATCGTCACCTCTGCGTCTGGGTTTGCAGCTAACCACTGACGATAAATAGCAACCGAAGCGGTCAATAAAGCAGGTTGAGTACGGTGGGTTTGATTTAGTTCTTGTTCTGGACCATTCAGTACGAGTGCTGCTAAGTCGTAACCAAGTGCATCTGATGCCTCAGCAAATGTCGCTTTTACAATGTCAGACTCTGCAAGTAACTCACTTAACATACCCACAGATTGTGAGCCTTGACCTGGAAAAACAAGTGCGATTTTTTGTGCCATACTTTGCTCTTTTAATTAAACAAATAAAAAATATTTAAGCATGCGCCTGACAACATAAGTCACTCGTCAGACGTTACTTTTTTAGTTGAATGTGTTTGCTCGAAGATAGCGGCTATTTTTTCTGGAAGTTGACGTTCTACTTCTCTGGCGGCTTCATCGATAGCAGCATGAAATGCTTTAGCTGATGCATTTCCATGGCTTTTTACAACAATACCGCGCAATCCTACCAGACTTGCGCCGTTATACTGGTCGGGGTTCACCCTTTTATATAGTTTTTTTATGACAGGGCGTAGCATAAAAGCCATGCATTTATAGAAAAAGTGCTTTCTTAGCGCTTTTGTTAGCTTAAACATAATAAGCTTAGCGATACCTTCGCAGGTTTTAAGGGCAACGTTACCGACAAAACCTTCACAGACGATGACATCAGATTTACCAGTAAATATATCGCTGCCTTCGCTGTAGCC
Source organism: Pseudoalteromonas sp. KS88 (assembly GCF_004766475.1). Classification (NCBI taxonomy): domain Bacteria; kingdom Pseudomonadati; phylum Pseudomonadota; class Gammaproteobacteria; order Alteromonadales; family Pseudoalteromonadaceae; genus Pseudoalteromonas; species Pseudoalteromonas sp. KS88. Next base: position 62,068 of record NZ_PYHV01000008.1, read on the forward strand.
GGTGTAATTTAAGTAATCACATTGCTGCATCAGCTGCGCGGCTTGCTTAATATCTTCATGACCTTTTATATCTTCTGAGCCGATATTTAATAGGCTTACTTTCGGGTTATCACAACCGAGCGCTTGTCCTGCGACTACTGAACCCATAATGCCAAATTGATATAAGGTTTGTGCATCACAATGCACATTGGCACCTAAATCAAGTAAATAGACAGGGTGTTTTTGCTCAGTCGGAACCGCTGAAATCAGTGCAGGACGCTTAACGCCGGGCAACATTTTCAATACGTAATGCGCCATAAAAAGTAAGGCACCGGTATTACCAGCACTTACGCACGCTTGTGCCTCACCTGATTTAACTAAATCAAGGGCTACACGCATTGAAGAATCTTTTTTAAAACGAACAGCTAAAGCCGGTTCACAACCATTAGTGACAACTTCACTGCAATGACGAATAATTAATCTTGGATGAGATAAAGAATCGAGGGAATCAAGTTCATTAGATATTACTTGCTCGTTGCCACATAAGATGAGTCTTAAGTTGGCATTAGCATTTACCGCGTTAACGGCTGCGGGGATAGATGAACGGGGGCCATAATCGCCCCCCATCATATCTAACGCAATGGTTAGATTAGTCAGCATATAAGCAATCTCTTAGTTAGAAATTACTTGAACGCCTTTGTAGTAACCATCTGCAGTCACGTGGTGACGACGATGAGTCTCACCAGATGTTTGGTCTACAGTTAAAGTTGGACCACTGATCGCATCGTGTGAACGGCGCATGCCGCGTCTTGCACGAGACTTTTTGCTTTTTTGTACAGCCATAGTCTTCTCCTAAGAATCTTTCTTAAGTTGTTTCAAAATATCAAATGGATTTGGTTTATCATCTTCCGCCTTTAATACACCAAAGCTGGCAGGCTTTGCTGAATAACTGCATGAAGCTTCGTTGTGTGTAGGCACTAATGGAACTGCTAAAAGTAGTTCGTCTTCGATTAAATCAAACACGTCTATTTCACCATTTTCATCAAGTGCTACTTCATCGTAGTCTTCTGGAAGATCATCTGACTCTGCATCCAAACCGACTGGCGAATAAACAAAGTCTTGATCCAAATCCAACCCTAAATCACCATTACAACGTTGACAAGTTACAGTTACGTGTGTCGACAAATTGCCGCGAACCACAACAAAACCTTGCTCATCGTTTTTGCAATGAATTTTTACCGCTATTTCACCTACTTCTTCCTGGATAACTTCTCGTAAACGAGTCAGTTTTTCAAGCTGAACAATACCGTCATAACTTAAACGGTGCTGAGCTGCTTTGCCTGGATGAAGAGTGATGGGAATTTTCACCTTTTGCATAGGGGCTGCATCATATAGATAGTTACTTGGTTAGTCAAAGTAAAAAACCATTTTACACTGGTTTTTCCTGATTCATTTCTTTGTTTTGCCAACAGATCTGATTTATCCTAACTCAATCTGATTTTCATTAGGAAAATAATCCATGCGCCACTCACTTATTTTAGCTTCAAGCTCACCCTTTCGTCAGTCTTTATTGCAAAAATTTAATCTTCCGTTTGCCAGTTTTTCCCCCGATGTTGACGAAACACCGATTCCCAACGAATCACCACGTCAATTAGTAATGCGCTTAAGCGTCTTAAAAGCACGTGCCGCACAAGGGAGATTTAACGAAGGCTTAGTGATCGGCTCAGACCAAGTGGCGGTTTTTAACGGGCAAATCCTAGGTAAACCGCACAATAAAGAAAACGCCATTAAACAATTGAGCTTATTTAGTGCAAACACCGTCACCTTTTTAACTGGTTTAACTGTCTACGATATAAGCAAAGATACGTTACAAACTATCGTAGAACCTTTCGAGGTGACATTCAGAACACTCACATCGGCACAAATAAGTGCTTACTGTGATGCCGAGCAACCTTACAACTGCGCAGGGAGTTTTAAAAGCGAAGGACTCGGTATATGTTTATTTGAAAAACTCAGCGGCGATGATCCAAATAGTTTAATCGGGCTACCACTGATTAAACTCAGCCAATTGTTGGCTGAGTTTGGTTTAGATGTACTAGACAACCAGACAAACTAATCGAGTAACAGCGCAGATAATTGCTGATATGAGCCAACCGTAGCAATTGGCTCAAATTCATTTAGCTGCACTTCATTATGCACACCCATAGTGACACCTACGCGGTCAATATGCGCAGCCTGAGCCATCGCCATATCAATTTTGGTATCGCCAATCATCAGCGCTTCATCAGCACTTACATCAAGCTCACTAAGTAGCTGAAGCAACATCTCTGGTGACGGTTTAGATTGCGCATCATCACTTGTGCGCGTGGCCGCAAAATGATGGTCAAGCTTGGTTTCATCCAATAAGCGCTCAAGCCCTACTCGGCTTTTACCTGTTGCTACCGCTAAAATAACGCCTTTGTCTCTCAACCTTGCCAATGTGTTTGCTACATCGGTAAATAAAGGCGTAGGTGTTGCATCAACATGTTTATACTGATGCTTATATTGTGCAATCAAATCAGCGTATAAATTGGCGTTATCGGGGAATAAAGTCGCAACGGCATGCTCAAGTGATAAGCCAATAATATTTTTTATTGCCTCATCACTTGGCGCAACTAAGCCGCACTTTAATGCAGATTCGTGCATACAATTAACTATTTTAGTCACCGAATCCATGATGGTGCCATCCCAATCAAATATCACTAACTTATAATTTTTCACGATTTAGCTGCGCGTAATGTCTTTATGCAATTAGTTAACGTTTTATCAAGTGGCGCTTCAACACGCATAGTTGTTTCATTTTTAGGGTGATAAAAACTCAAATCATGGGCATGTAAAAATAATCTGTTTAAACCGATTTTACGCATACCCGCATCAAATGCCTGATCGCCATATTTATCATCACAAGCAATTGGATGACCTTGGCACTGGGTATGAACACGAATTTGGTGAGTACGCCCTGTTACCGGTGATGCTTGTACTAATGAACATTCATCAAAACGTTCAAGTACTTTAAAGCGGGTATGAGAAGGCTTGCCTTCTTCGCTATTATCTACCCGTACAATACGCTCGCCTGACTGTAACGTATTTTTGCGTAAGCCCTCTTTCACATTCTTGGTTTTAGATTCCCACTGGCCATCGACCAGTGCCCAATAATTTTTTTCCATGGTTTTTTCACGCAATTGCTCATGTAAAGCTGTTAGTACAGAGCGGCGTTTTGCGATTAATAAACAACCTGAAGTGTCACGGTCAAGTCGGTGAACAAGTTCAAGGCTACGCTCATCAGGACGTAATGAACGCAAAGCTTCTATTAAACCGTAACTTAAGCCACTGCCACCATGTACAGCCATACCCGAAGGCTTGTTGATCACAATAAGGTACTTGTCTTCAAATAAAATAGCGTCTTCTAATTGTTTAACTTTCTCAAGCTTGCTTGGCACAAAGTCGTCTTGACGCTCTGCAATTTTAATCGGAGGTATACGTACTACATCATCAAGCTGAAGTTTATACACAGGTTTGATACGCTTTTTGTTAACTCGCACCTCACCTTTACGGAGAATTTTATAAACAGCGCTTTTAGGCACCCCTTTTAAATGGGTAATAAGAAAGTTATCAATCCGTTGACCTAGGTGGTCTTCGGTAATCGTGACGAAAGATACTTGTAAGCCGGTTTTTTCTGACATTGCCTAATCACTGATTTAAGTAAAATAATTTAGTTGCTAACACGGTTATAATAGTGGGATAATCACCTTCGCAAATTTAATTTGCAATAACAACGGTGCTTTTTAACACATTAAGACATTCGTGATGCACATTCTAGGTAATTGATCATACAGATCCGAGATAAGTTTTCCAAAGCTTTTATACAGACCTAGTTTACACGTGCGTTCAATTAACGACGGTGCGCGTAATATATCGTAAGTTAAGTTTGAGCATGAACAGCCTTAATTGCAGAAATAAAAGCAATTTGAACAGATAATTTGTCTGATCGTGACGGCGTAAAAACGCCGTTCAGCAGATGTGCTGTAAATATACAAGTTAATTTAATAAATGGTCGACTCTGCACAGAACTCGAATACGATGCTGTAAAACAGCCGCTAGTTTTGTCGCCATTATGAATCTAATAACGTGACAACACGTTATTGTCAGCCAGCACCATAAAGATACTTGTAAAACAATACAGCACCAAGCTCCGCCACAGACCCAGTCGTGAGACTGCATAAAAAGAAGCGACTGGAGCAACTGAACAGGCGAAAAGTTTCGTCATGTCAGCGACATAACACAGTAGAGTAACAATATGAAACGTATGCTAATCAATGCGACGCAGCAAGAAGAAATGCGCGTAGCACTGGTTGATGGCCAGCGCCTGTATGATTTAGATATCGAAAGCCCGGGTCACGAACAAAAAAAAGCCAATATTTATAAAGGCAAAATAACACGCATTGAACCGTCATTAGAAGCAGCCTTTGTTGATTACGGCGCTGAACGTCACGGTTTCCTTCCTCTAAAAGAAATCGCTCGTACATACTTCCCGCAAGGTTACACCTTCCAAGGTCGTCCGAACATTCGTGACGTAATTAAAGAAGGTCAAGAAGTTATTGTACAAGTTGATAAAGAAGAGCGCGGCCAAAAAGGCGCAGCACTAACTACTTTTATCAGCGTAGCAGGTAGCTATTTAGTTCTTATGCCCAATAACCCTCGTGCTGGCGGTATTTCACGTCGTATTGAAGGTGATGAGCGTACTGAACTTAAAGAAGCATTGAGCCGTTTAGAATTGCCTAAAGGCATGGGCTTAATCGTGCGTACTGCGGGTGTTGGTAAATCGTTTGAAGAACTAAACTACGATTTAAAAGCACTCCTTGTGCACTGGGATGCGATTCAACAAGCATCTAATAGCGGCAAGGCACCGTTTTTAATCCACCAAGAAAGTAACGTAATTTTCCGCGCTATTCGTGATTATTTACGCCGTGACATTGGTGAAATCTTAATTGATAAACCGCGTGTATTTGAAGAAGCAAAAGCCCATATTGAGCGTTTTCGCCCTGACTTTATGAGCCGTGTAAAGTTATACTCTGGCGAAGTGCCATTGTTTACACACTACCAAATTGAAAGCCAAATCGAATCTGCTTTCCAACGCGAAGTCCGCTTGCCTTCTGGTGGTTCAATTGTTATTGACCCTACAGAAGCACTTACCTCTATCGATATCAACTCATCAAAAGCCACTAAAGGCGGAGATATCGAAGAAACAGCATTGAACACAAACTTAGAAGCAGCAGACGAAATTGCCCGCCAATTACGCTTACGCGACTTAGGTGGCCTGATTGTTATCGACTTTATCGATATGACGCCTCCACGCCATCAGCGTGAAGTAGAAAATCGTTTAAAAGACGCTGTTCGCCCAGATCGTGCCCGTGTACAAATTGGTAAAATTTCACGCTTTGGCTTACTTGAAATGTCGCGTCAGCGCTTACGCCCTTCATTAGGTGAAGCAAGCCAAGGACCATGTCCTCGTTGTAGTGGTCAAGGTACTATTCGTTCAAACGAGTCAATTGCGTTATCAATTCTACGTTTAATCGAAGAAGAAGCCATTAAAGACAATACAGCGCAAGTAAACGCACAAGTGCCTGTTGCTGTTGCTGCTTACTTACTAAACGAACAACGCCGTAGCGTGCACCGTATCGAAAAACGTCATAGCTGTGATGTAGTAATCATTCCAAATCAACACATGGAAACACCACACTACGAAGTTATGCGCTTGCGCAAAGATGAAACACTCGAAACAGTAAGTTACGACCAAGTTGTAGCGCCTGAGCCAGAAGTGTTTGAAACATCTAAAACACCCGCTGTTGCAGTACGTGAAGAGCCAAGATTGAAAGGTGTTGTTATGCCTTCAACGCCAGCACCTCAAGTAACTGAAAAGCCAGCTCCAGCGCAACAAGCCACAGCCCCTCAAGCTACTGCACAGGTTGGCCTTTTAGCTAGCATTGGTAATTGGTTTAAATCTTTATTTGCTGACTCAACTGAAAAGAAAGAGCCAGAGAAAAAAGAGCAAACTAATAAACCAAACACGCGTAATAACCGTAATCGCAACAATGATGGTGATAATCGCCGTCGTAACAACCAGCGTCGCCGTAATAACAACTCTCGCAACAAACCTCAAAATGAGCGCACTTCTGAGGAAACAGCTAACGTTGATAATACAACTACCGAGCAAAAAGAGAATAGAAACGAGAACCGCAACAAGCGCCGTCGTAACCCTAATTCTCGTAAGCGTAATGAAAATCGTAACGATGATAAAAAGCCAGCAACTGACGTTAAAGAGTCTGTAGAAAACAAAGACACTAACGTAGAAAAAACTGAGCAAAAGCCAAAAGCGCGTCGTCAACGTCGTAACATTCGCAAGAAAGTTCGTGTGCAAAATGACGACACTGCAGCTGTAAATTCAACAACGACTGAACAGGCACCAGCTCAACAACCTGTTAAAGCAACTGAAGAAAAGCCAGAAGCTAAACCTGTTGTTGCAACTGAACAAGTGGAAACACAAGCAAATACAAATGCGGACAAAGCACCTGAAGCAGCAAAACCTGAGCCAGAACAAAATATGGCTCCTGAACAAGATGCATCAGCTGATGAAGAGCAAGGACAGGCACGTACTCGTTCACGTCGTTCACCTCGCCACCTTCGTGCTGCAGGCCAACGTCGTCGTCGTCCTGAACAAGGTGAAGAAGGCAGCGAAACACAAAGTACGCAGCCTCCTGCATTTATTCCTGTTGCGGATCAAGCGGCCGCAGAATATGAAGCTGAACTTAAGGCAAAATCTGAAAAAACAGCAACTGATGCATCTAAGCAAGTAGAGCAAGCTGTTGTAGCTGAAGATTTAGCTAAGGTTGAAACAGCTGAGCAAGCACCTGCTGTAACTGAAGAAGCACCTGCTGAAACTGAAGAAGCACCTGCTGCAACTGAACAAGCACCTGCTGCAACTGAAGAAGCACCTGCTGCAACTGAAGAAGCACCTGCTGCAACTGAAGAAGCACCTGCTGCAACTGAAGAAGCAC
>NZ_PYHV01000009.1:0-240049 GCF_004766475.1 Pseudoalteromonas sp. KS88
AGTAAATTCAACGCAGTTTGCGTTGAAAGTAGCCGCTGGAGATAGATTTATTATCCAGAGTTCAGGTTATTTAAGCTGGGCTTTATTTATGTCGTCATCAAATGTTGGAACTGACTTATATGACGTATTATCCATTTGCAGTTCATCCACAGCTTGTTGAATGTTCATTTCATCATCTAACTGCTGATTACTATTAGCGGGTTCATGCACTAACTCAGTTAGTAGTGCAAAATGATCTGAGCCATACTTTGCCAATCGTTTAATCCGCTTAACCGTAAAACCATGACTATGAAATAAATGATCAAGCGGCCAGCGCATAAAGAAATACCCAGCATGAAAAGTATTAAAAAAACCTCTCCCTTTACGTGGGTCTAAAAAGTCACTGATCTCCATAAACAAACGGGTACTTCTTGACCAAGCAACATCATTCAAATCGCCAGCAACAATAGTTGGACGTTTGTTATTCTTTAAAGCTTTGGCCAGTAAAATAAGTTCGGTATCTCGAGGCCTAGAAGTATCTTCTTCTGTAGGACTCGGTGGGGCAGGATGAATAAAATGACCTTGCACTTCAAGACCTTCAGCAGTCTCAAATAAAATATGAATTGAGGGAATATCACTCTCTACTAACTCACATACTTGTTGTTTTTTTATTTTATATTTACTGTATAGATGCATGCCGTAGCGATTATCTTTTGGACAAAATATTGTATGAGGGTAGTCTTTTTCAAGTACTGATAAATGTTGTTGCCATTTACTATCCGACTCAAGCGTGATCAGTAAATCTGGTTGGTTCTCGTTCACTAAATCGATTAAATCTTGATAGCGAGTGTTCGACATCAACACATTCGCCGACATAATACGAACACTATGTTCACTTCCTGAGGGGCTATGAGCCACCTCTTTTTTTGCGAGCCATGTGTACGGGAATATCCACTTACCTTGAATAAGCAAAATAACACTCGCCATTATTAAGGACAACAAAACCAAAGGCGATAGCTCGCTAAAAGCAAAATACCCAGCTAAAAATAGCCCAGCTAATGCAAAATAAAAAACCTGTAACCGAATAAAATCGCAACTACGAATTAAATAGTGCTGGCTGTATGACATAGGTAAAAGTGTCACTATCAAGAACACACTCAGTACACATACTAATGCAATTAGCATTCAATGATCCCTCATTAATAACGACTTAAATTGATAAAATCTCTCGAGTATCGTGAACCATATGAATAATGGAATCGTCAACCTCAATAGTAATACGACCATCACGGTCTATCGGCTTTAATACACGACCATGACGATAAATAGAGTCATCTAATATATCACCTTTGTGAAGCTTTTTCTGCCAGCCAGGAGGCAATTGACCACCATTATCAACTTTCTTTTGCAACCCCGGTGGTAAGCTTCCTTTGTCTTTACTCTTGCCTTTGTTTTGATGATCATTTTTTGCAAAAACAGGGCTGCTGATTAATGCTAACCCAACTATGGTCATAGCTAAAAGTGCTTTCATAATTTTACTCCCTACTTAGTTCATTTAAACAATAGCAATAATTAATGAATACGTTATGAAGTAATGTAAATAATCCATCAATTGACTATAACAGAGACTATTTAATGAAGACTAACAAGTAAGCCTGAACCAAAGATAAAATAAATTACAAAGCTTTTAATGATAGTGTGCGCTCACATACACTTGAAGTAACAAGTTATACCTCACTTTTAAACTTATTGGCATAAAACAAAAAATAGTAAAAACAGCCTTACAAACCACAGCATAATTGTATATTATTAACTCACTTACCTTATTGGAGTTTGCGCTACGATGAATAACTAACACCTGTTGAAATTCGTTTTATTTATTTGAATTTACAGGGTTAGTGGGCGCAAAATTCGTCATATTTCTCGTTATCGACTTAACGATCCATAGTTAGTTTCATAGCTTTGCGCGCCATGCCCTGCTCATATCAGAGGCATTATGCAGTCATTACAAATCCATAATTTAAGCTATCAACACCCTGATGGCCATGTACAATTTAAACAGCTTAACTTTTCAATTAATAAAAAAATCACCGCGATTATTGGTGCTAATGGCAGTGGAAAATCCATTTTGGTAAATATTTTAGCAAACCAACTACAACCTAGTGCGGGACATGTTGAGTTTAGTGGCACACGTTTACTTGTATCACAGCAATTAAGTGATCACTATTTACAAGGCTCCTCAAACACCATTGCTAAACAGTTAGGAATAGATAAAAAACTAGCAGCTCTTACACGTATTACACATGGAAGTATTGCTGAAGCGGACTTTGCGTTAGTAGGCGACGATTGGTTATGTGATCAATATTACCAGCAACAGCTATCTAGCATAGGTATTAATGCTCCCATCAACACCCCAATTACTCAATTAAGCCTAGGGCAACAACGTTGCTTAACACTCTATTGCGCATTAGCTGCTAAGCCAGATCTTTTAATTTTAGATGAACCTAGCAATCATTTAGACCGCGTAGCAAAGCTGTGGTTAATACCACAGTTACATACATTTAGAGGGCAAGTAATTATTGTTAGCCATGACAGCCAGTTACTTGAACACAGTGATGCTATTATTGAATTGAACAGTCGAGGCTACCACTACGAAACAGGCAACTTTACCCATTTTTGCCAGCAAAAAGAATTACAGCAAACCGCGCTGAAAAAACAAATAAATCACTTAGCAAAAGAGCAAAAAAAACATCAACAACAAACTCAAATTAACTATGAAAAAGCACAACAACGAGCCGCACAAGGCAATAAGCACCGCCGTAGTGCTAGCCAAGCTAAAGTTATGCTCGATTTTAATAAAAATAAAGCACAAGCACGTAAAGGCGCTAATGAGCGCTTAGCATCGACAAAGCTCAATGCCCTCGCCCAGCAGCACCAAACCCTTAGGCAACAACAACCCCACAAGATTGAAAGCAACCTAACATTCACTCAATCGACCAGTAATAAACGCCTACTGTTCATTGACAAACTATGCTCAGCACAAATAAACCGCAACACCCCCATAACATTACAGGTACTCAGTGGCAACAAACTACATATAGATGGCCCTAATGGCTCTGGCAAATCAACGCTATTAAAGGCTATAAATGATTCAGCGCAAACGCGTATTAATCCAGCTATTCATCTGAACAGTCAGGTACTTTATATTGATCAACAATGTTCTTTTTTAATTCCCTCACAAAGTTTAATGGATGCAGTTCAGCTGCATTGCGGCCTTGAGCAGCAAGTAATACGAAACGTACTGGCAAACCAAGGATTCAAAGAGGACGATGTTTATCGTCAGGTCGCTCAGTTAAGCGGGGGTGAAAAAATGCAATTAGCGATGCTGATAGCTAAACAAAATGCCAGCAGTCATTTATTGCTCCTTGATGAACCCGACAACCATTTGGATCTAGATAATAAGCGACACCTTGCTAAAAGCCTTGCCGATTTTATTGGTAGTGTTATTTTAGTTAGCCATGATGAAGTGTTTGTAAAACAAACGACAATAACAGCAACACTGACATTTAAGTAACCATGACAGAACTTTTTGGTCATTTGCTGTTCAAACTCATCGGATCACATAATAATAGAGAATAATATGAAAACGCTCAAACTGATTTTAGTATTCGTTATCGTATCTTTGGCAGGCTGCAGTACTATGCTCAGCCAAAATGCGAATCAAGAAACACGCTCTAGTAGTTTAGTGGATTTTCTATATCCTAATGAACAAAGTCGTCAAGCTCATCAACCAAGTTTACCAACGCTTAACTTACCTGCCACTGTCGGTATTGCATTTATTCCCAATCAAAACGATGCAGGTATCCGTAGTAATGAAGAAGTTGCGTTACTTGAGAAAGTTAAAAAACAGTTTTTACAATACGACTATATCGACCGCATTGAGGTTATTCCGAGTAGTTATTTAAAAGGAGGTCAGGGGTTCACAACCCTTGATCAAGTATCCCGATTATATGATGTAGATATAATGGCACTGGTTTCATACGACCAAGTATCGCAAACACTGGAAAACAATGCCGCCTTTTTGTACCTGACCATTGTTGGCTTGTATGTTATTCCTGGTAATGAAAATACGGTTCAAACTTTTGTCGATACCGCTGTTTTTGATGTGAAGAGTAAAAAAATGCTGTTTCGCGCACCGGGTATTAATAAGGTTGATCAGCGTAGTACGGCCGTCGGTATTGACGATACCTTAAACAATCAATCAAACAGCAGCTTTAATTTAGCCGTGGATGACATGATAGTAAATTTAGATGCTGAACTTGGCTCATTTAAAAGCCGAGTAAAAGAAGAGAAAATAGCAAACGTAAACCATAAAAATGGCACGAGTTCAGGCAGTGTTTTTTGGCTATTAGCGCTTCTTGCTGGTGGTTTAATTTTAAAATACCGCCAACAAACCCGCTTTTGCAAAAATGCATCAAACGTCGTTCATCGCTAAAGTTTTAGCATTCTTCTAAAAGGCTATATTCTGCCCTTTTGAATCAGATTAGATAAAGGGCTTATATGCTTTTTCGAGTACTAGGTTTAACGCTAGCTTTTACAACAGTATGTGATTCTTTTGCAAACCAAAACGATATTGAACGCATCACGACAACAGCATCTCGCTCGCAAGTAAATGCCGATCCTCTCCCTTTAGTTGTCAGCAGCATCACCCAAGCAGAACTGGATTTAATTGCCCCCACCCACATTGAACAAGTATTAAAACAAATCGCTGGCGCAAATTTACAGCATGGTAATGGCCAAGAATATTTACCTGCGCTTCGCTCTCCAGTGCTGTCTGGTGCGGGCGCCTGTGGCGGTATTTTAACGGCTGAAGATGGCATTCCACTGCGTGCGGCTGGTTTTTGTAATATTAACGAGTTATTTGAAGCCCACACGGAAATGGCAGATCATATTGAGGTTTTAAAAGGTCCAGGTTCAGCCCTTTATGGTTCAAATGCTGTGCATGGTGTTATCAATGTCATCACGCCAGATACCACTTACGATGAGCAGTTACTGGGGGTTGATTTAGGCTCTTACGGTTACAGCCGTTTAAAACTGCGAAGCGGGAAGGACCTTGGTGATCAAGGGGTTGGGATCAACGCCAGTGTAACGCGCGATACCGGTTACCGTGATGATGAAAGTGTAGATCAAGAAAAACTCAACCTACGTCACCGTTATCTAAATGAAGATTTTTCGATTAATACAGGGTTGAGTTATACCCATTTAGACCAGCAAACAGCGGGCTTTATAACTGGCTTTGAAAGCTATAAAGATGACCAAATAGCTCAGCAAAACTTTAACCCTGATGCATTCAGAAAAGCGCGTTCTTTTCGAGTTTGGTCAAAAGCACAGTGGCAAACCGAAAAAGATAGGATCACCCTGACCCCCTATATGCGCAGGCAAAGCATGACCTTTTTCAAGCACTTTTTACCAGGTACACCGCTTGAAGAAAATAGCCAAAATGGCTTTGGCGTACAGTCACTTTGGCAACATGCCTACTCGAATGAACTGACTGTTAATTTAGGATTAGACAGCGAATATACTCGCGCTGACTATCTACAATATCAAGATAAGCCAACCCAAGGCTCTGCATTTTTAGTTGCGACAGTACCGCAAGGCAAACATTACGATTACGACGTAAATAGCACGCTGATTGCGCCATTTATTAGCCTTGATTGGCAATGGCAACAACTTAATGTCAGCCTAGGTGCTCGCTTTGAACGACTCAATTACGACTACACTAATAACATGTTTACTGGACGTACCGCCGAAGATGGCAGCGAATGTGGGTTTGGGGGATGTCGTTACTCTCGCCCACCCAGTGATGAAAATACCTTCACCAATACATCACCCAAATTGGGCTTGAGTTACCAACTGAGTGAAGATAACTATTTTTACGCAAACCTCTCGCGCGGCTATCGAGCCCCACAAGCAGCCGAGCTTTATCAGTTACAGCGTGAGCAACAAGTTGCTGATTTAAAATCTGAAACAGCAAACAACCTTGAGCTAGGCCTCAAAGGACAATATCAACAATTACACTATGTAGTGTCTGCCTACGCTATGGATAAAGAAAACGTCATTTTCCGCGACAGTGACTTTTTTACAATTAATGATGGGCAAACCCAGCACCGCGGTATTGAATTAGAGCTAGACTATCAGCTTACTCAATCTATACAGCTTAGCCTTGCAGCAAGCCATGCACAGCACACATATGACTATGACCGTGTTTTATCCGGTGTAAACATTAATGGAAATGACGTAGACACAGCACCACGTAATATTGCCAACATCCAAGCAAGCTGGCAAATCACTGGTAACACATTAGCTTCGATTGAATGGCATCATGTTAGTGACTATTTTACCGACCCTGAAAATCTTCACAGCTATGATGGCCATAATTTACTTAATTTACGCAGTGCATGGCAGCTCTCTAAACAATTAAAACTTACCGCGCGAATTAACAACCTAACCAACACCGACTACGCAGAACGTGCCGACTACACTGGCTTCAGTGGAGACCGTTACTTTCCAGGCAGAGAACGTAACTTTATGTTTTCAGCAAGTTACGCATGGTAATAAATACATCTTTTTAGTTTGCGTGTTTTAGCACTGGTTTTATATTGCTCTTTCAAGTGCACTTAAAGTATAGGTGCACTTTTGAACAGCACGCGAGCTGACTTTTTATAATCCATAATTCAAGCCACATTTAGCACCTTATTGGGCCATGATAGCCAAGGTCGATACGGTTAAAGCTACTATTAATGATTGGTCACGTTTAATCAATTAAATTACTCAGCCTAAAGCCGTGTGGTTATAATAGCCTCCCCTATTTGTTATTGATGACTTTGATTTTGAATTCGACTCTCATTAAACGTAGTGCTTTTTCTTCTGCTATTTTAATTTTAGGCATTATTTTTATTGCCGCCAACCTACGTGCTCCTGTTACTGGGCTTGCTCCTGTACTTGAACATATTATTTTTAGCTTTAGCTTAACCCCCTCACAAGCCGGTATGCTAACAACGCTACCGTTAATTGCTTTCGCACTGGCCAGCCCTGTGGCTGCAAACCTCGCTAAAAAACAAGGCTTAGAAAGCTCATTATTTATTGCGCTCATTCTAATCGGTTTTGGCCTGGCATCACGGTTAATTGACTCTGTCACAATGCTGTATTTAGGTACTGCTATTATTGGAGTTGGTATTGCGATAGGTAATGTGCTGCTACCGAGCTTAATTAAACGCGATTTCCCGCATAAAGTGGCAGTGATGACATCTACTTACGTATTGGCAATGGGGATTTTTGGTGGCTGTTACTCAGCATTAATTATTCCCTTAGCTGAATATAAAAATATTGGTTGGCAAATTGCACTAGCCTGTTATGGGCTACTCACTCTAATTAGCATTATTATTTGGTTACCCCAATTAAAGTCTCACACTAAGCCCACAAAAGATTTATTGGCAAGTGTTCATAACAACAAAGTATGGCAAGAGGCGCTCGCGTGGCAGATTACTTTACTACTGGGCTTAAACTCATTTTTTACCTACATTATGATTGGCTGGTTACCAAGTATTTTGCTTGAAGCAGGCCACTCAAACCAGTATGCAGGTGCTCTACAGGGGTCATTTCAGATAGCTTCCGCAATCCCTGGTATTATATTAATCCCACTACTGGCAAAGCTAAACGATCAACGTATTTTAACTAGCTTATTAGCATCAATAGCCGCAACATGCTCACTTGGACTACTTTATTTTCCAGAGTTTGCTGCGCTGTGGACTATTACATTAGGGTTTTGCTCAGGTGCTTGCTTCATTCTCGGGTTGTCGTTTATTAGTTTACGAACCCACGATACAGATCAAGCAACTTCACTGTCTGGCATGGCGCAATGTTTAGGCTACTTGCTTGCCGCTGCAGGCCCTCTTATTGCTGGGTCATTACATAGTTATTTTGGCAATTGGGCAACCACCTTATGGTTGTGTGCTTTAGCAAGTGCACTCTGCGCTATCTTTGGCTATCTCGGGGGCCGTAATATTACGATGAAGCACACACTACAAAACCCTTAAATAAAAAATGCGCTATATGAATAACCATATAGCGCATTCTTATCATTTATATGATTTGTCTAACGCACTGCTAGCACAATTAAACCAGGTACTACAAAGAACGAACCCAACACATAGCCCAGTGCTGCCGATTTATTCTTAGTGCCTACCTCAGCCAGTTTCTCAGCTAGTTTAATTGGAATCTCACGCAATACTGGAATACCGTAAATAAGCGCTACAGCAAACACATTAAACATAACATGCACAAGTGCAATAGTTAGCGCCACTTCAGCCATTGGGCCAGTTATAGATGTTGCAGCTAATAAAGCAGTAATAGTTGTACCAATATTTGCACCCAAGGTGAACGGATAAATTTGGCGCGTAGTAAATACACCACTCCCTGCAAGTGGAATCATCAAGCTTGTTGTTGTTGATGACGATTGCACCATAACCGTTACAGCCGCACCTGATGTAATACCCGCAACTGGGCCACGACCTATCGCGCCATGTAATATATCTTTTGCCTTACCAACAAGTGCCTTTTTAAGAAGCTTACCTAACGTTGTTACTGCAAATAAGATTAAACAGATACCCGCAATGACCATTGCTGCGCCTAACATTTTTGTATCTAAGAAGCTAAATGCGTCTTTTATTACACCCACAGCAGGTTTCACTAAAGGTTTTACAAAGTTATAACTCTTTAATGATAAGTCAGCGTCACCTACAAACAAATGCGACAACATGGCTGAAAGCTTTTGTAATAAACCAAACATGATTTCAAGCGGTAAGAAGATAGCAACCGCGAACAAGTTAAAAAAGTCATGAACTGTTGATGCTGCAAATGCACGCTGAAATTCATCTTTTGAGCGAATATGACCAATTGATACCAAAGTATTTGTTATGGTTGTACCAATGTTTGCACCCATTATCATTGGGATAGCAATACTTAAAGGTAAACCACCTGCCACAAGTCCAACGATGACTGACGTTACAGTAGAAGACGATTGTACTAAAGCGGTTGCTAAAGCACCTAGTAATAAAGCGATAAACGGGTTAGTTGCAAACGCAAAAATTTCTTGTGCGCCTTGAGTACCACCTGACGCTAACTTAAAACCACCACTGACTGTACCTACGGCAACCAGTACTAAATAAACTAAAAAGGCAATGGCTGCCCAGTTAAGTGTTTTAATTAATAGCGTGTTCTGCTTTGATTCACTCATGATTAAATCTCAATTGTTGTCTTGCCGATTGTGGCATTTTGATGACGTTTTTGTTTCAGGGCGCATTAGAACACTCCAATATTACAGAAATATTTCATTCAAATTAACAAGCGCTCGTAAAACAAACATTCATGAAGTGAGAACACTAAACCAAGATCAAACAGCGCTAACCAATTAAACTTTAAATTTAATTATCAATAAGTTAACACCAGCATTGAACTTTACATTGATTTACAGAGCAACTGACAACGCTTTATTCTATTTATCAAATAAATTGTATTTTTTATCTAAGAGGCTTTGTAATTGGTCGGCAGTTTAATGCCATATATAAGAATAGAAACAACAGACAGGGAAAAAGAAGGGGTAATATCCCCAAGCCACCTGAAGGTACGAGCGTCGTTGGAATTAAACGCGATTTAGGCGCTAGTAATAGTGGCGCTATTGTTAAAAGCAATAACGCACTAGAACGCGCCTTCAATGAAAGAGCATTACTCTTTGGTCATTGAGAAGCGCGAAACAAAAATGCCATTGGTACAGTGTACTAACGGTGTTTGTATTGTGTTTTACAATGGCTGCGCATGATGGCTGGATCACGTAACTTTAAATGCTTTGTTGTACGGCCACTATGTCGCTTGCGCCATACTTTAAATGAACCGCTAGAAACATTGCTGCGCATAAAAGAAACAAGCTGCGAGTGGTTTAAACCAAAAAGGTCTTCAATAGCTTCAAACGGCGTACGATCTTCCCACGCCATTTCAATAATTCGAGAAGTTTCACTGTCACTAAATTGCATAATTTCCCCAAATTACGTTCATACGCAGTCATTTCTACTTTAGCTCACCTTATTGAACACTTATATCAACTCGCCATGGTGGATTTAAGCGATTGTCTCCGGCCCAATACAGCTTAATTAGGTTTCCTGATGGATCTGTCAGTTTAGCCTCTCGCCATAAGTAACGCTGTTCAATAATCTCGGTATCAAATTTAATACCTTTCGCTTTTAGTGACTCAACCCACTCAGTGAGTGTGTTACTTTCAAAGTATATTGTTGCCCCATGACTAAACACACCATTTGTTAATACTAAGGAAAATGTAGCGTGATTAGCGCATTCAAAGCGCGAGTAATGGGGTGTTTTTACAATTTGCGTAAAGCCCAAAGTCAGGTAAAAAGCGTTGGCTTTTTCGATGTCAGTGACAGGTAAAGTGATTTGATTAAGATTCATAGTCGCTACCTAAATATAAAGTTAAGTAACGACTTTAAAACCTCAACAAAACTTGAGGTCAACTAGGTATTAAGAAGATTGATAACGATTCGCCTGCTTGATACTGGCAAAGTCATTAAACCGCACACCGTGTTTCTTCATAACCTCAAGAACCTTTTTACTGATCATTTGGCGTAAATAGAACGGCTGATTTGGCACAAAATGATGAATAGTATGAGTGTGTCCAAAGTTAAAACAGAACAAGTTAAACGGGGCAAATAAACGGCTGGTTATTACATGCGTTTGCTCCAGCATGTTATTAACGCCGCCATAATAATGCATTGATGACGTAACAAAGTTCAGCGAACTTGAGCGCACGATGTTTGGCACAATCAACACCACCATTAAAAACTCAAACAGCGCCATCACATCTAACAATAAAACCGGTGAGTTAGCTTCAAGTGGCATAAATAAGTTCACTAAATGAAATACAATAACGCTGTATAAAATGGCAAAGTAAGCTGTTGTTATCGGAAAACCAGCATTAAACACTTTCAAAAAGCTAAAGCCTTTGATTTCTTTACTAAAGCGCTTAGCGTTAATTAATAATCCAAGTAACCCATCAACAATCACTAATACGCGTAAGAATGGATTTTTAATACCATTACCGACTAAACGCTCTTCTAAATCTTGCTCAGTGCCTGATACCTTATGATGATGTAAATGCATTTTACGGCGATACCACGGGCTGATTGTATTAGGCCGCATCAGCCACACAGTCAACATCATAAAATTATGCAAAAATGGTTTATTACTAAAGTATTGCTTATGGATAAGGTCGTGTTCTAACTCATGAGAAATTGAGGTGGCAATCGCAGCTAAAATAATACATAACCAAGCAGGTATAATAGCAAGGTAATACAGTGTGCCAACACCTATTAAGGCACTAAGTGAGAGCAATAAAATTGCCATACCTAAGGTATTTTGATGAGCTAGTAGCGGATGTTTTTGACGAAGTTTGGCTTCTTCCGCTTTAATCACTCTAACAATAGCTTGAATATTTTCTTTGGCACTCAACGGGGTCATAAATAGCAACTAAAAATCAACGTTGGCCAAATGATACCCGAATAAATAAAAAGCTGCTATAGCGAGAGGAAGAAGCAAAATAAAAGTGTAGTTAGTTTACCCAAGGTGTTTTCAATGGGTATTAATCTTCAAGTTCATCCTCATTTACTTCTCATTCCTTTCTCTTTGTGCAAAAAATTAAGTGAATTATTCACAAAGAGAAAGAGACTCTGCGCTTTTAGAGAACAAGAAGTAGATGCATGGCATAACAAAGTAAAAGTTTGTACGTTGCTTAACTTACGTTATGCCTCTTATTATTAAGCAGTCATACTTTTAATCAGCGCTAGCTTTTCAATACCGTGCTCAGGGGTCCATCGTTTAAACTCAACAAAGCCATGCTTTTTATATAGTTGAATCGCCGGTTCGTTAACTACGGCAGTTTCAACAACAATAGTCGGTGGCTTTATTGGTGCGGTACTCGAAAAGTCATTAAGTACAAAATGCATTAACCTATTCGCAATACCTTTGCGAAAGTGATCAGGGTCAACCACTAAGCTATTTATTTCTAATTGACTATTTTTAACTTCTAGTTCAATAACACCTGCGATTGAGTCACCTACATACAGGCCATAAAAGTGTGAGATTGAATTTTTTATATTATTAGCTGTGCGTAACAAAGGTGGAAAGTTAAGCGTACCTATTAGTTCAGCTTCAATTTTATATGAACGTTGAAAGGTAGTGTGGATTTGCTCAGCGACTAAAGCGTTCGCATTATTTAATTTGTTAACCAACCGAATAAGCTCTGCATCATGTAATTATATAGTTTAATTTATCAGCGTATTACGTTTTTATAAAGGCTTTCTATTTGAGGGAGACAGCAGGCTGTATAATACGCTCATAAAATAACAGCGCACAAAAGTGTGTTCAGCATGAAGCTAGCGCTGCGGTGTTCTAAACTTGAAAACAACGCAGCTTGCCAGTGAAATGCTATTGTAGCAATCCCCCATCAGCAATATTCCATTCGTGAATATCAGTTAAGATGTCGCGTCCAATCTTTCCAGCTTCAGAATACTGGCTATTACCAGCATGAAAACCAATTTTTAGCGGTGGAGCCGATAATTTACTCCAGCCATTGAGTAGGGCATCGTAGTTTTCAACTGACAATGCAATCCCTTCGAACATGCTACGCATATCACTGAGGTTAGAAATATCCCAATCACTTAAGTTTTGATCAAATGAAACCGCATTGCGAAACATACTGTTCATATAGGCGACGTCGGACACATTCCAGCGGCCAATGTCTTGATTAAATGCTGATGCACCATCAAACATATTGCCCATATAAAATACAAACCCAACTTTCCAATCACCTAAATCTTGGTTAAACGACACTGCATTAGCAAATAGCCCTGTCATCCTATAAACACCGCCAACTGTCCATCTGCCAATTGGTTGGTTGAATTGGCTGGCATTATTAAACATACGTATCATGTCTTTTAAGCTCGATGTATCCCAATTGCTAATATCTTGATTAAAGCGCGTTGCACCATCAAACATATGCCCCATTCTTACGACACGAGACACATCCCAGCTTTCAAGAGGTTGATCAAATAAAATAGCTCCTTGAAACATACCGGTCATATCTGTAATGGTAGAAACATCCCAATCGTTTATGTCTTGGTTAAACGATTGCGCATACGAAAACATATAAGACAGATTTGTTACGTTTGATAAGTCAGGTGTATCTAAGGCATTAATAACAAGCTTAGAGCAGTTTATAAATGCACGCTCCATCGACGACCAACGAATATCACCCCACTGCTCGACAGTTAATAATTTGTTCCAATCAGCTTGTGTTTCATCAAAGTAAAAACGTGGAAAGTCACCACTTATTTTAATGGTATAAGTTCCGCTGGTGTCGTATGTGTGGGTAATTGTATTGACAACATTTCGGTCGATATTGCCATCGCCCCACTCTATCTGGAAATTATAACCCTCACCTTTCGTTGTAATTTTAATTGTATTAGCATCTGTCGAGAACAGTTGTGTATTATCCGTTTTCCATGTTGTGATAAATTCACGAGGTATAATCACCTCAACAGTGCGCTCAATACTTGCCGTGTTTCCTGCTTTATCCGTTGCTGTGTAGGTAACTGTGTATACACCTGCTTTATTAACGTCAACTTCACCAAATACTGTTGTACTGATTGCACCGTCAAAGTCATCAAATGCCGACGCCCCTTGTTCAGTGTATTCCTCATTTAAAAATAATTTAATATACCCTTTACCTATAAGATTAAGCATCGGTGGTGCAGTGTCTTTAGCGTCAAGTACCGTCACTTTTCGGGTAATTGAACTCGTATTACTAGCTGAATCGACTGCAGTATATGTGATTATATAGTCGCCAGGTGTACTTTCATCCACAATGCCTGAAATAGCGACACTGACTGTTCCATCCACATTATCTTGAGCTTGCGCCCCTAGCTCTTGGTATGATTCGCCCAGCTCAAGAGAGATAGACTTTTCACCATTCAACGTTATATTCGGCGCTTGTGTATCATCGGGTGCAACCACTGTAATTGTTCTAATAACACTTGAAGAGTTTCCCGCACTGTCAGTCGCAGTGTATGTAAACGTATATACACCAGCTTGATTAAGGTTCAAAGAGCCTGACACGCTAACACTTACGCTACCATCCTTATCGTCTGAGGCAGACGCACCATACTCCTGGTAGCTATTGCCTATATTTAGTGTAATAGCCTGCGAACCGTTTAAAGTAATAACAGGCGCTGTTATATCTAGGTTTGAATTAGTTTTCGTGTCAGCCTTTTCAGCACCACCAGAGCCACCGCCACAAGCAGATAATGTAAACAGAATGCATAAAATAAAAATATGCTTAAAGCTAAATAAGCGATTCGTTGTCATTTTCTTTCCTTTAAAATGCCCCAATGTACGAGTCTTGAGTAAGGGTAAGTAAGTTATTAAATTAAAAATAGAGTTAGGTCGCGCATTCTACTATACCCACAATAGGTAATCTGTATTTATTTACCAAAAGGCTTTTGCTGATAAATGTTTTAAACCAATATCAAAGAAAGTTAAAAAAATACAGACTGGCTAAAACGATGCTGGGTCTTAATAATATTGCTTTAAGTGGCGCTCGAGTCCGCATTTCACTTTTAAACCTGAAACCATAATTCATCCATGAAGCTGCATCCATCGTTCATCCATGAACTCACTTCGAGCAACTGCGAAACTTCGTTTCGGTTTACTCTCACCCAGCGGGCGGATTTTAACTCATAACAGTGCCACTCTAAGTGGCGCTCGAGTCCGCATTTCACTTTCCTCTAGGCATAAAAAAACCCTTGCTAAAAAGCAAGGGCTATCAAAAGTGGTACCAGCGGGCGGACTTTAACTCATAACAGTGCCACTCTAAGTGGCGCTCTAGTCCGCATTTCACTTTCCTATAGGCATAAAAAAACCCCGACCAATTTGGTCAGGGCTATTAAAAGTGGTACCAGCGGGCGGACTCGAACCGCCACTCCTTTCGGAAGGGGATTTTGAATCCCCCATGTCTACCAATTTCATCACGCTGGCATCATTTTTCTTTAACCTTCTAAACACGAGAAGATAAAGAAAAACCACTTTAGAGCTAGGACTTATAAAGCTGTCTTCGTCTCTATGCCAAGCATTATACAAACAATGGCCTTAGCGGCAAGCCTTTTTTACAAAAGCGTGAACAACCGCTTAACAATTGAGCAACCATTAACATTGTGCGGTTTTGCAGTCCTAGTATTTGTCACCCTATTTGCTAAACTAGCGCGCATATCAACTTTGTGAGTATATTTATGTCTGGTGACTTTCCAAGTGCGGGCTTTTGGCGCCGCTTTGCTTCATTAATTTACGACTCATTAGTCGTTATTTCATTGTCTATGCTAACGGCTATTTTATACTTTGCAGCAATACAAAGCTTTATTGCTTTGGGTGTTATCGCGCCAACCGAAGACCCTGCCGCTTTAATTCAAGACTCTCCACTGCTGTACGGTCTACGCAGTGCATTATTTGTTGCTGTTAACATTGTATTTTTTGCTTACTTTTGGACAAAGAGCGGTCAAACAATTGGTATGCGCGCATGGCGCTTAAAAGTGCAAACACGCGACGGTAATCTGATCAGTTGGCCACAAGCTATTATTCGTAGCCTAAGCGCATTATTAGGGCTGGGTAACCTGGTGGTGTTAGTGGATTTCAAAAATAAACGTGCGTTGCAAGACTATATTGCTAAAACAGAAGTAGTGACATTATCAAAAGAAGAGAACAAACGAATTTATCGTTCATTAGATTAACAGTGTATTTTAAGGAGCTAGTACCTAGCTCCTTTTTTTAATTTCGTTTATTTAGCAGATAAGTCGCAAAACCAATAAATATAATACTCGGTAGTGTTGCGCCTATAATCGCAGGTATTTGATACACCATCACTACTGGACCAAAGATTTCATTAGTTAAGTGAAATACAATTCCGGTTACAACCCCCATCACTATACGTGCGCCCATAGTCACAGTCCTAAGGGGGCCAAATATAAATGATAAAGCAACCAATAACATAACGGCAATTGACACTGGCTGCATAATCTTACGCCATAGCGCGAGCTCATACGTACTCACATCTTGCTCATTCTGTTCAAGATAATCTAAGTATGACCAGAGCCCTGTAAAAGACAGTGACTCTGGCTTTACAGACACGACCCCGAGCTTTTCTGCTGTAAGTTGTGACTCATAAAATTCTTCATCGAGCTGTTGGGTAATAATTTGCTCTTCACCTATTTGCACCTTACTTACGTCACGTAATAACCAGCCATCGTTCCTGCTCACAGCTTCTCGTACTTTGGTTATCTCAGTCAGTTGTAATGAATTATCAAAGTGATACATATTAACACTGTGCAAAACACCATTTTGATCAACATCTTCAATATTGATGAAGTTATTACCATCTTTAGCCCAAACGCCTTTTTGTGCGTTAAATACATCACCACCGTAAATTGCTTGGTTGCGTATTTCTTTGGCTTTTTGCTGTGCCTCAGGTGCGCCCCATTCGCCAAGAGCCATCATGCAAATTGCCATAAACACGGCAGTCTTCATTACTGATATGATGATTTGCAAACGCGACATACCCGCCGCCTGCATTACGACCAGCTCACTATTAGAAGCAAGCGCTCCCAAACCGGTGAGACCACCTATTAAAGCAGCCATTGGGAAAAAAACCACTAAATCACCGGGTAGACTGTACACAGTGTAAAGCAGCGCAGTTGCAATATCATAACTACCACGGCCAACCGATTTAAGTTGCTCAATAAACTTAATTAAGGTGCTTATGCCCACCAAAACCATAAGCGCAAAACCGGTAGTCTGAATAATGCTTCTACCCAAATATAAATCGAGAGTTTTCATCATGCGCCTAACTCCCGCTTAGTAACAATCGCTTTGAGCCAAGCACCCACTGGCCGCCCTTTTATAATTAAAAACCCACCAATAAATAGGGCTGTAATATGAATCCACCATAAACCAATTGACGGTGGTATTTTGCCATCTTCAACCGCAAACTTTGCAGCATTAAGTAGTATAAAATACCCTAAATACAGACTGATGGCGGGCACTAATTTTGCAAACTTACCTTGTCGTGGATTAACAACGCTTAAAGGAACTGCCAGCAATGTAAGTAATGGTATTGAGAGCGGAATTGCTAAACGCCATTGCCATTGCGCTACGGCCTCAGGCGTATTCATCGAGATTAAATTCATCGTTGGCACAGCTTCTAACTTACGACGCTGATGCTCTACTTCTTGCTCGCGTATTTGTACACTGTAACCATCGAACTCTGTTAGGTTAAGCGCTGGTGTTTGGCCATCAGTTTCATAACGTTTACCTTCGCTAAGCACGAGCTGCTGCTCACCATTTTCTTGCTCAACGACGACACCACGCTGTGCATAAACCAAACGAGCTAAGTTATCTTTTTCACTGTCTGGTAATTGTGCAACAAAAACTTTATTAAGTTCTTTCCCGCCGTTATCAATATTATGAATAAATACAACCGCTTTTTCATTGCCAGTTTGTTGAAATCGACCTGCTCTTAGTGCAGACAATCCCGCATCAGCTTTGGCCTGCTCTTTTAATTGGTATTCGAGTTCGCTGGCCCAAGGAGCTACATAGAGTGTTAAAAATCCAGCCATTATTGCCAAACCAATGCTTGAAATAAGAGTAACACGAACAACATACCATTCACTGACTCCACAGGCTTTAAGTACGGTCATTTCGCTATCAGCGTAAATACGGCTATAAGCAAGTATGATCCCAAGAAAAATACTTAGCGGTAAAATTAATGAGGCTAATTGTGGAAGTTTAAGTGCAATCATCGACAGCACTAGCTTAGCGGGAATACCACCTTCGGACGCATCCCCTAAAATAACCACAAACTTTTGTGACAAAAAGATGGTCATTAGGGTTAAAAATACAGCGACCTGAGACTTTAAAACTTCAGTGGTCAAATAACGGAAAATTAGCAATGCTTGCCCCTGTTAAACATCGTGTTTCACTTCAATAGCGGGAAAAACTAAGTAAACTTAGCGTTTTACTCTGTTTATTATATGTCATCAGCATTATACCCAAACCACCTCAAGATGCGAGCGTCGTTGTTACTTCTTAAAAGGGAGTGCCATTGTTGCAAAGTAACGCCTTGATATTAAGCCCCTGTGAAACGCTGAATTCTGCACCTTGAGGTGGCTTGGGTATATTTATCCTACCTAACAACACGATATATTGCTGCTTTAGTGGTATTAATCGAGTCAAAGGTATAAAGTTCAAAAACACATAATGAGTTAAGGTTTTTAGACTAAGATTAAACCAATTAAATTACTTAGCACTAGAAATTTATTTAATTACCCATATTAAGGGTTCTATGACTCAAAATTAGGAGTGACAATGGAATTTAGCGTAAAAAGTGGTAGTCCTGAAAAGCAGCGTAGCGCATGTATTGTAGTTGGCGTTTATGAGCCACGTCGTTTATCCCCCATTGGTGAACAACTCGATAAAATCAGTGATGGTTATATCTCTAATTTACTTCGTCGTGGTGACCTTGAAGGCAAACCAGGGCAAGTGCTGTTATTACACCATGTGCCAAATGTACTGAGTGAACGAATTTTATTAGTTGGATGTGGTAAAGAGCGTGAGCTTGACGACAAGCAATACAAACAAATTATTTCAAAAACCATCAACACCCTAAACGAAACGGGTTCGATGGAAGCAGTATGCTTTTTAACTGAGCAACATGTTAAAAGCCGCGATACTTATTGGAAAGTTCGCCAGGCAGTTGAAACAACGCAAGACTGTTTATACACATTTAACCAATTAAAAAGTAAAAAGAGCGACCCACGTCGTCCACTGCGTAAGATTGTATTTAACGTGCCAACGCGTCGCGAGCTTACCATTGGTGAAAGTGCCATTGAACACGGTTTAGCAATTGCAGCTGGTAGTAAATTGTGTAAAGACGTAGCCAATATGCCACCAAATATTTGTAACCCTGCGTATTTAGGCGAGCAAGCCCAAGAACTGGCAGCCAATTTCGAAAACGTAAGTGTTGAGCTTATTGGCGAAGAAAAGATGGCTGAACTTGGTATGAACTCATACTTAGCCGTTGGCCGTGGTAGTGACAACGAATCGGTTATGTCAGTTATCAACTACCAAGGCGGCGCAAAAGAGCAAGCCCCTATCGTTCTAGTTGGTAAAGGCCTTACCTTTGACTCTGGCGGTATTTCTCTTAAGCCAGGCGAAGGTATGGACGAAATGAAATACGACATGGGTGGTGCAGCGGGTGTTATTGGTGCAATGCGCTCTCTTGCACAAATGCAACTACCTATCAATGTGATTGGTATTTTAGCAGGCTGTGAAAACATGCCCAGCTCAAACGCTTATCGTCCAGGTGATATTTTAACTACCATGTCAGGGCAAACAGTTGAAGTGCTTAATACCGATGCAGAAGGACGTTTAGTGCTATGCGACGCTCTTACGTATGTTGAGCGTTTTGAGCCAGAAACAGTAATTGATGTTGCCACTCTAACAGGTGCATGTATTGTTGCACTTGGCGCACATGCAACCGGTTTATTATCAAACCATAATCCACTTGCTCATGATTTATTAAAAGCCTCTGAGCAAAGTGGCGACCGTGCATGGCAGCTACCACTGTGGGATGATTATCAAGATCAACTAGAAAGCCCATTTGCTGATTTTACTAACTTAGGCGGACGCGCAGCTGGCACAATCACTGCAGCCTGCTTCTTGTCTAAATTTACTAAGAAATATAACTGGGCACATTTAGATGTGGCTGGTACAGCATGGCGTAGCGGCAAAAATAAAGGCGCTACGGGCCGACCTGTTCCAATGTTAACGCAGTACTTACTTAATCGTGCAGGTGTAAGCGAAGCCGCACAAGATTAAGATTATTGTTTTTACATTTTAAAAGGCGCTTTTAGCGCCTTTTTTATTGCGTGATTTATAATACCTATAGCAGTGTATTCATTGAAGCAATCGGGCTTTTATGGCAAAATCCATGCTCTAATTTATGCGTACTTCTAAGTACCATATACAATGCTATGGGAAGCCCCGATACAATGAGCATCAACGCACAATTTTTTGTTCTAAAGCAACAAGATGAATCTCAAGCTAACGCGGATGATCATTTTAGCTTAGCGGCACAAATTGCTGCAGAACAGTATCGTCTTGGCCATCGTGTTTTCGTTTTTGTTGATAACACAGACACCGCCCATGCTATTGATGAAACGATTTGGTCTTTTGATCCTGACAGTTTTGTGCCCCATAACCTCCAAGGCGAAGGCCCTAAAGGCGGCGCCCCTGTTGAAATAGGCACGACCCCACCAGTTGGTAATCGTAAAGTTTTAATAAACTTGGCTGATCAGTTGCCGGATTTTATTCGTCGCTTTAACCAAGTTTTTGATTTTGTACCCGTAGAAGCATCAGCTAAACAAGCCGCCCGTGAGCGCTTTAAAAAGCTACGTCAACTCGGTGCCAATATCACCACGCAAGATATTAATAGCTAACTACTTTAAGTTATTTAGCTAACTCATTTAAGTACTTATTTAAGGTTCTGTGTAATGGATAAAACCTACAATCCGCAAGATATTGAACAGTCGCTATATCAAGACTGGGAAGAAAAAGGCTACTTTAAACCATCAGGTCAAGGTGAAGCATATTCGATTATGATCCCACCACCGAATGTCACGGGTAGCTTACACATGGGCCATGCCTTCCAAGACACCATTATGGATACCTTAACGCGCTTCAAACGTATGCAAGGTAACAACACATTATGGCAAGTAGGTACAGACCACGCAGGTATTGCAACGCAAATGTTGGTAGAGCGTAAACTCTCTGCTGAAGAAGGTAAAACACGTCATGATCTAGGCCGTGAAGCTTTTATCGATAAAATTTGGGATTGGAAAAACCAATCTGGCGGTACTATCACCAAGCAACTTCGTCGTCTTGGCGCATCAGTTGATTGGGATCGTGAACGCTTTACGATGGATGACGGCTTATCTGAAGCGGTTAAAGAAGTCTTTGTTCGCCTTCATAAAGAAGACTTAATCTACCGTGGTAAACGCCTAGTAAACTGGGATCCGAAATTACACACCGCCATTTCAGACCTTGAAGTTGAAAACAAAGACAAACAAGGCCACATGTGGAACCTACGTTACCCATTGGCAGATGGCGTAAAAACGCAAGACGGTAAAGACTACATTGTTGTTGCAACGACTCGCCCAGAAACCATGTTAGGTGACTCAGGGGTTGCAGTAAACCCAGATGACGAACGCTATCAAGATTTGATTGGTAAAGATATTTTACTGCCAATTGTTAACCGCCGTATTAAAATTGTTGCCGATGAGCACGCCGATAAAGACAAAGGCACGGGCTGCGTAAAAATCACCCCTGCCCATGACTTTAACGATAACGAAGTGGGTAAACGCCATCAAATGCCAATGATCAATATCTTTGATAAAGATGCTGCGGTATTAAGCCAAGGTGAAACTTACACCTTTGATGGTAAAGAGCTTGAGTTTGATGCGCCAATTCCTGAGCGCTTACACGGCCTTGACCGCTTTGATGCGCGAAAAGTAATTATCGCTGAGTTTGAAGAACTTGGATTACTTGAAAAAATAGAAGACCATGCGTTAACAGTGCCTTATGGCGACCGCTCTGGTGTGGTCATTGAGCCACTTCTTACCGACCAATGGTATGTACGTGTTGCTCCGCTTGCTGAGCCTGCAAAAGACGCGGTTAAAAATGGCGATATTCAGTTTGTGCCACAGCAGTATGAAAACATGTACTTCTCGTGGATGAACGACGTACAAGATTGGTGTATTTCACGCCAGCTTTGGTGGGGTCACCGTATTCCAGCTTGGTACGACAACGAAGGCAATGTATTTGTTGGTCGTGACGAAGCTGAAGTACGCCGTGAAAACAACATCGCCGATGATGTAGCACTAAGCCAAGACGAAGACGTACTTGATACTTGGTTCTCGTCTGCTCTGTGGACCTTCTCAACCCAAGGTTGGCCTGAAAATACAGATGATTTAAAAACCTTCCACCCGTCTGACGTGCTGGTAACTGGTTTTGATATTATCTTCTTCTGGGTGGCGCGTATGATCATGATGACCATGCACTTCATCAAAGATGACAACGGCAAGCCACAAGTGCCATTTAAAACAGTTTACGTTACCGGTCTAATTCGTGATGAAAATGGCGATAAGATGTCTAAGTCAAAAGGTAACGTACTAGACCCAATCGACATGATTGACGGTATCGATCTTGAGAGCTTAGTGACTAAGCGTACTGGCAACATGATGCAGCCGCAGCTTGCGAAAAAGATTGAAAAGAACACCCGTAAAACCTTCGATAACGGCATTGAAGCACACGGTACCGATGCCCTGCGCTTTACATTAGCAGCAATGGCGTCAACAGGTCGCGATATCAACTGGGATATGAACCGCCTAGAAGGTTACCGCAACTTCTGTAATAAGTTATGGAACGCTAGCCGTTACGTACTTATGAATACCGAAGAACAAGATTGTGGTTTTACAAGCGATGCAGCTAAAGAGTACTCGCTAGCTGATCGCTGGATTTTAGGCCAGTATGAAGCGACCGTTAAAACGTATACTGAGCACTTAGATAGCTACCGTTTTGACCTTGCCGCTAATACACTTTATGAATTCACATGGAACCAGTTCTGCGACTGGTACTTAGAGCTCACTAAGCCAGTATTATTCAAAGGTAATGAAGCACAACAACGTGGTACGCGTCACACGCTAATCACTGTACTTGAAAGCTTATTACGCTTAATGCACCCAATGATGCCATACATCACAGAAACAATTTGGCAGCGCGTTGCACCTCTAGCAGGCCTTAAAACAGAAAGCACCAGCATCATGGTTCAAGCCTTCCCTGTTTATAATGCAGCCAGTGTTGATGCCAAAGCGATGGAAGACTTAGAGTGGGTTAAGCAATTCATTGTCGCTATTCGTAACATTCGTGGTGAAATGGACATCAGCCCAAGCAAACCACTTTCAGTGTTACTTGCTAATGCATCAGAGGAAGACAAGCGTCGTATTGAAGAGAACAAGAGCTTCTTAGCGTCACTTGCAAAAATTGAAGCATTCACATTGCTAGAGAACAAAGATGATGCGCCAGCTTGTGCGACATCATACGTAGGCAACCTTGAGATCATGATCCCAATGGCAGGTCTAATTGATGTTGATGCTGAACTTGCTCGTATCGCTAAGCAGCTTGAAAAAGCTGAAAAAGGCCTAGCACAAGTGCAAAATAAACTTGCCAACGAAAAGTTTGTAAATAATGCACCTGAGGCCGTTCTTGCTAAAGAACATGAAAAATTGGCTGAGTATTCAGATGCTAAAGCCAAGTTACTTGAGCAAAAAGCGAAAATTGAAAGCTTATAAGCACTGACGCTTATTTACTTTTCTGAAAAAGCGAGCTTTATAGCTCGCTTTTTTGTTTCTATTTAAAGTCCACCCACTTATACTTTCCGTGATAATTATAAATCACAGGAATCATTTAACAGTGAAAAATACACTCTTTATATCAGCACTATTGGCTATATCATTTTGCTGTACTTCAGTTATGGCAAAAAATACATTCTCTGCTGGCGCTGGGTTTTATGAGTTTGGCGGTCATGCTGGGATTAAA
This sequence comes from Pseudoalteromonas sp. KS88, assembly GCF_004766475.1. Lineage (NCBI taxonomy): Bacteria > Pseudomonadati > Pseudomonadota > Gammaproteobacteria > Alteromonadales > Pseudoalteromonadaceae > Pseudoalteromonas > Pseudoalteromonas sp. KS88. The sequence continues at coordinate 23,800 of NZ_PYHV01000009.1, forward strand.
TACAAATATTCAATTGACGATTCACAGGCGATTTCTGCTGCCGTAGGTGTTATTGGCTATTCACTCGCTTACGAGTACTCTTTATCAGCACATACCACTGTCGGTCTAAGTGCTGGTCAACAGGTTGCCGTCGCTGAAGATGGCTATGTTGTTGCTAAGTTAAATTACTATTTCCAGGGTATTGATAATACGAGCTGGATACTAGGCTTAAGCGCAGGTGTAAAAGAAGAAGATGGAGACTGTTTAGTGTTTTGTGAAAAGAAAGACACTGAACAAATAGAAGGCACCGTAGGTATACATGTGGGTTATCAATTTTAAAAAAGGCAGCGAAAGCTGCCTTTAACTCACTTAAAACGTGTAGTTATACTGCGCACCAAATAAATATGCGTGGCCATTTGACTCAAACCCCCACTGTTGCCCTAAGTTATCAGGCTCAGTGAACTTTTGCGTTTTACCACGTAAAATACTCATACCGATATCTAAGTTTGATTGCTCGCTCATTGTGTAGTTAACACCAAACGAGTACCAAAAACGGTCTGTATCTGGAATAGAGATAGACATGTGGTTCTTATCTGCAGGTGACTCATCATAGGCAATACCGGCACGCAATAATACAGCATCGTTGAACTGGTAATCAGCACCGATTGAGTAACGCATTGCGTCAGAGAAGTTCTCTTCTTTTGAGAATACAGGCTTATTAAGGCCTTCAACTTGTGCTTCTAGCTTGTCAAAGCTTTCCCAACCAGTCCACATTACACTGTAATGCAGACCTGTTTTACCATCTAACTGATGAGAGCCAGAAAACTCAGCAATTGCTGGTAAAGTGATTTCCACACTGCCTGGAATACTTGCACCAGCAAGACCATTAAATGGCGCTGACGCAGGCAGTTGATTTGAATATTGACCGTCAAAGGTAATATCAGTTTCACTGCGGTAGTTAAACCCAAAACGGCTATTTTGATCTAGCTGGTACATTGCACCCACGTTCCAACCAAAGCCTGTATCGTCACCTTCTAAATGAACTGCTTCTGTTTGAGCTGGAACACCGAACGGGTTTGCACCAAAGTTACGAATAATTTTTGCATCAGCATAAATATAATTTAGGCCTAAACCAACGCTAAACTGTTCGTTGATTTTATATGAACCACTGACGTTCATATTAACAGTAACAATTTCCGTTTCACCCGCTAATTGACCTGCAGGGTAATCCGCATCGAACTCGGTAGCTAAACCAAAGTTAGAAAAAGCGCCAAAACCGATTGAAAATTTGTCATCTACAGGCATAACAAAGTAGCCCGCCGGAATAACTGCTGAAGGCGCAATGCTGCTATCATTTAATTGATTTGGATTTGTTGATGCATTGCTCGCTTCTGTGCCACGCAAACTGACATCAGGAATTACCGCAATACCTGCGACACTGAGTTGCTTTTCTTTAAAAACTGACATTAACGCAGGGTTACGTGCTACGACCGAAGCATCATCGGCAACAGATGCTTCACCTGCGTATGCGCGTCCAAGGCCTGATGCATTTTGCTCTGCTAACTGAAAGGCAGCGGCAAAGCTGTCAGCAGATATAACAGCAAGCGATGCTGCGATAAGAGTTTTAGTAAATTTCATTGTGTTTCCTTAACCAAACAAAGTTTGGATACCCATGTGTGTTATTTTTAACCTGCGTACAGGTTATTTAGGATCAAGTTACTATATTCAAAACCTTGCTACACTACCTTAATTTTTATCGAAAAACTGTAACAATTCGTTAAAAAACCACATAAAAACCGTTTTTTAACATCAAAGTAACAGTTTTTTAAAACTCATCGGATGAGATAGCAAAAAAATCAGATGCAATTAATTATCATTTGCGTTGACTTGCTGTTGGTAGCCAATTAGACTATTTGCAATGTTTTATTCTGGATGGAAAAGCAATGGAGATTGGGTTTATTGCTGTGGCACTTATTCTTTGCGGTGCTAGCGTTTATTGTTTTTGCAAAGCAAATTATTGTGCATGCACCAGAGCTGGCGAATGCGACAATCCCGTAAATCATTATTGGCTAGGTGCGATTGCAGCTGCATGTGTCGCATTAATTTGTTGCTGTGCAGCTCTTCACTCAGAGCAAGGCACATTGCTGTGGCTGGTATTAATGGTGAGTTGTTTTGGCGGCGCATTACTCTCAGCCAAGCATTCAGCCAAAAAAAGCTGCCAAAAAACTAAGCAAGCAAGTGCTCTTTTAACAAACGAGCCAAATTAAGCTGATAATCCAGCGGCTTGATACTTGCGATAATTTTTAAGTCATGGCCTTCTGCCGATAAATCGACGTCTTTTGGTGTTATGTGATGGTTATGCTTTGCATTATAAAACACTTTAACACTGGGTTTGATTGGGTTTTTCTGATTCCCTTGGGTAACTAGACCTAACCGTTCATTAGTCAATTTTACAACCGTACCAACGGGGTGAACACCTAAACACTTTATAAAACGTTGTACTAACTCACTATCAAAAAGATCTTTATTACTGAGTAAATAACGTAACACATTGATTGGCTCAGTACCAAGTTGGTGAGGCCTATCGGAGCTCATTGCATCATACACATCAACAATTGCCATGATCCGTGCTGGACGACTTAATTTATCTGCGCTGATCCCTCGTGGGTAACCACTGCCATCAAGTCGTTCATGATGATTAACTATCATATCAAGCATCAATGGCGTTATGCCTTTTTCGCCCTTAACAAGCCCCAAGCTCTGCACAACATGCTTTTTGATTGCTTGCATTTCAAGGTCATTCACTTCTTCTGTTTTTGAGAAAATACCTTGAGGCAACTTTGCTTGACCCAAATCATGCAGTAATGCCCCCATCGCAAGCTCTTGTACAATCGCTTCTTTGTAACCTAAATATTTGGCAAAAACAGTAACTAAAATGGCGCAGTTGGTCATATGACGCCAATTATACATATCTTTATCTTTGATACGCGTTAGTATTGCCATGGCATTGTGATTGCGAAAAACTGATGCCACAATATCTTTGGCAATATCATCTAACAACGCAAGGTTCATTTTTAAGCCTGAGGTCACATCACCATATAAGCTCTGTAATTTTCGATTGTGTTGCTCGTACGACACACTTGCCTTTGTAAATTCTTGCTCAACACTGATTGCTTTTTTTGCTTTTGCTGGCTTCGCTTTTACCGCTGGTTTTTTTTCGGGGGACGCTTGTGGCTTAGGTTGGTACTTAGCCGGGATCTTGACATCGCTTTGGGTGAAATCTATAACCAGCTCAGCAACACCTTCAGCGACTAGTCGTTTAATAATCGACTTATCACGAACTAAACCACGTGTTTTTATCTTTATGCTATCAACACCTTCATATTGCTTGCTGACACTGTCTACAAACATACCCGGCACAAGCTCAGAAATAGGAAGGGAAATAAGCATAAATGTGGTTGCGTTACTTTTATAGAATCGAATATATTATTATCAACTAATGACAATAAATGTCTACAGGTAAAACACCGAATACGAATTATGGATTAGTTTTTTAATCACGCGACGAGCATAAAGTTAGTTGGAGTGGATTAAGCAGGTTGGTAATAAATCGTACCTAGGCTCTCGTTCCAGAACCTAGGCGGAATCACAATTTATTCTTGGAAGTAAGTGCCCCAGCCGTCGTACTCAACGCCTGTATCGATAGCAAGCTGTGCAAGCTTATCAACATCTTCCATGATTACTTCAACATCAAGTTCGGCTTCAACAACAATGTCAAAACCCCAGATTTTTGCACCATCTTCAAGCTCTAGCTCAGCTGGCTCTTCAACGTCATAGCCAAGTTTAAATGCCGCTAGCGCTGCTTGTTCAAGCTTTACAAAGTCTTCACAAACAAAGTGGTGCTCTACTTCGTAAAGAATTTCAGGATCAGAACCATCTTCCAATAAAGAAGAGACGATGTCTTCACTAATTTCACGCCAATTTTCCATTACTTTTCTCTCACTTGGGCATCTAATTCGGTTATTCTAGCAGCCATCATAGTATGAATACGACTTGCGTGTTCACGCGCACCGATTTCTTTATCAAGGTGCTGAGGTGCTAACATGTCAATATAGATTGTACCATTGTCCCAACGATTTAGCTTAATGGTTTTGTCTGTTGTGCTCATACAAACAGGTACAACAGGTACACTTGCATTCATAGCAGTATGAAATGCCCCTGTTTTAAATGGCAGTAAGCCGCGCCCATAGCTTCGAGTGCCCTCTGGAAACATCCAAATAGACAATCCTTTTTGTTTAATTTTTTCAGCTGTTTTAGAAATAGTTCCTGCGGCTTTCGAACGATTACCTCTATCAATGAGTATGTTACCTGATAGCCAATAAAGCTGCCCAAAAAATGGGATCCACTTCAAACTTTTTTTACCCAAGCTAACGCAGCTTTGCGGCACTGCAGCGGGTATTGTAAATAAGTCATAATTGTTTTGATGATTTGCAACATACACAGCTGGGCCAGAATTTTGCGCATCAGGGTGGCGAGTAATAACAACCTTTACACCCAACATTTTAGCCATTGAGCCAAACCAACTTGAAATTACATGCACATTGTTCTTATGAAAGGGTTTAACTACACACAGTAATAAGCCACAAAAACAACTTACTAATATAAACAAAGCCATGATTAAAATACGGATAAAAGCTAACAACAGAATTCTCCTCTACGTTCTAAAACGCATTATAGCGTTATTTAGGCTGTATAACGAGAGTTAAGCGCACACATGTACGCTTAAAATTTATCTTGATACTAACTAATTGGTTTTTTAAAGCTGTATACTTTGAGCTCTCTAGCGGCTTTACCTACCATTTGGCATTTGTATTCTTTTAGAGATTGCGTTGCCTCGCGATGTTTGCCGGCTTTTCTAAATGCTGAATATCTATTAGAGCACTCATTAAAATCTTTTTTTAGGGCATCCCTATTATCAAGGTAATAAGTTTTTATTTCTTCTCGCTGTTCACGAACTGCTTGCTTACTCAAGCTGCATTGAATTTTATCAAAAGAAAGACCCTTACAGACTCCGTCTTTATAATCCTCTAGCTCCTTATCTTTATACTTTTGCTTTAAAATATTAATTTGTTCATTTTCTTTAATTGGTTTTAACTCATTAAAAGCTTTACAAATAGGTTTTACTTTTTCAAAGGTAAGGCGTTTACAGTGTTGCTCTTGAACAACTAAAAAATCAGTATAGGATAAGGTTTCAAGCTCGGTAATATGTTTTTTGTACTCAGCGTCGAACTTTTTAGATTTCTCCTCTTGCTCTTTTTTTAGCCTTTCCTGCTGTTGCTCATATTCAATCTTTCTTAATTTACTTTTGTGAATTCGATAGATCTTATCTGCCGCTATACATTCTTTATCCTCTGATATTGACTGTAGTTTATCTTTGTCTTTTTCGATAAAAGCTTGCTTTGTGCGCTCTTCGCACTCTTTTACTTTTGTTTGAGCTGCTTCAAGGTTACCTGCGTAATATTCCTCATCGTGTTCTGAGCAACCAACCAAACTCACTGCGCACAATGTAAAAGCTAAAATTTTAAAATACATATACTTTATTCCTTATAAAAAACTTACAACTCCATGTTAACTACTGCTATTTAATCACATAACTGAAGACCGCCAATAGTTAAAACTATTAGGTACAAAATGTAAACTTTTTAGGAACGAAAAAGTTACAAACATAAAAAAACCTGCAAATGCAGGTCTCTTAATGAGTGTAATGATAAGCTAGCTTTAGCGTAAAATTACTCTAAACTGCTTTGTTCAGCTTCAGCATCATTGGAGATAGTAAGTTCAACTTCAGCTTCATCTACGCGCTGCAAGCCTCTGGGTAATTTATTACCTCTGCGCCCGCGCTCGCCATGATAATGTTCAAGATCGCTGGGTTTAAGCGTTAACTTTCGCTTACCTGCGTGCAATGTAACGCTCGAACCTTGCGGCACAACAGCGAGTACTTTTACAAACTCTTCACGGGCTTGTACTTTTGCACTTGGGATAGAAATTATTTTATTGCCTTTACCTTTACCTAGTTTTGGCAAATCACGAAGTGGAAACAGTAACATCCGGCCTTCGTTTGAGATCGCCATACAGTAATCTGTCGCTACATCATTAACCCGAATAGGTGCTAATAACTGTCCACCTTTTGGCACACTAACTAGCGCTTTACCGTTTTTATTCTTACTCACTAAATCGATAAAATCAGTAATAAAACCATAGCCAGCGTCTGAAGCCATTAGTAAGACTTGCTTATCTTCTCCCATTACAACGTGCTCAAAATTAGCACCTGTAGTTAGATTAAAGCGCCCTGTCATTGGCTCACCTTGACTGCGTGCTGAAGGCAAACCGTGCGCATCAGTGGCAAATGCTCGCCCTGCAGAGTCTAAAAATACTGCGGGTTGATTGCTCTTACCCCGTGCCGACGCTTTGTACTCATCACCCGCTCGGTAGTTAAGACCTTCAACATCTATATCATGGCCTTTACCAACACGTGCCCAGCCTTTTTCAGAAAGCACTACGGTGACTGACTCTGACGGGATAAGGTCTTTTTCGCTCAATGCTTTTGCTTCAATACGTTCAACAACTGGTGAGCGGCGGTCATCACCATAGAGCTCAGCGGCTTCTTGAATTTCTTTTTTCAGTAATGTCGACATACGACGATCTGAGCCTAAAGTAAGTTCAAGCTTGTCACGTTCTTTTGCTAACTCGTCTTGTTCACCACGAATTTTAAACTCTTCAAGTTTTGCTAAGTGACGTAACTTTAACTCTAAAATCGCTTCAGCCTGAATTTCAGAGATGTCGAAACGCTCCATCAAAACAGGTTTTGGCTTATCTTCAGTACGAATTATTTCAATCACTTCGTCAATATTTAAAAAGGCCGCTAATAAACCTTCTAAAATATGTAAACGAGCGAGAACTTTATCCAAACGATGCTGCAAGCGACGACGTACTGTTTCACGTCTAAATACCAGCCATTCAGTTAAAATACTGCGTAAGTCTTTTACTTGTGGACGACCATCAAGGCCTAGCATGTTTAAGTTAACACGGTAATTTTTTTCAAGATCGGTAGTAGCAAATAAGTGCGCCATTAGTGGCTCTGCTTTTATTCGATTTGACCGCGGGATAATAACGATGCGTGTTGGGTTTTCGTGATCTGATTCATCACGTAAATCAGCCACCATTGGTAATTTTTTTGCGTTCATCTGAGCTGCAATTTGCTCAAGTACCTTACTACCAGAACACTGATGCGGCAACGCAGTGATCACAATATCACCTTGCTCCTGGGTATACACAGCGCGCATTTTTATAGAACCACGCCCTGTTTGATAAATTTTTTGAATATCAGCTTTTGGCGTGATTATTTCAGCGTCTGTTGGGTAGTCAGGCGCGTAAACGAGTTCTAAAATCTCGTTAAGTTCTGTTTTAGGTTTATCAAGCAGTAAGCAGCACGCACTAGCCACTTCACGTACATTGTGAGGTGGAATGTCGGTGGCCATGCCGACTGCAATACCTGTAATACCGTTAAGGAGTATATGCGGCAGACGAGCTGGTAGCACCTGCGGCTCATTCATTGTACCGTCAAAGTTTGGGGTCCAATCAACAGTGCCTTGGCCTAGCTCTTTTAGTAATACTTCTGAAAACTTAGATAAACGCGCTTCCGTATAACGCATTGCAGCAAATGATTTAGGGTCATCTGCAGCACCCCAGTTGCCTTGTCCATCCACGAGCGGATATCGGTATGAAAATGGTTGCGCCATTAACACCATAGCTTCGTAACAGGCACTGTCACCATGGGGATGATATTTACCAAGTACATCACCAACGGTACGCGCTGATTTTTTATATTTAGCCGCAGCTGATAAACCCAGCTCACTCATAGCATAAATAATACGACGCTGAACTGGTTTTAAGCCATCACCAATATGTGGCAATGCTCTATCCATGATCACATACATGGAATAATTCAAATAAGCGTCTTCAGTAAAACGCCCCATTGTTTGTTGCTCAATTCCTTGCATCAGCAAGGTATCTGTATCACTCATCAAAGCCTACCTAATTTTTTTTATAGCTTACACGGTAGATCACATTGGCATAATCATCTGAGATCAATAAGCTGCCATCGGCAAGTTCTGCAAACGCAACCGGACGACCCAACGTTTCTTCGTTTTTCATAAAGCCCGTTATAAACGGCGTGTATTTTATCACACGTCCTTGCTCAATAGTGGCAACAGCCACTTTATATCCTGATTTTTTACTGCGATTCCATGAACCATGTTCAGCCACAAATAACTGCTGCTGATAGTTTACTGGAAATTGTTTTGACTTATAAAAATGCACACCTAATGGAGCAACATGGGCTCCAAGCGCTAAAGCGGGTGCTTTGTAATCAGTAATGTTTTTGCCTATGCCGAACTCGGGATCTAAAATTGAACCCGCATGGACATAAGGAAAGCCAAAATGATCCCCCTCTTCGCTAACACGGTTAATTTCACAAGGTGGCAGGTCATCGCCCATCATATCGCGGCCATTATCGCTGAACCAGAATGCTTGCGTACTAGGGTGATAATCAAACCCAACTGAGTTTCGCACCCCTTTGGCAATGGTTTGAATTTCTTTTGTGTCTATATTTAATGAGAATATACGCCCGTATTTTTCGTTTTCAGCACACACATTACATGGTACACCAACAGGCACTATTAACTCACCCGTCGGTGAAAAGCGAATAAACTTCCAACCATGATGGCGATCGGTAGGAAATTGATCATAAACTACTTCATACGTTGGTTTTTTTAAGTGTTTATCGATATCTTTAAAACGAATAATTCGCTCAACTTCTGCAACGTACAAGTCACCGTTTTTCATTGCCAAGCCCGAGGGCATATTCAAATCTTTCGCAATCACTATTTTTTTATCTGCAACGCCATCACTGTTGTGATCAATCAGCGCATACACCTTACCAGCTTTACGAGAGCCGGCGTAAACAATCCCTTTTTTTGATACTGCCAGCTGCCTTGCATTATCTACATCATCTGCGAATAAACTAATTTTGAACCCGTCAGCCACACTCAGCTCTTTGAGTATGTCCACTGCAAAAGCTGGCATACTTAAACACCCAAGTAAAACGAATAACATGCGTAATTTATTCATAAACTTCCACCCTATTTCGACCCTTCGTTTTAGCTGAATACAAGGCTTTATCTGCTTGCTTCAGTAAGTCTTTGAATGTGTCAGTTTGGCTGCTTTTTTGAGTAACCCCCAAACTGACAGTGACTTTTGCTGTTTGCCCATTTTCACAATCTATAGTCTCTTTTTCTATTGCACTTTTGATGCGATATGCAATTTCAGTTGCTTCGGTTTGATTTGTATTATTTAACACAACTAAAAACTCTTCGCCGCCAATCCTGCCTAAACAATCAATATTACGAATAGCTTGTTGAGCTAATATCACCACTCTTTTTAATACAAGATCCCCCACAGGATGCCCATATTCGTCGTTAATTCTTTTAAAGTGGTCCAAGTCAAAACTAATAAGAGAGAAGCGACTGTCAGTTTTCGATAGTTCCTGCCATTGCAGCTCTGCTAGATCCATTATTTTTCTACGATTTGCAACACCCGTTAAATAGTCAGTATTGGCAAGTACGCTAAACTTTCGTTTAAGTCTGTATTGGCGCCATGCAAAAAGTAAAAACACCACTGATAGCAATAATACACTTACCATGATTGTTTTTTGGAGTACTTCCTGTTGCTCAAACTCTGTTAATCTGGCGTCTTTTAGCTCTTTATCTTTTTCTAGAAGTTGGTTTTCAAGTTCGGTTTTTTTCAATTCAAATTGCACTTTATAGCGAGAGCGAGATAGCTCCCTCACTTTATTAAAATACTGCTTATTGAGGTTAATATAAGCCTGCTGAAAAGCGACAGCTTGCTGGTACTGTTCAGTTAAAATGGCATGTCTACTTTTTAGTTCAATGAGCTGGAGTCTAAAAGTAATACTATTTTGGACTGGAATGGTTTTAATTTTTTCTTCAACGCTGTCAAAAGTTCGTAAAGCTAAATCCAACTCACCTTTTTCAATCTCTATCTGAGCCTGAATTAATTGGTATCTAATAATACTTTTAATATCTTCGATTTCTGATAACCAAGAGGCACTTAAACTCAAAAAATGCTCGGCTTTTACCAAGTTATCCAATGCTAAATAACCTTGAGTCAGTAAAATATAAGCATAGTAATCAAAACTGGGGGTATTTAACTTATCATTTATTGTTAAGATTCTATTGGCTAATTCATTTGCATCGCCAGCACGGCCAACATCTAAATACGTTTTAGCTAAATAATAATATGACACCATAGTGTCAAACTTAAGATCGTTTTCTAAAAAGTATTTAAGCGCCTTTTCTTGTAGTTCAATGGCTTTTTCATAATCAAATAACGCTTCATACGTTCGTGCAATGCTGCCATCAAGATACGCTAGCTTTAGTCTATTCCCACTTGAGCGAACCAATGCGTAAGCCTTATAAAAGTAATCTATCGCATTGACTTCATCATGGTTATTTAAATAAAAATCGCCTAAATCCGAGTAAACATCTGCAAGTAAAACGCTATCATTAAGAGGTTCAACCAGCTCTTTCGCTTTATTTAAATTTGCTAAGGCAAGTTCGGCACTTCCCAAATACATATTTATATCTGACTTTATCATCCAATAATGAATCTGAGTTGTTACATCCAGCTCATCCAAGTGCTCACTAATTTGTTGTTCTAAAGCTTGAGCTTCGCTCAACTGACCATTAAAAAGGTAGTTTCTTGCAAGCTCTATTTGTAACTTCGAATGTTGTAAATCGGTTAATTTCCCGCCATTATTGCGAAGTAAATCCAGTAGGTAATCAATGGCTAAACTTGGGTGTTTGATACTGTTTTTTTCAGCAGTTGATATTTTTTCCTCTAACCATTTATCTTCTTGTATCGCGCCTGAACTAGCGGCTGATACAAACAAACAATAAACAAAAAAGCAGCTTATTGTTAAGCGGTGTAAACTAGCTAATAGTAAACTGCTATTTTGTTGTCGATACATAAGATACCTTCGAGTTTATACTTGCGCACGATTTCCATGATCTTCTAGCCATTGACGGCGATCAGATGAGCGTTTTTTAGCCAACAACATGTCCATCATTTCTAAGGTCTGCTCTTCTTCGTCCAGTGTCAATTGCACCAACCTGCGTGTATTGGGATCCATCGTTGTTTCGCGAAGTTGCAATGGGTTCATCTCACCCAATCCTTTAAATCGTTGTACGTTCACTTTACCGCGTTTTTTCTCTGCTTCGATTCGCGCTAATATGCCCGTTTTTTCATCTTCATCTAGTGCATAATACACATCTTTACCGATGTCGATTCTAAATAGTGGCGGCATAGCTACATACACATGTCCTTCCTTAATTAAGGTAGGGAAGTGACGAACAAATAATGCACATAAAAGCGTCGCAATATGCAGCCCATCCGAATCAGCATCAGCCAATATACATATTTTATTGTAGCGTAAGCCTGAAATGTCATTTGAATCAGGATCAATTCCTAATGCAACCGAAATATCATGCACCTCTTGTGAGGCTAATATTTGTCCAGACTCAACTTCCCATGTATTTAGGATTTTACCACGCAAGGGCATTATCGCTTGAAACTCACGATCTCGCGCCTGTTTAGCTGACCCGCCTGCTGAATCACCCTCCACTAAGAAAAGTTCAGTACGGTCATTATCAGCGGCACTACAATCGGTTAATTTACCTGGTAATGCAGGTCCTGCTGTTACACGTTTACGCACTACTTTTTTCGCCGCGCGTAGTCGGCGTTGCGCATTAGAGATACACAGTTCAGATAACAGCTCTGCAATATCTGTATGTTCATTTAGCCAAAGGCTAAATGCATCTTTAACTATCCCCGATACAAATGCTGAACAAGACCGAGAGGATAATTTTTCTTTAGTTTGACCGGCAAACTGTGGGTCCTGCATTTTAACGGATAAAACATAGCTACAACGCTCCCAAATATCATCTGGCGTTAGTTTTACCCCTCTAGGAAGCAAGTTTCTAAACTCACAAAACTCACGCATTGCTTCTAGCAAACCTTGGCGAAGGCCATTAACATGCGTACCGCCTTGCGCTGTTGGGATTAAGTTTACATAACTTTCAGCAATCGACTCGCCGCCTTCTGGCAACCAAACAACCGCCCAATCAGCGCCTTCTGTCGAGCTTGAAAATTCGCCAGTAAACGGATCTTTAGGGATGACCTCATAGCCTTTCACTGCTTCATTTAAATAATCTCGCAAGCCCGTTTCGTAATACCATTCTTGGGTTTCTTTGGTTTGCTTATTGATTAGCTTAATTCGTAAACCTGGGCATAAAACCGCTTTAGCTTTTAATAAATGATGCAGCTTCGTCAGAGAAAAATTTGCCGAGTCAAAATAGCTTGCATCAGGCCAAAACCTAACAGTAGTGCCCGTATTGCGTTTACCCACTGTACCAATAACGTTGAGGTCTTCAACTTTATCGCCATTTTCAAATGCCATCATAAATTGCTGGGCATCGCGACGAACAATCACTTCAACTCGCGTTGATAATGCATTTACAACTGAAATACCTACACCATGGAGACCGCCTGAAAACTGGTAGTTTTTATTTGAAAACTTACCACCAGCATGTAGTTTGGTAAAAATCAGTTCAACACCCGGAATACCTTCTTCAGGGTGAATATCAATAGGCATACCACGACCATCATCTGAAACTTCTAACGAGTTATCTTCATGCAGAATGACATCTATTTTGCTCGCGTGCCCAGCCATCGCTTCATCCACACTATTGTCGATGACTTCTTGGCCTAAATGATTGGGCCGTGTGGTATCAGTGTACATACCAGGACGACGTTTAACTGGTTCTAAGCCATTTAATACTTCAATGGCTTCGGCGTTATAATTTTGCTGACTCATAGTTTTTATCTTTTTATGTGCTTAGCTATGTTTTACGTGATTTTAAGAAAGTCCACAATGCTTTCAAAGGTGCTCTCAAAGTTTTTAAAACTATGATCACCTCCAAATTCAACATGCTGTTTGCATTGCGAATAATATTTTACTGCTTGCTCAAATCCGAGTACTTCATCGCCAGTTTGTTGTAATAAATACAGTAGCGAGGGCTGCTTCAACTGTGTTACAAAAAGTGCTTTTAACGCATTAATATGGCTTTTATTTAGTTCGTAATGGGTATCTTGATACGGGTTATAATTCGACCCTAAAAATGAACTTAATAATAAAAACGGCTTAACCGCAGGGTTTATTAGCACTGCAGGAAGCTGATACCTTTGTGATAAATAAGTGGCATAAAACCCACCTAGTGAGCTACCTATCAAAACCGAGTTTGGCGTTAATAATTGCTCCAGTTGAATTATTGCATGCAATGGTTCGTGACTTAAGCGCGGTACACAATATTCTACATTGTAGTGTGCCATATACTCACCAAAGCGCACAGCTTTATATGACTTTTCACTGCTATTAAAACCGTGAATATAGATTACTCTTTTAGCCATATTACATCCGTTTCACAGCATAAGCTCTGTGTTTCATGATTTTTAAATACAGTCATCATTCGATACGTAGGCCCGAGGTTTTGCTGCAACCATTGTGATGTATTTTTGGTAAATTGTACCGAACTTGCTGGAGTGGCAACTACATTCACATTTCGAAAGTGAAAGTCATAGTCATTATGAACATGTCCATGAAAAAGCCAATTAACTTGATTACTGTTATTCAATACATTGAGTAATTGCGGACCATTTTCCAACATGTGTTTATCTAAATACCCGTTAATAGGCAAAGGGTTATGATGGCAAAAAGCAATGCTTTGGCGCTGTGATGAGGCTAAATAGTTAGTAATATCATCCAAATGTGATTGTGTAACCCACCCAGCAGGTGTAATGCCTTTTGAATTAAGAAGTAAAATATCAAAACCATCTGCATTAATGAGCTTGGCATTTGAAATCTGCTTGTTACTTAACTGTGTCAGTAACTCAATCTCGTCATGATTACCTGGCAGCCAAACAACTGGGCAGCTTAATGGCGATTGCTCAATTAATTGAGCAAATAACGTATACGACTCTTGGCTATGATCTTGTGTTAAATCACCACCAAAAATCACACAATCGAAATTTTGTGTTGCCATGTGCGACAAACATGCAGCGAAGTGTTGGGCCGTATTAACACCAAAATATTCACCATCAGATTGTGCAAATAAGTGGCTGTCGGTAATGTGCGCAAGTTTTAACGTCTTTGTATCAAGCTTTAAGCTATCATCAAACCAAGCCATTGTTTACATCCCAATTCAGTACAGAGCGGCCACTTTCAACGCATGCCACTAACCAATCATATAAAAATGCATTAAGTTGATATTTTTCATCTTTTTGATGCATTAGTGGATTGGGGTAACCATAAGAAGGCTTAATTCTTTGATGATAATCATGATGGATAATTTCAGCTACCTTAGCGTCGTGATAAAGTCTGACCGTCAAAAAAAGAGGGCTCATCCGCTTAATCGTGCCCGATAGTTGAGTAATTGAGATATCCATGGTGTATTTGGCACAACCATCTATTTTAATTTCAAATTGATGTCCCCCTAATTGTACTTGGCGTTTTTCTGCTATCTCTTTTTTAGCTGGCAATAACTTTAATGCGCGCAAATAGTTGTGCTCACATAAAGTAAGGTACTTAGGTAGACTTTGAATATATCGTTGTTTCACTGCTATTGATGTCAAATTTGCGCCCTAAAGTTAATGGTTAAAGGTAGCTTATTTAGATTGATTTAGTACACGCTCACGATTTAGCGCCAGCCACTGTAATGAAATCACAGTGGCTGCATTGTCTATTTCACCATTATTTAAACGCGCAATGGCATCGTTAAAACTTATGATGTGAGTCTTAATATCTTCGCCTTCAGTTTCAAGACCAAAAACACCACTTTGCAAATTACTCAAATCCGCAAGCGCTAAGTACAAATATAACCGCTCTGTCGTTCCACCCGGGCTAGATAAATAAGATAACATATACTCTAGGTGCTGTAATTCAAGCCCCGCTTCTTCAAGTGCTTCGCGTTTGACCACTGCTTCATAATCGGTGCTTTGGTCTGTCATTCCAGCTATACATTCAAGCAACCAAGGCGAGTCCTTACTACGTATAGCGCCAATGCGAATTTGCTCAATGAGTAATAGTTGATCTGTTTTAGGATCATAGGGCAATACAGCCACCGCATCTCCGCGCTCTAAAATTTCGCGTTTGATGGTCTGTGACTCTCCACCTGCAAACAACGCGTGTTTAAACTGGTATAAGTTAATTTTAAAAAAGCCATCATATAAATTTTCAATTGGCTCCAATTTGACATCATCATTGTTAAATTGATTGATTATTTTGTTTGCCATTACAGCTCCATTATTTGTTGCTTAACTCAAAATGTTTGTGAGCTATTATATTCTGTTACACTTGTTTGCGCTGTTTTACACAATTTTTTTGTTGTTATTTTACAAAACAGGTTAACATGCTTTTAGTACGCAAATTGTCTAAGGACTGAACGACCAATGAAAAAGAACATTTTATCTGCGCTGATCGGTTTATCATGTGCATTGACTGCTACAGCATCAAATGCTGAAGATCTATTACAAGTATACGAAATCGCCACTGCAAATGATCCCACTGTTTTAAAAGCAAAGGCTCAAGCCGATGCGCAATCTTATAACAGTGACCGTGCTTTAAGTGCCTTACTTCCTCAAATCGGTTTCTCGATGGGTTATGAAAAAAGAGATGGCACCTCATATGATGGCACCGATGCCCTTGGTTATGCAAAAATAGAGAGTGAATCTGACACCTTCAGCCGTGGTTTAACTTTAAACCAAACTCTTTTTGACTTAGGTGCATGGAATTCTCTTGGTATTGCAGATAAACAAGCTTTACAAGCAACAGCACAATATGACTTTGCACAACAAGATTTGATTGTACGCGTAGCAGATGGTTACTTTAACGTATTGAGTGCTATCGATAAGCTTGAATTTGTGCAATCTGAAAAACGTGCTATTGAACGTCAACTCGAGCAAACAAAGCAGCGCTATGCCGTTGGCCTAACAGCGATAACTGATGTACACGAAGCACAAGCGCAGTACGATAACTCAGTCGCACAAGAAATTGTTGCTAAAAATGGAGTTGAAACAGCACGTGAGTTACTGCGTGAAATAACCGGTAAATATCATGCAAAACTCGATACTTTAAACACCGAGACATTTTCAACGGTTAAACCTAACAAACAATCGGTTGATTTCGTAAAAATAGCCGAACAAAACAATTTGAACCTTCAAGTTGCGAAAGTCACTGTTGATATCGCGAAAGATCAAATCGATTTGGCTCAAGCAGGGCATTATCCAAAATTAACTCTTAGCGCAACTTATGGCGATTCATTAACTGACACTGCGCGTAATAATATGAAGCCTCGTGGTGATAGCACAACAGTAGGCCTTAACTTTAGTGTACCAATCTACTCTGGTGGAGCAACAACGGCTGCGACAGACCAAGCACGTGCGTTTTATGTTGCAGCGAGTGAAGATTTAGAGTCTTCACTTCGTGGTGTTACCCGCTCTGTAATTACATCTTATAATCAAGTTGTATCAGACATTGCAACTTTCAAAGCGCTTGAACAAGCTGTTGTTTCAGCTGAAAGTGCGCTAAAAGCGACTGAAGCAGGCTTTGAAGTTGGCACACGTACTATTGTTGACGTACTCATCAGCACACAGAATCTATTTAACGCAAAAAGTAACTTAGCGAATGTTCGTTATCGTTATGTTGTTTCTACATTGCGCTTAAAACAAGCTGCTGGCACATTAACGAGCGAAGACTTAGTTGCCATTAACCAAGGTTTAAAGGAAATTTAAACAACTTTAAAATTTCTTTTAAAAGCCAGCTTTATGCTGGCTTTTTTGTATTTTTTATCGCTTACAGTTAAACTGCCTTTTTTAACGTTTGAGATGTTTTTGTGGTTAACTCTTCTGCTTTTAAGTTGTCTTTTTTAGGTCCCCGTTATTGGCTTACGTGGGTAGGTGTGTTTTTCCTTTATGTAATCTCTTGGCTTCCGCAAAAATTACAGTTAGCCATGGGCAAGTATTTAGGCCGATTAGTTCACCGCTTTATGAAAAAGCGCCGTCATATTGCTGAAGTAAACGTCAAACTATGCTTTCCAGAATTATCGGCCCAAGAACAGCAACAGCTCGTTTTAAAGAATATGGAAAATACTGGCATTGCAATGATGGAAACCGGTATGGCATGGTGGTGGCCACAATGGCGAATAAACAAAGTATGCGGTTCATTTAAAGGCATTGAGCACCTAGAGAGCATTCAGCGCTCAAAAAAGGGCGCGCTGCTTTTGGTGCCTCACATGCTGCATTTGGAAATGACTGGCCGTGTAATGGGTATCAAGTGCCAAGGTGTTGGCTTTTACCGCCCCCATAACAACCCATTAATGGAATACTTTACTACAAAAGGCCGTTTACGCTCCAATGAGTACCTCGTGGGCAAGCGAGATGTAAAAGGTCTATTACAAGCGCTTAAAAATAAAAAGGTTTGTTATTATTTACCGGACCAAGATTATGGCCGTAAACGCTGTGAATTTGTGCCATTTTTTGCAGTACCCGATGCAGCAAGCACGACTGGTACCTTACTTTTTTCTGCAAGTAAACATTGCGAAGTTGTCAGTCTTACAAGTCGCCGTGATGAACAGGGGAAATATCATTTGGAAGTATTACCCGTGCTCAATAACTTCCCTAGCGGCGATGATAAAACCGATGTAACACGGGTTAATCAACGTATGGAGCAAGCAGTCAACATCGCACCTGAGCAGTATATGTGGTTACACAGGCGTTTTAAAACTCGTCCTGATGAAAATGCACCGTCTTATTACAAGTAGCAGGTGACTTTGCGTTTTGAATATGATTTTATAAACAAAAATAAACAAGAGTATTAATTATGTGGTTTTGGGTTAAGCATTTATCATTAGCTGTTATTCTCATATTGGCTGCTCTTTATTTTTTATTTGGCCACGGCCCTGTCGTTAACGTAAAAGAATCGACCAATGCCGCTGCGCAAGGGCTGTCTCGTTTTTATGCGTCTTTACGCAACCAAATAAACAAAAGTAATGAGCGTGATAAATATGTATTAAAACTCTCTGCGCCTGACGTAAATATTGATGCTGCATTGATTGAGCGAGCCAAAGTTGTTGAGCCATCAACGCCCAATTGGTCTGGAGAGTTAATGCCAAGACGTTTTGAAAATGGATCTACATTAAAAAAAGTGCTTTCTAATTACGCTCGCGAAGAAGACATTGTTTTGTATTGGTATCTAAGTAAAGATTATGTTGTTAAAGATCATTTTCGCGTCGACAGTAATTTTAACTCCACCTTGTATCAAGTTGGCCGTGCAATCAACGATGACTTTGAAAATGAGGTGTACACGTTTTTTTGTTATAAACAAAGAGCAGCCGTTATTACCGAACTACCCTCTGAATATGTACGTGAAAACTGCCGCCGTTTAAAAAGTTAGGGTCTGTTGACCCTATTTGTCTAATGCAAAAATGCTGCGCCAAGCATTAACCACTAAATCAATATGTTGCTTAACACGCTCACGTTCAATACAACGTCCTTTTTGATCAAGACTTAGGACATGATAGTGCGAGCGATAATCAATATAGGCCGCTATCAGCCCTTCTTTAACTTTTTGACTGATACATCCTAATTTTGCCGCATCGGTTAAAATTCTAACGTTGTCCGAGTAAGTCGTTAGCTGCTCAAATGTATGCGCATTTTTAAGTACTAAATATTGTGTTATGAATTCAATATCAGTCATTGCACCTGCATCCTGCTTTAAATCAAATAACAGACTACTGCCCTTGGCTAAGTGACCACGCATTTTTTCCCGCATTTTAATAACGTCATCACGCAACAGTTGTTGATCACGGGCTTGGCATAATATTGCAAGACGAATTTGTGCAAATCGCTCCACCAGCTCAACTTGGCCGAAAATCATGCGTGAACGAACCAACGCTTGATGCTCCCATGTCCATGCTTGAGTTTGTTGGTAATGATTAAAGCTTTCTAGGTTTATAGCCATTAACCCTGATGCGCCTTCGGGTCTGAGCCTTGTGTCGAGTTCATAAAGGATACCCGATGCTGTGCGAGTGTTGAATAAGTGCATTAAACGCTGAGCTAGCTTTAAATAGTATTGTCTAGAAGAAATTCCTTTATCGCCATTCGTGTGACTTGTGCCATCGTGATTATGAACAAAAACAAGATCTAAATCGGAATCATAGCCAACTTCAAAGCCGCCAGTTTTACCATACGCAATCACTCCAAACCCTTTGTTTTCGTCGTTTGTTTTAGGCGGTGTGCCAAACCGTAAAGCCATTTGCTGCCACGCTATATTAATCGCTTGTTCTACAATCGCTTCTGCAAGTGCTGTCAGGTGATCGCTCACTTTCATAACATCAAGCACGCCAGTAGCATCAGCCGCAGCAATCCGCAATTGATGAGTTTGCTTAAATTGACGTAGCGCTTCCATTTGCTGCTCTAAATCTTCGTTATCGATACGTAAAAAGTATTGACGAATTTCATCTTTATAAGCGCTAAGCGATGTAGGTTTATAAAGCACTGCAGGATCGATAAGTTCATCGAGTAGAATAGGATAGCGAGAAATGTGTTCTCCAATCCATTTGCTGTGACAGCATAAAGACACAAGCTGTTTCAATGCTCCTGGGTTTTCAAAAAGCAGCTCAAGGTATGCAGTACGCGAAATAATTTTATTAAGCACTTGGCTAATCATTCTAAAAACATCACCTGAAGCATTGCACTGCGAAAGCTGCTTTAACAACAGTGGCATCAGTTTGTCGAGAATGTCACGGCCGCGCAGCCCTATTTTTGCCTTAGCTAAGCGCCCTTTAAAGTCATTTAGTGGTTGCTGCCATGCATCATTTGGCTCCGTGAGCAGACTTATATCACCATGCTCCCAGGCACTAACAAAAGCACTTTCACAAGGGTCGTCAGGTTCATTCTCATAGCCTATAACTAATTCGAACTCACCATGGATGGCGGTCATTTTGACATTTATATCTGCGAGCGTTTGCTCAAAATCGCTGTAGCCTGTTAAATAATTTAAGCGCTGTTGATTGAGTTCATCATCAGGCAAAGTCTGAGTTTGCTGATCATCAAAAATCTGTAAGTACTGCTCTATCTTTCGCAAATATAAATAATTTTGTTCTAATAGCTGCGCTTCACTTTGAGCAATAACTTGGTTTTTACTTAGTTGAGCCAACGCTTTTATTAATGATTGCGTTTGTAAATTTGCTTCTCGGCCACCACGTACCATTTGCAGCGCTTGAACGACAAATTCAACTTCGCGGATCCCTCCAGCCCCTAGCTTTATATTATTTGTAAGGCCTTTACGGCGAACTTCTTGGGCTATCATTTGCTTCATTTTTCGTAATGATTCAATGACGGAAAAATCAATATATCTTCGGTATACGAACGGTTTTAACAATTGATAAAACTCGTTAGTGTAGTTAGTAGGTGCTCCAATTAAACGCCCTTTGAGCATGGCATATCGTTCCCACTCTCGACCTTGCTCTTGGTAATAATCTTCAATGGCATTAAAACTCATCACTAAAGGGCCACTTTCACCAAAGGGGCGTAATCGCATATCCACACGAAACACTTGGCCATCAGCTGTATTTTGATTAAGTGCTGCAATTAATTTTTGAGCGACCTTGGTGTAAAAAACTTGGGCTTCTAAAGAGCGCCTACCACCTTGTGTCTTGCCTGTATGAGGGTAAGCAAAAATCAAATCGATATCTGAAGAGTAGTTGAGTTCTCGTCCACCGAGTTTACCCATACCTAAAACGAGCATAGGGATTGGATTGCCCTGTTCATCTACAGGCTGCCCATTCACTTTAGCTACCTGTGAAAATGCCCATTGGTTAGCGCCGTTTATGAGGCTGTCAGCCAATTGCGAAATATAGTTAATACTATCGGCAATTTCATTGCCACAGCATAGATCGAGAAAGGCAACTTTAAGCCAATAACGTTGACGATACTGGCGCAAAATCTTATACCCTGCGGCTTCTTCTAATTCTGTTAAGTCAAAATCTAAAAATGGACATGGGCAGTCGCGAAGAGACATTTCATGCTCACAGAGTAACATATCAATGAGTTCAGGCTGAGCGTCGAGACAGCGCCATGCAAAGTCACTTAACCCCAATAATTGGACTATTTTTTTATTAATCGTCCGCTGCCCATAAAGCGCTGAAAATCGTTCTTCGCCAAGTTTTTGTAATTGCTGGGGGAATATTGCACTTTTACTCATTAAAAACTCTCTTTTATATCAAGCATATCCATACTAGAATAACTAACATACTAAAACCAATTAGGTTAACCATGTCATATTTGTCTTTATCTAACACTAGTTTAGTGGCTATTGCTATTTGTTTTACAGTTATTTGTATCGCAGTCTTTAGTTTGCGTGGATTAAACCACTTAAAGGCAAAACAAGCTTTAAAAGAAGAGCTTGCGCAGCATGATAACTTTGCAATGGGGATCAGTTTTGCCTCAGAGATTACTGTAGTCATTGCAACCATTGCCTATTTATTTGATGAAATAAGCCTTAGCGCCGCACAATCGAACCCATTAAAAATTATGATTCTAATCGTGCTGTTGTTCGCGTTTATTAAAGTTGGTCACCTAATTCATCGAAAATGGATTTTGTACCGTTTTAACGAAGAAGCCGCTATTTTAAAACAAAATGTATGTGCAGCCATGGTTGATTCTGGCATGTTAATAGCTAACTGCATAATTTCATTAGGATTATATAATTGGTCCCACACCCAAGGGTTTAGTAGTTTATTGATTGCTTTTGTTAGCTTCTTTTTACTACAAGGTTTTTTTGCCTTAGACAGCAAAATACGAGAATACCGTTTTGCAAAAGCAAACCAAGGTGCTTCATTACAAAGCAACTTTAACCTAGAAAATACCTCTATTGGCATTCGTTATGCGGGAAAATCAATAGGCCTCGCATTAGCAATGTACGCTGGTTTAGCCAGCGCTACCTTCCACAATGGTAAAATGGTCGAAAACTTATTCACATTAGCTTTACATTGCGGCTCGATGTGGTTATTACTGTATATATTAACGTCCATCATCAAGTACATCTCTTTACCTAATATTGATACTGCGCTTGAGATTGATCATCAAGATAACATTGGGATAGCCTGCATTGAGTTTGCAGTTTTTTGCGCTATAGGCTATTTACTAATAAGTATGTTTTCAATTTAATTATTGAAAATACCCAAAATGCGGGGCCTTATGCCGTTTCAAGTAAGTAACTTTTTATTGATTGATAATGACAGTGAGTTTAGTAGACGATTTACTGAGCACTATTTTGGCGCCTCAAAAAACAGCACACTAGTATCAGCGGGTGCAAATACTCGCCAATTAGTTAGGCTGATGTTTGATCAACTTATCAAAGATTATTGTTACTGTGACTTCGCGAATGAAATTAGCGTCTCTGAGCTGGCAACCTACTTACATGAGCATCACGAAATTGACGGTGTTTTATTCAACCAAACGGATTATCTTTTAGCTGATGACAATCAACGCTTTATTTATAACTCGCTTCATAGCGTGCGCTTTTTAGTCAGTGAAAGCGAGCAAGGTTTTCAATTTACGCCTGTCGCAGATGAAGCACAAAACAACCACTTATCATGCCAAAGTGACATTGCAGAAACCCCTCAAGATTTAGACGCGTTAAGTGAAAAGCTCAACAGTTAGCTCTGTTCCAGTAACAATAGTATTTGCACCCAAGCCCAGCCTTTCATACCATAGCCATATTAGCTATTTATCTTAAGGTCATCATGCGCGTTCCTCATATTTACCAAGCAAGCGATATTGTTTTATCAACCCCAGTTCAACTTGATGATGATGCTGCAGGCCATATCGGTCGCGTTCTTCGAATGAAAGTTGGTGAGCAAGTTTCTCTATTTAATGGCCAAGGTGGCGAATATTTATGTGAATTGATAGAGGTTGGCAAAAAGTCTGTGGTTGCGATGCCAATTGTATTCAATGACATAGATGTAGAGTCACCACTACGCATTCACCTCGGCCAAGGTATTTCTCGCGGTGATAAAATGGATTTCACCATTCAAAAGTCTGTAGAATTAGGAATTACAGAGATAACACCTATTTTTAGCAAACGATGTGGTGTTAAGTTAACTGCAGAACGCTTAGCCAAAAAGCACCAACAATGGAAAAAAATAGCGATTGCTGCGGCTGAACAGTCTGGCCGAAATCGTATTACAACCATTCACCCCCCGATTGATATCAGTGACTGGCTCCGCCAAAAAAGCGATGAAATAAAATTAACTTTGCACCCAAGAGCAGAGCATTCAATAAAAACAATTACCGTGCCCGATAGCGGTGTGCGCTTTTTAGTCGGCCCTGAAGGCGGTTTTACTGATGAAGAAATTACGCAAACTAAAGAGCAAGAATTTGTCGATATCCGTATTGGACCACGTGTTCTGCGAACTGAAACTGCCGCTTTAACGGTCTTAAGTGCATTACAACTGCAGTTTGGTGACTTAGCGAATTGAAATTACTAAAACTACCCTCATATCAATAACACTTTATTTAGTAAGGTAACAACATGGCGATTAAATTAGGTATCATTTCAGACCCTATTAACGGGTTTAATATTAAAAAAGACACGGGCTTTGCAATGATGATGCAAGCTCAAAGCCGTGGTTACGAAATCTACTACATGGAAATGGATGACCTATCGCTGCGTAAAGGTAAGGCATATGCAACAGCCGCTAAAGCAACTGTATTTGATGATGAAAATCACTGGTACGAGTTAGAACAAAAGAGCACAATTGCATTGGCCGATTTAGACGTCATTTTAATGCGTAAAGATCCGCCATTTGATACCGAATATATTTATGCAACCTATATTCTTGAACGCGCAGAGCTTGAAGGCACGTTAATTATCAACAAACCGCAAAGCTTGCGCGACGCCAACGAAAAGCTATTCACAGCTTGGTTTAGCGAGCACACGCCAGATACTTTGGTGACACGCGATAAAAATCAAATTCGTGAGTTCCTCAAGGAGCATAAAGACATTATTCTCAAACCTTTAGATGGTATGGGTGGCGCATCTATTTTCCGCGTGACTGAAAATGATGCCAATTTTGGCGTGATCTGTGAAACTTTAACAGAGCATGGTACACGCTTTGCGATGGCACAAAACTTTATTCCAGAGATCAAACAAGGTGACAAGCGCGTATTAGTCGTTAATGGTGAAGTTATTCCGTATTGTTTAGCACGCATACCGCAAAATGGTGAAACACGCGGAAATCTAGCTGCAGGAGGGCGCGGTGAAGCTCGTCCTATTAGTGACGCAGACCTTAAGATCGCTCAAGCTGTGGCACCAACACTCAAAGCTAAAGGGCTCGTTTTTGTTGGTTTGGACATAATTGGTGACAAACTTACAGAAATAAATGTTACCGCACCAACGTGTGTAAAAGAAATTGAAGCAGCGTTTGATATTTCTATTACTGGGATTTTATTTGATGCAATTGAAGAAAAATTAGGTCGCAGTTAAACAAACTATGCCATACTTCAATTACTAAAAATGTGAGCTCTGGTGTTAGAGTTATTTCTAACAGCTTAATATTTCATTCTATTTGCTTGTGAATTTAATCCAGAGCTTTCGACATCACAAAAATCTTGATGCACCAAAGCTTTCCTATTTAACTGAAATAAATGCAGCACATGTTAACGTGCTACTTAATTAAAGTGACTCCCCCTGCAATGGGGCAAAATAAGGGGTATCGTTATGCAATCATTAGAAAATCACTTTTTAATCGCAATGCCATCAATGCAAGACCCTTTTTTTAAACGTGCTGTTACATACATTTGTGAGCACAATGAAGATGGGGCTATGGGCTTGGTGATTAACCAACCCATTAATATCACCGTTGGTGACTTACTTGATAAAATTGAGATCGATAACGACAAATCAAATCAATCTGCACAAGTAGCAGTGTACGCCGGTGGACCAGTAAAAACCGACCGCGGATTTGTTTTACACTCACCCAAGCCCGGCTATGCTGCCAGCCAAGAGCTTAGCAGTGACATAATGATTACCACATCTAAAGATGTATTAGCCAGCCTTACAACCACACAAGCACCTGAGCAATTTATAATTACTTTAGGCTATGCAGGATGGGAGCAAGGCCAGCTTGAACAAGAGCTACTAGAAAACTCTTGGCTTATAATCAAAGCAGACCCTGATATTATTTTTAACACTCCCGTGGAAAAACGTTGGGAAAAAGCGGTCGAAACTCTCGGTTTTGACATTGGCCAACTCTGTACTGAGGCTGGACACGCCTAAATGCTCAAGCTTTATTGGATAAAACAGAAGATACAATGACCAAAAGACAACTCAAGCCCAAAGGTGAACGTACTGTGATGGGCTTTGACTTTGGCACAACCAGTATTGGTGTTGCCATTGGCCAAGAATTAACAGGCACTGCATCAAGTCTCAGTGCTGTGAAAGCAAAAGACGGCATTCCAAATTGGGATTTTATAAAGAAACATATTGATGAATGGCAACCCGATTTGCTGGTTGTTGGCTTACCATTAAATATGGATGGCACTAATCAAGAAGTTACTTTTAAAGCTAAAAAGTTTGCAAACCGCCTTCACAACAATTTTGGCCTACCTGTGGAGACTCAGGACGAGCGTTTAACCACGGCAGATGCCAAGGCGCGTTTATTTGAACAAGGTGGCTACAAGCGCTTAGGCAAAGGCAATGTAGATAATATGTCTGCTGTCATTATTTTGGAAAGCTATTTTGAACAAGCTTACGGGTAAGTGGTAAGTTGATAATAACCTGATCGTTAAGCTGTGGTATGAACCCAGCTTGGCGATATGCTTTTTCTATGGCGCCTTTTTCGCGTAAAATTTTCAACCCTTTTTGCAATGCTTTAAAAGCCCGCAAGCCATCAGGGTGTAATTTAGATACAACAAAGTGACGACTGTCATCTAATAACACAAGCATATTAGGGACGGCACTGAGTTTAATTCCCTCAAGTACATACTCATTATTCATTTCAGGCATTAATGGCATCAACATAAAGTCGACCCACTGCATAGACACCATTCTTACTTGACTTAACCACTCATCTTCCCTAATCAACTCTTTAAGAGGTAATTGCGACAGTGTATGCCAATCGGTTCGCCAGCGAGGTGTTGATACACTCGTGAGAGTATTAAAATCAGACAGATTTTTTATATTAAAGACAGCTTTGTTGTCAGGCGAGGCAAAAATACCAGCAAAATACTCCCCTTTACGGATCACCGGATCACTGATAAACACTTCACCATTAAAAGCCTTAGTATCTTCATACCAATAGCTATCAAAGCTGATTAACAGATCTCCTTTTTCCAATAGGCGGGTATTGCGAAAGTTTATTTTTCCAACTTGGTAATCAAAGGTTTTTGTAAATCCACCTAAGTGTAACGCTTGTTGGGCGATAATCATATCGACCACATCACGACGGATAAACTTAGTATTAAAATCTTTAACTTGGATGGGCTCTTTACCACCTAAAAAACGCTTATAGTCATTATAAACATCATCTCGAAGGTAAATAGCAATGGGTTCAGACTGGGAGGCAACAAAAAATGGCGTGCACACGCAATAAAATAAAAAGAAAGTACAAAACCATTTTTTGCCAAACTGCATACGGCTAACCTTTGTTGTCTAAGCCATCAATGGTTACACCTTGTAAAAAGCCAGCTCCTTGCTGTTCATTGTTTCTAAGTTTAATCATCAAACGTAAGTCGTTTGGTGAATCAGCGTGATGAAGCGCATCTGCGTAATTAATACGTTGTTGCTTATAAAGCTCAAACAAAGCCTGATCGAACGTTTGCATGCCCATATCTTTGGCTTTTGCCATGGCTTCTTTAATTCCGCCAATATCTCCTTTTTTAATTAGCTCACCTACAATCGGAGAATTAAGCAAAACTTCAATGGCAGCAACACGGCCATTGCCATCAGAGGTTGGTATCAATTGCTGTGCAATAATTGCTCTTAAATTTAATGATAGATCATATTTGAGTTTGTCGTGTTTTTCTTTTGGTACCAAGTGCATAATGCGGTCAATAGCTTGGTTGGCGTTATTTGCATGCAGCGTTGCTACACAAAGGTGGCCTGTCTCCGCAAAACTAAGTGCATATTCCATAGTCTCTTGTGAGCGAATTTCACCGATTAAAATAACGTCAGGAGCTTGGCGTAATGAGCTTTTTAAAGCAGATTCAAAGCTATCTGTATCAAGACCGACCTCACGTTGAGTAATAATACTCTTACGGTGCTCATGCACAAATTCGATCGGATCTTCTATTGTTAGAATATGTCCCCGCTGATTGCGATTACGATAACCGAGTAGCGCAGCTAGTGACGTTGATTTACCTGTTCCAGTTCCACCAACAAAGAGTACCAACCCCCGCTTAGCCATGATCACATCAGTCAATGTTGAAGGCAGCCCTAGGTCGTTCACGTCCGGTATTTGGGTTACGATACGGCGAATGACCATGCCTGCACGATCGCGCTGCCAAAAAGCTGAAACCCTAAATCGGCCTTCATCCGTCGCAATGGCAAAATTACACTCTTTCGAGTTATGAAACTCTGCTTTTTGTTTTTCGCTCATCGCTGATTCAACAAACGCGAGCGACTCCTCATCAGTAAGTTTATCATCACCTAAGGCGATCAACTCACCATTTATTTTAGCACTGACAGGTAGTTGGCTTGATACAAATAAATCAGACCCTTCCTTATCTATCATCAACTGTAAAAAGTAATTTAGAGAGTGAGACATACTTTTCCTTATTGCATGGGCAAAGGGTTAACCGCCAAAGTTAGCTTTATCTTGCGCTTTAGCGCGTGCTTCAGCGTTGGAAACAACACCATGATTGACAAGATTGATTAAACATTGATCCATGGTTTGCATACCATGAGATGACCCTGTTTGGATTGATGAATACATTTGTGCAATTTTATCCTCTCGGATTAAGTTTCTTATTGCTGGTACGCCTATCATAATCTCGTGTGCTGCAACTCGCCCTCCCCCCACTTTTTTAAGTAAGGTTTGTGATATAACAGCTCTTAATGATTCAGAAAGCATGGATCTCACCATGTCTTTTTCTTCACCTGGGAACACATCGATAATACGGTCAATGGTTTTTGGCGCAGAAGTAGTATGCAAAGTACCAAACACTAAGTGACCGGTTTCAGCTGCAGTCATTGCCAGACGAATGGTTTCTAAGTCACGTAATTCCCCTACCAAAATAACATCAGGGTCTTCACGTAACGAACTTCTCAGTGCATTGGAGAAACTGTGTGTATCGCGATGAACTTCACGTTGGTTGATCAGGGATAGTTTATTGTCGTGGACAAATTCAATTGGATCTTCAATCGTTAAGATGTGGTGGTGCTTATTTTGATTAATATAATCGACCATAGCTGCCAGAGTCGTTGATTTACCCGAGCCCGTTGGTCCCGTGACAAGCACCAAACCTCGAGGGTTATCTGAAATCGTTTTAAATATATCAGGGGCACCCAAGTCGTCTAATGTCAGTACTTCACTTGGGATGGTACGAAATACAGCAGCAGGCCCGCGGTTAGAATTAAAAGCATTAACACGAAAACGCGCTAAATTAGGCACCTCAAAAGAGAAATCAACTTCCAGGTTTTGTTCGTAATCCTTTCGTTGATTATCATTCATAATGTCGTAAACTAAGCTGTTTACATCTTTATCTTCCAGTGCTGGAATGTTTATACGACGCACATCGCCATCGACACGGATCATAGGGGCAACACCTGATGATAAGTGCAGATCCGATGCTTTATGTTGAACACTAAAGGCCAATAATTCGGTAATATCCATTTATGACTCCACAACCAACTGATAATTATATGGTTACAATACCAGAACGACTTAACGCCGCCTATGCAAGAATTGTAAATGCGGCAAAAAAAAGCCACCGTAATGAACACGATATCAGCTTACTTGCGGTATCAAAAACAAAACCTGCTGAATACATTTTAGCCGCTTATCAGCAAGGGCACAGAGAATTTGGTGAATCTTATGTTCAAGAAGCCGTTGATAAAGCCATTCAACTTGAAGAATATAGCGATATAACTTGGCATTTCATCGGCCCTATTCAATCGAATAAAACAGCGTTGGTCGCTAAACATTTTGATTGGGTGCAAAGCATTGAGCGTGAAAAAATTGCTAAACGCTTAAATGATCAACGCCCAGAAAATAGACCACCACTGAACGTATTAATTCAAGTAAATATAAGTTTAGAACCAGCTAAATCGGGCTGTCACCCTGACGAGCTTATGGATTTAGCAGAATATGTTGATGATTGCGCAAATTTAACGTTACGTGGAATCATGGCTATCCCCGCAAAAACTGACGATTTACAGCAACAAACACAATATTTTGAGCAATTAGCGACTTGCTTTGATAGACTTAAGGCCTTATATCCTCAAATAGACACCTTGTCGATGGGTATGAGTGGTGATGTAGAAGCAGCAATTGCTGCAGGCTCGACCATGGTACGGATCGGCACGGATATTTTTGGCCAACGAAGCTAAGGTGATAACTAAAGTATGACAGATAAAACAATTGCGTTCATAGGCACAGGTAATATGAGCTATGCCATTATTGGTGGCATGGTTAAAAATGGGTTTGCAGCATCGAATATCATTGCGACAAACAGAAACCAAGAAAAACTCGCTAAGGTAGCAGCAGACTTCGGGGTTAAAACCACCGCCGACAACAACGCAGCACTGCGTGATGCCGATGTAATTGTGTTATCCGTTAAGCCACAAATGATGGGCGACTTATGCCAATCTTTCCAAGATTCGGGTGTGGACTTTAGTGATAAACTGTTTATCTCTGTTGCAGCAGGCTTAACAGTTAATCGATTACGTGAAATGCTTGGCCAAAAAGTGAAAATGGTCCGCTGTATGCCTAACACCCCTTCTTTACTTGGTCGTGGTGTATCTGGTTTGTTCGGCGCAGATGAAACAGCTGACGAACATGACTTTGTACAACAGGTCTTTGAGTGCACAGGTATTGCGGTTTGGGTTGATCAAGAGTCTGAAATAAACAATATCATTGCCGTAACCGGTTCATCGCCTGCTTACTTCTTTTTATTCATGGAAGCCATCGAAGAAAAAGCAAAAGCCTTAGGCTTTAGTGATGACGACGCGCGCCGTTTAGTGCAACAAACCGCATTAGGTGCCGCAGAAATGGCTTTATCGCAGCCTGATATCAGTATTTCGCAACTGCGTGCCAATGTTACTTCGAAAGGTGGCACAACGCATGCTGCTGTTGAGCACTTAAAAGAGCAAGGTCTAACAGGTACCGTTGCAGATGCAATGGATGCTTGTATTGCTCGCGCAGAACAAATGGAACAAGAACTTTAACCAGGACCTATTGACTTTTTTAGGTTGAATTTACACCAGTTTATTTGGTATTTAGATAAGGCCGCGCCTATGTTGTGTGGTTGTTCATCATAAATAGATGAAACGCAGTATTAATGCCAAACAGACGCTGCCCGAAAGGTTCTGCCTCGGGGCGATTTACTCTTTGTAGCTCGGTTTTTACTTAGTCCACTAAGTTACAAACTTGGCGCCGCGATTGAACCGCCCTTAGCTTGAACAAATTTTAATCCGTGAAGGTCAACTGACCCTAAGCGATAACGCTCATTTTTCGAGGTAAATTATGAATGCCATGCAATTTTTAGTCGGGATTGTATTTGATCTGTTTTTGATGGTGGTGCTGCTTCGCTTTTGGCTCCAAACAGCCAAAGCTGACTTTTACAATCCATTGAGTCAGTTTGTTGTTAAAGCAACCTCATTTGCTGTTAACCCACTACGCAAAATTATTCCCGGTTTTGGTGGCTTAGACTTAGCCTCGCTGTTGTTGGCATTTATTGTTGCGGTGGCAAAAATTTCAACCTTAATGCTTTTGTTTTATGGTGGCTGGGCTGCACAAACGGTTTTCGTATCAGCTTTTGTAACGGTAATAAAAGAAGCACTTAACCTGATGTTTTGGGTCCTAATTATTCGTGCTTTATTAAGCTGGGTAAGCCAAGGTTACAACCCTATCGAGGCTGTTTTCCATCAGTTAACTGAGCCAATGTTGAAACCAATCCGTAGAATAATACCGCCATTGGGTGGCTTTGACCTATCGATAGTTGTACTCATAATTGCTCTGCAATTTGGTCAAATCCTCTTTATGGATTTAATTGGTTAAAACATTTTCATGATTGAGGCCATTAGGCCTCTTTTTTTAAAGGTTAAATATGAAAAAGCTAGTTAGTATTTTATTTTTTGCATTCGCAGGTATCACGTTTAGTGCGCATAGTGAGCAGCAACAAGGTGGCCAATATAAAGAACTTGGGCCTTGGCAAGTGCATTACATTGCATTTCCTTCAACATTTATCCAACCGCAAATAGCGAAAGCGTACGGCTTAGAGCGCAGTGACTACAAAGGTATTGTTAATATTTCGATTTTAAAAAACAATGCCGATAAAACCGCACAAACCGCTATTCTTAGTGGTACAGCTAAAAACTTACTTGGCAATAAACAAACCCTCACGTTTAAAGAAGTGATTGAAGGCGAGTCTATTTACTACCTTGCCCAAGTGAAGTTTACTAATGAAGAGATTTTACGTTTCGATATCGAGATAAAACAGAACAATCAATTTCAAAAGTTACAGTTTCAACAAAAATTTTATGTAGATTAAATCATGACAAAAACCTTAGTTTTAGCCACAGGTAACCAAGGAAAGGTTAAAGAACTAGCACAGATGCTCAGCCCACTCGATATTAACGTAGTCCCGCAAAGTGACTTTAACGTTTCTAGCGTGCCAGAAACCGGCACGACGTTTGTTGAAAATGCCATAATTAAAGCCCGTCATGCAGCAAAAGTAACCGGATTACCCGCTATTGCTGATGATTCAGGTTTAGAAGTAGATGCACTAAACGGTGCTCCGGGCGTATATTCTGCTCGCTTCGCCGGGGACGATGCCACTGACCAAGACAATATCGACAAGCTTTTAATTGAGTTAGGTGATAACCCTATTCGTAGCGCTCGCTTTTGGTGTGTATTGGTACTAATGCGCCATAGCGATGACCCTACACCTCTTATTTGCAGTGCAAGTTGGGAAGGTCAAATAACACAAGCCCAAGATGGTCAAGGTGGCTTTGGCTACGACCCCATTTTTTATGTCTTTGAACTTGATTGTACCAGCGCACAACTAACCAAAGAGCAAAAAAATGCCATCAGTCACCGTGGCCAAGCATTAAACTCTCTATTATCAGAGCTTAAACTTAAAGGCGGCCTGTGAAATTACCCCCTTTAAGTTTATACGTGCACGTACCTTGGTGCGTGCAAAAGTGCCCATATTGTGACTTTAATAGCCATGGCCAAAAAGGTGATATTCCTGAAACAGAATATGTTCAGCATTTAATTGACGATCTGAAGACCGATTTGCATTTAGTGCAGGGGCGTAAAATTCATTCTATCTTTATCGGCGGTGGCACACCCAGCTTACTAACGGGTAACGCGTATGTGAGCTTATTAAATGCTGTTGACTCGTTAATTGGTTTAGCAGACAACTGTGAAATCACCTTAGAAGCAAACCCGGGTACCGTTGAAACAGGCCGCTTTAAAGAATACGTCGCGGCAGGAATTAATCGTATCTCGATTGGTGTGCAAAGCATGCAAAACGACAAGCTCAAAGCGCTGGGTCGAATTCATGGTGCTGATGAAGCCGTTTATGCTGCACAGCAAGCCCATGAAGCTGGTTTAAATAGTTTTAACCTCGACCTTATGCATGGCCTTCCAGGACAATCCTTAGACGATGCGCTTAGCGACTTAAAAAAAGTCATTGCATTAAATCCTCCCCACATATCATGGTATCAATTGACTATTGAAGCCAATACCCAATTTGCTTCAAAACCCCCCACTCTTCCACCTGACGACACATTGTGGGATATCCAAGAGCAGGGCCAAGCTTTACTAGCTGATGCAGGTTACCAACAATATGAAATTTCAGGCTATGCAAAACCGGGTTATCAATGCCAACATAACTTGAATTATTGGCGCTTTGGCGACTATTTAGGAATAGGCTGCGGCGCACATGGTAAAGTTACTGATACAGCCTCAGGGAAAATCACACGTACGATGAAAGTAAAACATCCACGTGGCTACATGGACTTGGCAAAACCTTATTTATTTAAGCAGTGGACGGTTGAAAAAGACGACTTACCTTTTGAATACTTTATGAATCGTTTTAGACTTTTCGAAGCCTGCCCTAAAAGTGATTTACATGCACTTACAAATTTATCGCTACAAAGTCAGTCGCAAGCCTTGAACAAAGCGATAAATAAGGGCTTACTTATTGATATGGACAACCACTGGCAAATAAGCCAAAAAGGTCACCGTTTTTTAAATGACCTGCTAGAATTGTTTGTGTAGTGGCGAGCGTAGAGCTTGTCGCCTCATACTAATAATAATTAATTTATAACCTTTATTGGTTTCTAACAACAAAAGGGAAAACATGCGTAAACTTACCTTTATCGCTGCCGCAGTGAGTATTGCACTGCTAGGTGGCTGCCAGCAAATGACTGAGCAAAAAAGCACTCAAACAGTTCAAGTGCAACCTGTTCAAAGCGAAATTGACAAAGCCAATGCGTTTTTTGAAGATACATTTAACCGTGATGTGATGAGCAGTCCTATTTATCAAACCTACATGGGTATCAAAAAAGATTACGATAAATGGGATGATGGCAGCGAAGAAAAAGCACTTAAAGATCTTCAGCAAACTAAAGACGACTTAGTAGCATTAAATGCGATTAACCGTGACCTACTCGATGAAAATACGAAAGTAAGCTACGACCTTAAAAAACAAGACCTTGAAAACAGCATCGCTGATTTTAAGTGGCGCTACCATAATTACCCAGTGAACCAAATGTTTGGTGTTCACTCGATGATCCCTGCGTTTATGATAAACCAGCATCAAGTGTCTGACTTATCAGATGCTAAAGCGTATATCTCGCGCCTGAACGGCGTAACAACCGTTATCGATCAGTTAATTAAAGATTTAGAAACACGCGCTGACAAAGGCATTATTGCGCCTAAGTTTGTGTTTCCACATGTGATTGACTCAAGCAAAAATATCATTGTTGGCGCGCCATTTGAAAAAGGCGAAGATTCGACGTTACTTGCTGACTTTAAGCGTAAAGTAGACGCACTAGAAATCGATCAAGCAGAGAAAGATAGCCTGATCAGCGATGCTGAAGCAGCACTTAAGTCAGCTATAAAGCCATCTTACTCTAAGCTTATTAATTACTTAGCGCAGCTTGAAAAACGTGCTGACGACCGCGATGGTGCATGGAAATTCCCTGATGGTGAAGCGTTCTACAACAACGCATTAGCACGTACAACAACGACTGACCTAACAGCAAAAGAAATCCACACTATAGGCCTAGCTGAAGTGTCTCGTATTCATGATGAAATGCGTGAAATCAAAGACAAAGTCGGTTTTAAAGGTGATTTAAAAGCGTTTATGCAGTTTATGAAAACTGACAAACAATTTTATTACCCGAATACAGCTGAAGGTAAGCAACGCTACCTTGATGAAGCAACGGCAATGATAGATAACATGAAGACGCGTTTAGACGAGCTTTTCATTGTTAAGCCAAAAGCTGATTTAAAAGTAAAAGCAGTTGAAGCATTCCGTGAAAAAGCTGCAGGTAAAGCATTCTATCAGCAACCTGCACCAGATGGTTCACGCCCTGGTATCTACTACGCAAACCTCTATGATATGGAAGCAATGCCAACGTACCAAATGGAAGCACTTGCTTATCATGAAGGTATGCCTGGCCATCACATGCAAATAGCTATTTCACAAGAGCTAGAGGGTGTGCCTAAATTCCGTAAATTCGGTGGCTACACAGCGTACATTGAAGGCTGGGGTTTATACTCTGAATTAGTACCAAAAGAAATGGGCCTGTATGAAGACCCATATTCAGATTTCGGCCGTCTTGCTATGGAACTATGGCGTGCATGTCGATTAGTTGTAGATACCGGTATCCACGAAATGAAGTGGACTCGCCAACAAGGTATCGACTATTACGTGAATAACACACCAAACGCGACCTCAGATGGCGTAAAAATGGTTGAACGTCACGTTGTAATGCCTTCACAAGCAACGGCCTACAAAGTAGGTATGCTTAAGATTTTAGAGCTACGTGAAGCTGCGAAAGTGAAACTTGGTGACAAGTTTGATATTCGTGAATTCCATGACGTTGTACTAAAAAATGGTGCAGTACCATTAAACGTACTAGAAACATTTGTTGACCAATGGGTTGCAAGTAAATTAGCTGCTTAACAACACCTGTATACGTATATTAAAGGCCGCAATTGCGGCCTTTTTGCTGTTTGTAAACCCCGCTAACCTGTACTTTGGATAATAAATCTATCTCCAGCGGCTACTTTCAACATTAACTGCGTTGAATTTACTTGCAATAGACCAGCTATTGACGCGCAAATTCGCCTTGTTATCGCTAAAAGTTTCCGGCTGGAGACTAATGAATATATTTGTGATTTAATATCAATACATTAGTATATCTCTTAACCAGAATTCAGGTTAGTTAACAGCTTGACCTGTAAATGGTTTCAGCTAGGATAGAATAAACGATAATGAGGGAATACCAATGGATACATGTATAAAACAACTAACACACCAGTTACAGCACCACCAGCTACAAGCTGTTGTGGATGACTTCCCTACATTATCGTCACAGCAACAGAGCATGCAACTGGTACATTTATACCAAAGTGCACAACGGATGGATGTTAAGTACAGCTATTTGCAAAATGTAGCGACCCGAATACTTACAGAGCATCCATTTCCTAAAGATTTGATTAGTGAATTTAAAAGCACTGATTTATTAAGTTTCTTCACCCCGGGGCTTAAATTTAACAATGGCTTTGCGCTGCAAAATGAGCAAAAAAACAATGTGATTCACACATTATTTAGCCACTGTGCAACTAATAAACTTCCCTTTAATTATGTTCGTTCATTATTGTTATTTGAAAGCAATGAAAGCCTCTTACTCGCACTTACACAAGCAAATAATGCAGGATTAACGCCTGTTGCATGTTACATCACGTGCAATGTTGAACAAGCCAGTTTACCTAAGCACGAATTTTCCGCACTGCTCGCGCTAATGGAAGCGCAGTTTAAACAGCATGAAGACATCAATACGGCTGCATTTTTAAAGGCGCTGATCATGCTAAAAAACACTCTAAAAAGTCAAAGCCTTAATGAGTACACAGTACTATTGGCAAGCGCTTACCTGCGTTGTAAGACAGAAAAAATTGAAAACTACTTACAACAACACGCTTAATGGCTAACAGTGTAATGTATAAACATTTCTTCTCGTTGAGTGCCTTTACTGCTCTGAATCATTTTAGCCGCATTATACTGACTTTATTTTTAGCGCGATTAATATCAACAGAACAATTTGGTACTTTTGCGGCATTGCTGGCCTTATGTGAAATTTTACTACTACCAGCAAGCATGGGGTTTTCATCATCTTTAATGCGTTTGAGCCACCCTCTTTTTAAAAATCAGCAACATGATTTACTTCAAGGTTTAAAACATACTTACCTAGCTGCATCATGCTTATTCGGCGTATTATTTGTTGCCTGCGTAGTGACTGTTTTTACGCATATATCACCCCATCAAAGTGCCAAAGAGCATGTATTCTATTTATTATTAATTGTTCCAATTGGTGCTGTAATGCAAAGCCAAGCAGCATTTTTAATTGCCTTAAATAAAACTAAAATTGGGTTGTTAACTCAGCAATGCCTGTTTGAATTGCTCACTACGGCTTATTGTTTACTTGTTGTATTATTTTTTAAAGAACTGTCACTTGAAGTGATATGCCAACTACTTGTTGCCGCTTTACTCTGTGTTGTTGTTTATCAATACTGGTTAATAAAACCGCTTCTTTTAGCTACACCTGCAAGCTATAAAACTAAAAGCTGGTGTAAATACTCGCTAATTATGCTTGCAAGTGGGGCTGGCACTGTAATAGTAGCAAAATTAGACGTGCTTTTAGTGCATCATTGGTTTGGTGCCACTGGAGTGAGCGTATTTTTTCCTGCAATTGTGATCGTAGGCTTATTAACCATTCTTGCCAATGCAGCAAGCCAATACTTAAAACCTATTTTACTTAGTGAACAAGCTAACGATCAGCAGATAGTTGAACTTATGAGGTTATTATGGCGAGTAAATACTATTGCAATAATTTTCTTATTACTGCTGGCTCACCCTCTACTTTATTTGTACGGTGAAAAGCAGCTTGAAGAAGGCCATCATTTATTAATTATTTTACTCATTGGTCAATTGCTATTACCCGCCAGAGTATTGGCAAGTAATATTATAAAGCTCAGGGGTAATCCTCTGCATAACCTATATATTTTATTAGCAGCAACCAGTATCACACTGCTCTTGGCGAGCTGGCTTAAAAACGATTACGGTATTACCGGTGTTGCTGTTGCATTTAGTATCGGTTTTGCATTAGGCGCACTAAGTAGAATCAGCTTAGTGCTGTTTAAAATGAATACGCCTGTTGCCCTTTTACTCGGTAACAATATTCAATCTGACAAGTAGTATTCTACACTCGTCACGACACGCACTTTTTTAAGTTGTGGCGTATTTGAATCTCTGTTCGAAATACTAAACTGCCCCTGACGTGCTGTTTTTATTTTACCCAGCTGAGATTGTGAATCTTTAGCAAACTTGATTGCCACCTCACGCGCTTTTTCTGTTGCTTCTTGCACCATCGCAGGTTTTACATCATTAAGCCCCGTAAACAAATACTCAATACGGGTTTCGTAACTATCTTGAACTATGGCAATGCCCTGCTTGGCTAATTGGCTTACTTTTGCTAAAGCATTTTGTACTTTTGAGGGCTGCGATGAATAAACTGTAATATTGGCACGGGCTATGTATCTAAACTGTTGGTTTTCAACGCCATATTCCCGCGCTTGTTTATCTACAATAGATTGAGCCCCACGACTTATTTCGTTGTCATCAAAACCATGTAATTTTAAAAATGCGATAACGGCATCATTTTTTTGTTCAATTCGCTCAACTAGCTTTTCAAGGTCGTTATCCGCATCACTAAATTGTAATGGCCATATCACTGTATCAGCCTCAACCTCCATCTCTGCAAGGCCTTTAACCGTGACTGTACGCTCCATGCTTTTTACATCGATTGCCGCACTTTTTAAAATAACCCCTAACCCTAGAAGACCAATTACAAATGCAACGGCTGCAATGGCAACATGAGTGCTTTGTGTTTTAATCATTTATAACTCCTTGATATAGATCGCGAAAAATAGCACTAAAACGTGTTTCATTAAAATTTAAATGCTAGAGTTTATGTGATTAACCTTAACCGCCACTTTACAGCAAAGGAAAAGCCATGAGTGTTAAGCGCATTAGCCAATTTTTTAACCCTACCTCAGTCGCCGTGATTGGGGCATCAAATAATGCATCCCGTGCAGGCTTTATAGTGATGCGTAATTTGCTCCAGGGTGGGTTTAAAGGTCCCATAATGCCTGTCAGCCCGACACACAAAGCCGTGCATGGTGTATTGGCCTACCCCTCTATCACTAAATTACCCATGGTGCCTGATCTGGCAGTTATTTGTACCAACAAACACACAGTAACAGACATTATAGTTGAGCTGGGTGAGTTCGGTTGCAAAAACGCCGTAGTCATTGCAGCAGGAATGAGTATAGAACAAAAAGAGTCGCTGAAAACTGCGGCTAAAGCAGCCAATGTATCACTGCTTGGACCCAATTGTTTAGGATTGCTTATTCCACACATAGGCCTTAATGCGAGCTTTTCCCACACGGTCACTTCACCGGGTAAAATTGCCTTCATTTCCCAATCTGCAGCTGTTTGTTCAACAATTTTAGATTGGGCAAAAAATAAAGAGATTGGTTTTTCGTACTTTGTATCTGTGGGAGACTGTTTAGATATCGACTTTGCTGAGCTATTGGACTTTCTGGGTCGAGACGCAAAAACCAAAGCGATATTACTGTACATAGATAACATAGAGAATATCAGAAGCTTTATTTCAGCTGCGCGTGCAGCTGCATTTAGTAAACCAGTCATTGCAATTAAAACAGGTAAAACGGCCGCTGGCGCACTCGCTGCTGAAATTCATACTGGTGGAAAACAAAGCTCAGACGCCGTTTATGATGCGTTATTTCAACGGGCTGGTATGTTAAGGGTAAGTGATTTAACAGAGCTTTTTGCAGCAACTCAAACGCTTGCAATGCACCCTAAACTACTACAAATAGAACAACTCACCATTTTAACAAATGGCGGCGGGCCTGGAGTAATGGCGGTTGATAGCTTATTACAAAGCTCAGGGAAGCTTACTCAGCTAAGCGAAGAAACTCGCGCAGCACT
Organism: Pseudoalteromonas sp. KS88; assembly: GCF_004766475.1. Classification (NCBI taxonomy): domain Bacteria; kingdom Pseudomonadati; phylum Pseudomonadota; class Gammaproteobacteria; order Alteromonadales; family Pseudoalteromonadaceae; genus Pseudoalteromonas; species Pseudoalteromonas sp. KS88. The sequence goes on from NZ_PYHV01000009.1 coordinate 63,502, forward strand.
TAATAAAGTCATTCCGCAATCAGATATGACCTCTAACCCTGTTGATATTTTTGGCGACTCTTCTCCCGCCCGCTATAAGCAAGCACTTGAAATTTTATTGCACGCAAAAGAAGTTAAAAACCTTTTAATTATTCATACTCCTTCGGCGATTGCCCCAAGCGAAGAATACGCACAAATTATCGCACAAACCTTAAATACATTACCTAAAATGGCACGGCCCTATGTTATCACCAACTTTATGGGCGAAGATGCTGCTTACCCAGCTAGAAAACTGTGTAGCACTCACGCAATTCCCACATACCGAACCCCTGAAGGCGCGGTAAGGGCATATATGCACCTTGTTATTTACCGACGAAATCAAAAGCACCTAACGCAAACCCCGGAGTCAAATACCGACAATGCGAAAATAAATAAAAGCGCTGCGAAAGAGTTAGTGCATCAATTTTTAGCCGACCAACAAAGTTACTTATCTACCCATCAATCAAGCCAAATCCTTGCTCACTATGGTATTGAGTGCATTCAAACTGAAGTCGCTTACACGCCAACAGAAGCAAAAGAACAGGCTATCGATTTAGGCTTTCCGGTTGCCTTAAAGCTGATCAGTCCAAGCATTCCTTCTAAATCAGAAGTCGGGGGAGTAGTACTAAACCTTAATGATGCACAAGAAGTTGAACAGACCGCTTTTGCTATGTTATTGCGAATTAAAAACACTTACCCTGATGCTATTATTGAAGGCTATTCATTGCAAAAAATGGCACCACGTGCGGGTGCTAATGAACTACGTATTGCGGTAAAAACTGAACCTAATTTTGGCCCTGTTATACTCCTTGGAGAAGCCGGCACAGGGCTTGAGTTTGCTCAGGCTGCTGTTGCGCTGCCACCATTGAACATGAATTTAGCAAAATACTTAATTGCTGCCGCACATGATAAAGGCGTACTGAAAGATCGTATTTTGCCTGAAAAAGTTGATAAGTACCGCCTGTGTGCTTTACTTACGCGAATATCACAACTGGTCATTGACCAGCCCGATATTACTTCGGTTGAGTTAAACCCTATTTTAGCGAGTAATGGACAGTTTTTGGTACTTGATGCCACCATTACACTGAGCCACTACCAAGTACAATCGAATCGTAAGCGCTTATCTATCCGCCCTTACCCAATTGAGCTGGTTAAAAATGTCACGTTAAAAAACGATACAAAGGCAGTGCTACGCCCTATAAAACCAGAAGATGAGCAAGCACATCAGGCATTTGATCAATCCCTAAGCAAAGAAGATCGTTACAAACGCTTTTTTGGTGAATTGCCACAGTTTAACCATGATCAACTAGCAAAAATGACACAAATTGATTATGACCGTGAAATGGCTTTTATCATCACACAAGAACAAGCAGGCCAAAACCTGACTTTAGGTGTATCGCGAGTATTAATGGATCCTGATAAAATTAGAGCCGAATTTGCGATTGTCGTGCGCTCAAACTGCCAAGGGTTAGGGCTAGGCGGTATGTTAATGCAAGCCGCAATTGAGCATTGCAAGAGCCAAGGAGTGCAAGTTATTGAAGGAATCACGCTGCCTGAAAATACCGGTATGATAGAGCTTGCTCGTAAGCTTGGCTTTAAAATCAGTCGTGATTTTGAAGAAGGTAGTATCAATATGGTACTTGAATTAAATACACAGCAGTAACTAAATAGATACACACGGAACTTAATTTGACTACTTTACGTAAACGCACAGCGCTATTTTTTGAAGGTAATGGGGCATACCGTAAGGCGGGGCATTACATTGATATATTTCTCATATCGCTAATTATGATTAATGTAATTGCCATTGTACTTGAATCCGTTGACAGTTTGGCTCAACAATATAAACATGAGTTTTTACTACTTGAGCTAATCTCTGTGAGTATTTTTGCTATCGAGTATTTACTTCGCCTTTGGTCATGCGTCGAGCGTGCTCAGTACAAAACTCTAGAATGTGGTAATTTCCAACGCCGTTTAAAATATTTACTCTCTCCTTTAGCCTTAATTGATCTCGTAGCAATCCTCCCCTCTCTTTTAATGATGTTTATCACCTTTGATTTACGTTTTTTAAGAGTGCTCAGACTGCTACGTGTTTTTAAGCTCACCCGTTATTCGCGTGCTATGCAGCTACTCTTGCAATCATTTCGTGATGAAAGCAGCTCGCTTTTAGCTGCATTTTTTATCATGTCGGTGGTGCTTATTTTAGCATCATGTGGAATATACCTGATAGAGCACGACATTCAGCCTGATAAATTTGGTTCAATACCAGCAGCGATGTGGTGGGCAATGGCCACGTTAACAACGGTAGGCTACGGTGATGTTGTTCCAGTCACTCCTTTGGGTCGCTTTTTTGGTGGCATGATCACTTTAGTAAGCATGGGCATGGTCGCTATTCCAACAGGGTTACTTGCCTCTAGCTTTTCTGAGCAATTACGAAAGCGCCGTTTAGATTTTAGTGATGCTGTGCACGAGAACCTTCATGACGGTAAGCTCGACGATGAGCAACTTGAATACTTAGAAACCCTACGCATTAAACTGGGGTTGAGTAAACAAGAGGCTAATAAAGTCATAAAAGAACAACTCAATGTGCGAAACCAACACTTATATTGTCGTCAATGTGGCGCAAGACAAGATTGACCCTAATGAACGCATAATATGTACACAAAAGTCAGCAAGTGAATAAAAGTGCTGTGAGTGTTTTTCAAATAGTAGATTTAGCTTTTATCTAATATACCGCCCCAGTCTTTATTCAGTAATGCTGCAACATCATCACCTGGAATAGGTTTACTAAACAGGTAGCCTTGGAACATATTACAGCCAAGTGCACGTAAAAAGTCTAACTGCTGTTTTGTCTCTACCCCTTCAGCAACACATTGCTTACCTAAGCTTTTTGCCAATGCCATGGTAGATTCAATAATCGCCTCATCGCCGTTATCTATTCCAATGTCTGTCACGAAACTACGGTCGATTTTTAGCACATCAATGGGAAAGCGTTTTAGATAAGTGAGTGACGCATACCCAGTGCCAAAATCATCCATATATAAACGACACCCGATGTCTTTTAATTTAAGCATGCTCTTTAACGCATCTTCTGAGTCATCCATTAATACCGACTCTGTTATTTCAAACACTACGGTATCAGGCTTAATATTTGCGCTTTTTAGGGCTGCGTTAATCTCATCCACAAGTCCTTTATATTCAAAGTCGAGTGCGGATAAATTAATCGATACGTATAAATCTGGGTTAATCAACTGCCATTGTTTTAATTCAATAAGTGCCCGAGATAATGTTTGTAACATAATCTTCGTTATCAAGCCTATGCTTTCAGCCACCAGCGCAAATTCTTGCGTTTCATACACCTCATTATCAGGCCAACGCAATAGTACCTCTAACCCTTCAACCTGCTGCTTGTTAGCATTTACGATAGGCTGATAATGATTGCAAAACTCGTGCTCTTTATAGGCTTTATTTAATTGTGATTCTAAATGTAATGCTCTTTGAACATGTACATTCATCTCCTGCTTATAAAATTGGTAGCTTCCTTCCGCGCTTTTTTTTGCATGATAAAGTGCAACATCACTGGCTTTAAGTAAACTTTTACTACAGTTAGCATCATCTGGGTAGATAGCAACACCAATACTTAAGCTAACATTCACAACTTGCTCGTTAATTAATATACCATCGTTGACGCTATTCATAATCTTAGCGCATAACAAAACCACTTCTTCAACATGCTCTATATCTTCGACTAAGAGCATAAATTCATCACCATTGAAGCGGGCTATACTGTCATTATTGCGCAATCTCGACTTAATGCGTTGCGCCACTAATTTAATTATAGTGTCTGCTGCCTCATGGCCTAAAGAGTCATTAAAATGCTTAAATCTCTTAATATTAACATTAAGAACGGCAACTTTTCTTTGGTGTGATTGAGCTTGCTCAAGAGCATGCTCTACGCGGTCATTAAAAAGTGTTTTATTAGGTAATCCAGTAAGGCCGTCATAGTTTGCTAACAAGAACAATTCATTTTCGGCCAGCTTTTGGGCATGTATGTCGGTTAAGATCACAACATAACTCTCAATGCGATTATCATTACCCGCCACTGCGCTTATTTTAATTAATACATGACGTAACTCGCCACTTGCTAACCTTACCGTATCCTCAGCACTGTAATGCTCACCGACGTGTTGATCTTTCATTATCCGTATGTAGTTCATTCGCTCTGAACGGCTCATACCTAAATGTAAACTTCGGCTAGAGTTAAAATCAGTAGGAAAATCGAAGGCACTTTGTAATGCTTGATTCGTTGCTAAAATGCGCAGGTTCTTATCTAAAATAAATACCCAATCGCGGGTTTGCTCAAACGCAGCACCAAATAAGCGCGCATGCTCTTCAAAAACAAGTTCTCTTGTCATATTGGTATAAGTACCAGCCACCTTCTCAGGAGTACCACTTTGCCACGCCACTACTTTGCCAAAATCTTTATACCAGCGCCAGTTTCCAGCCTTGTGACGAAGCCGATACGTGCAGTTGAAGTAGCCTTTTTCAGTTGATAAGAACTCTAGCCACTCTAACCTAAATTTTTGTTTATCTTGTGGGTGAATTTTAGCTAAATACTCATCTAAATTAACTGTGTCAAACTCATAGCCTAGTTCGTTTTTCAATCTCGGTTGATAGATAGTGGGGTTCGATGATTGCCAATCCCATACGCCTGAGTGGCTTCCCTCTAGTGCTAGTTTTAACCTAGCCTCACTTTCTTGGCTTTCCCTATGAGCGGCCATCAATATATGCTGAATACGATTTCTACGCATCACCCAGCCTGCAATAATCGCGAAAAAAGAAATAGCATAGAGAGCCATAAACAGTGGCGACCGCCATAATGGGTATTTAACTTCAATATCTAATGTGGCGGGGCGAGTAAAATCACCTGTTAATGGGTCTTTAGCCCAAATTTTTAGTTGGTAATTACCGGGGTTTAATTTTGGAAACAATACGCGGTTGTTGTTACGGGTATAAGACTTTTGCCCATCTGAGAGTTGGTATTCATACACAATTCGTTCTTGATAATTAAACGCCATAGCAGAAAACGCAATTTCTAATCCTATGTCATCGTGCTCTAACGTAACCTTTTTAATGGGCTGCTTTAAATCGACAGATAATTCACGTGACATAATGTCAATACTAGTCACATTAACACGATCAATTAAGCCATGTTTTGGACTATTGTCGTCAGGAAAAAAATATGTGATGCCTTTTAAAGTGCCATATACAATTTGCCCCGTTTTTAATCGGGTAAATGCGCCACTATTAAATTCGGTAGAAACGACCCCTTCAGACGCTGTAAACTGTTGAAAGTGTTTATTCTCAGGGTTCAAACGCCATATACCTTTATGGCTACTCATCCAAATCATACCTGATTCATCAAGCACCATATCGTACAACAAAGTACCCAATTGGTTTTTATCTAAATCAATTGTGTATAAAAGCTTGTAATTACTAGCATCAAGGGCTATCAAACCAAAGTTTGAAAGCGAAATCCACAGTACATTATTTTTATCAACAATATAGGACATCACATTAACAGCTACATTTTCATGCTGCTCGGGAACCGTATATATTTTTGAAAGCGCGTACGTTTGAGGGTCTACATGGTACAAAACGCCTGCATTATAAAATAAAGGAGAGTCTGGCTTGGTAGATAGTGGTGGTAAAAAGCCATACGCTAAAAATGGTTCAAAATTCTCAAACTCACCTTTTAAAGGTGTAATAAGCTGACTCTCCACATTGTACATAAATACCCCGTGTTCAGGGTGTACATAAAACAACTCACCATTGGGCATAAGTACTGTCCCATGCACCCAACCTTGGATCAAGTGTTGTTGGCTGGGATCGTTTGTTTTGGCAGGTAAAATTTCATAACTATTGGGGTCAAAACTGAAGACTCCGCGGTTAGTGTGTAACCAGAGCTTATCTTTGTGCGCTTTTATTTTGTAAACGCTAAATTCAGTTGTAAATAAATCGACTTGATAATCTTTTAAAAACACCTCACTTTGCATCGTCGTTAAATCTACAGCAGTCAAACCGTTATGGGTAGCCAACCAAACACGCTCGCCATACTCAGCAATGCCCCAAATGGATGGGTGCGACAATCCATCACCTTTGATTTTGCTGGCGTCTAAGTTTTCAAAGGTATAGCTATCAAATGGCAAGTAAAAGGCACCATCACTTTTGGTTGCTACCCACATGGAGCCGTTTTCATTTTTTACAATATCAATGATACTGGTGTCGGATAAGGCGTAATTACTTTGTTGAATACGGTTATTCTTTTCAAGTTCACCGGTCTTTGCATTATATTTAAATAGCCCTTTATCTGTGCCTAGATCATACATACCTTGGTGGCTAATGATTTTCCAAATATTCAGGTTTGGCAATAATGTTCTATTTTTAAACGGGGTGTCTGGGCGCTCAAACATGCCTGGTAAGTCACTAATATCTACTTCATATAAACCGCGAACAGCTCCTACTAACAGTTTATTATTCTCAGCTAAAGCAAATGACTTAACGTAATTTTGATAAATATGATCAGGCTCGGCACTTAGGTGCTCCAAAGAACGGTATTGACCTGTACTGATTTTGTAAACGTAGGCACCATCACTTGTTGCGATGAAAATATAATCTTGGTAATGAAATAAATCACGAATGACGGTACTGCGAGTTCGTTCAGGCAGTTCAAATATCGTTTCAATCTTGCTTGTTGCTAAGTCTAATCGGGCAAAGTCCCAACCACGCCCTATCCATAACGATTTATCATCGGTGGCGAGCATACTGAAAACGGATTGGCTTAAAAACTGCTCCTCACTGACAGGCTTTGATAAAAACTGCTGATAACTATCGGTGACTGGATCATAACGAAATAATCCAGCTAATAAAGAGGCAATCCAAATATAGCCGTCAGGGTCTTGGTAAATACGATCAATAATGACTTCGTCCAGCTCACCATTAGGGCCCGCAATATGAATAACTTGGTAGCCATCATATCGATTCAATCCCCCTTCTGTCGCCAGCCAAAGGTATCCATTATTGTCTATCAGCATTTTGCTTACGTAGCTTTGTGATAACCCTTCACTCGGCGATAAACGTTTTACTTTAGCGCCCACATCAAAGGCCATTCCAACGCCAATAGCGAACACTGTAAAGAGACATACTTTTAACCAGTTACCCATTCACTAACTCACATATTCTAAATTTTCATCTATTGAGCACTGCAAAGGGACAATATTGCGTTGCTCATACGCCTTGAAAAGAACCTTTAATGACGCAGGTAATGTTAACACAAAGTTAAAGCCAATTGACTGATAGAAATGAATTAAATTTTCATAAGCAAATGTATACACAACACCTTGTTGTGCAAAGGTTGCCTGCTTTATTAACGCAGATGCGACACCTTGTTTACGCCAGTGTGGTGCAACCAATACAGTGGATAAAAATAAATAGCCGCCGCGATTTTGCATACGACATGCTGCTATAATGTCAAAACCATCATAAGCAACCCAAACCGCATCCTGCCTGTTTGCTCGCCCTCTTGCGTTATGTTGAGCATAAAATTTATTTACAAGAGGGGTTTTTATCGAAGTTAATCGCTCAAATCTTGGCATTGTTAGTTATGCATTAATGCTAAATATTGTTCGAACTTTTGTTTTAAAAATGCCTGCTCGGCATTAGGTCGACTGTTTATAGTTGAATAAACATTCTCACGAGTCTTCTTACCTCTTTTAATTTGGTACGCCCAAAAGGAGGCCTCATAATCGAGTTGAATTTGATACTTTTGTTCACGAGGTAAAGAACACAAATTATATGCCATGATTGTCCACTACATTAAAACCTTTATTGGCCTTAAGTATATACCCAAGCCACCCCAAGATACGAGCGTCGTTGGAATTAAAAGCGATTTAGACAAGGCATTGATTGTAACAATAGTGGTTCTATTGCTAAAATCAATAACGCAGTATAAATCACTTTTAAACCAACCCCCTGTGAAACGCTGGATTCTGCATCTTGAGGTGGTTTGGGTGTATCAAACTATAATAAATAAGTAGAAAGAGTCACTATCAACCTTGCACTTACGTTAATTTAAACGTAAATTAATGTCGATTTTTCGCCCCATATTGGAAACATATTGTTAAAGTTTTATATTACTGCAATAATTGCGTGCTGCATGCTTTTCACTGCAGTAAGTTCAGCAGCTGTTCGCGCATTACAATTTAATCGCCCAGCGGACACCCCTCAAGCACGCTATGTTATTGAATTAATGTCTATCGCTTATGGCAATCTCGGTTATGAACTTCAGATAATCGACTTTAACCATCAGAGCGCTTTAGCTGCTGCAAATAACGGAATTCTGGATGGACAGCTAGGCCGAATCAGCTCAATTTCTCATCAATATAAAAACTTAAATTTAGTTAATTTCCCGTTATTTGAATTCAATTTGATCCTGTTAAAAAATTGCGATGAATGCAGCTTTGAGCAACTAAAAAACATTGCAATACAAGCGGGTTATCCTGCAGCAAAAAGCTATTTAGATAACAACCCATATATTGGCGAAGTTATCAGAGTAAAAAGTGTCACTGCACAGCTTAATTTATTAGCTCAAAAGAAGGTTGAAGGTGTGCTGCTGTTGGATTTTCTTTTAAACAGTAAACACCCTAGATTTGACTTATCAAGGTTTTCAACCGAAGCATTAATGCCTATTTATAGTTTTCACTTTTTGCATAAGCAACATAAAAATCTAATCCCTTTACTAGAACAGCAACTAATATTGCTTGAACAAGATGGTACGGTCAGCCAGTTAAGAAAAAAGCACCTAAGCCACTAAAAATCAAACCCCTTTTGTTCAGATTTTGTCGTTTCAGTGCTAGCCCGTTGCTTTTGTAAATAACGTTTATAACGTTGCTGGCATAACTCTATCACTTTCTTTTTTTGTGTATTGGAGAATGAGTTCCAAGAAAAGCGCTCATCTCGGCTGCGATAACATCCCTTACAATATCCCCTGTTATTGACCTCACATATTCCTTTGCAAGGGCTGGGAATTTCAAATATTTCAATTTGTTGCATTCGCAATACACTATTAATTCAATACTAAGTTCAGTATAGCCCGTTTTTCAACCAAAAAAAAAGCCGCTTAAATGCGGCCTTTCTTAAGTAATTTATTTATTTGCAGAGCTCATCATTATTAATTTCAGTTTTTCGATGAAAAGGTTTTGCGTACATAGCTGATACAAGCGATCTTAGTTCTTCAGGAACACGCGCCAGACGTTGTTCAAACGCTTGCACATCTTGTTTATCTATCACGGCTTGCTTGCACCCACCAGCGATGTAATTGCCTGGGTGTAAAAAGAATGAATCGACAATTTGTTTATCGATAGTTTTAGCTAATTGCTCTGGCGAATCACACTCTTGTGTTACAGGTTGTCCAAAGGCTAAATGTACATGTCCTTTTGCAGTACTAAACCCTTCTACAATACTTGCAATATCTTCACCAGCCGATTTTACATACTTACCATGATGCTGTTTATGGTAGAGCTCTTTCGCTTTGGCGATTGCACAGGGCTCATATTGGTACGAAATAGATACAGGAACTATTTTTAACTCGCGTATATATTCTGCAAACTCTTTCTTTTGCTTTCGCCCTTGCAGCTGTAGCATTTTCAATAAAGCAGGATCTGTTTGATCAAACCCATCTTTTGCACGCCCTTCTTTTTGAGCAATCCAAATAGAGTGGCCTTCATTCAACGAGTCATAAATATAGGCTGAAAGCTGAGAGAGTGCCTTAAGCATTTCTTTGGGGGCTTTTGCAGAGCGTTTAACTATAAAGCTTTTATTGAGTCGCATTAGCTCTGTGATATAAGGTATTTGTAATAAATTATCACCGATAGCAATGCGAACCGTTTTCATGTTGTGACTAAAAAGCCCCCAATTCACTAACGCAGGATCGAGCACAATGTCTCGATGGTTCGATATAAACAGATAGGATTGATTAGGATCAAGTTGATCTAAACCTGAAAAAGTTACTTCAGACGTTGTGCGCTTTACCAACATTTCTAAGTAATAAGCAACTTCTTGCTGAACTTGCTCTACAGACCTTACATCTCCCCACTTTTTTTGTAATTGACGTTTTACTAAAAAGCGAGCAACTAATGGAATCGTAGATAAAAATCGCGGTAGGTTGTATTTAGCTAACACATCTAAAAATGCATTATCATTAATTAAGCGCTCTACTGAAGCAGCTACTTCATCGTCATTATAAGGTCTAATATCGGCGTACTTGTCCACTAATTCACTCATTACTGCATCATATAAAATTAAAAAAACTGCGCGTAAAAATACGCACAGTTTAAATCAGATCTGGATTATAACTCAGGCTAACGAAAATGCGAACCAACTCAATATGCCACACGAGAAGTTGCTCGATAAGTTATCCATAAAAGTATATTTAGAACAAATAATTAAGCAATCCTCTTACCAGTTGCTGTGAATCTGGATATCGTTGCTTTTACCATCAAACGTAACATTAACACCATTAAGATCAGGCCACAAACCAAGCTAAACCAATAAGGCAAAATTTCATGCTCATGTCCTAACATAGGGCTTACCACAAAACCATACTGTGCCACTAGGTAGTCGGTTAAGAAACCAAAAGCGATTGCAACACCGATTACCCCAATTAGATACGCAGCCACAGCTCGTTTACCAAGCTCACTTGCTACCACTCCCAAGGTCGCCACATTGGTTGCAGGTCCTGCTAACATAAAAACCAATACTGCACCTGGTGCAACCCCACTAAGCAATAAACCTGCTGCTATCGGCGTAGAAGCTGTTGCACAGATATACATAGGAATACTAATTAAGATCACGATGAGCATGGCTAAAAGCCCACTTCCCCATTGAGTTAAAAACGACTCGGGAACAAACGTTTGTACTAAAGCGGCAAAAAACAACCCAATCATTAACCATGTCATTGTGTCTGACAGTAGTTTATTACAACTAAACTTTATAGCTTGCTGAATTTTCTGCCATTGTGTTGTCTTGGTAACTTGTTTACTTGAACAACAACTAGACTGCTTAGGTTTCGCTGAAGGCGGTGGTGCTGATGAACAACAAGATGTACTTTCTGGTTTAGGTTTAGGCTTATTCTTGCTTGCACAGCAACTTGCTTGTGAATTTGGCTCTACACTGACGTTACCAACTGTATTATTACTTCTTGTAGCATCACGCCCAACTAAAACCCCCGCAACAATAGCACTCGTGATAGCCGCTATAGGCCGTATAATTGCCATAAATGGACCCAATAGCACATACGATACGGATACTGAGTCAACGCCAGTTTCAGGCGTAGACACTAAAAATGCAGTGGTCGCACTTTTTGACCCACCAGCTCGACGCAACCCAATAGCGGCAGGTATCACTCCACACGAACATAAAGGCATAGGCGCACCTATTAAGGCAGCTTTTACTGTGGTCCAAAAGCCTTCTTTACCAAGGTGTTTATTTAAAAAATTAGCCGGTAAGTAAACATTTAATACGCCAGCGATAAATAACCCCAACATGAGCCAAGGCGCTGACAAAAGAAATAGTTGCCAAAAATTATTAATTAAGTCCATCTAAATCCTCCAAAGTCGATAAGATTGAGCAATTATCTGCAGGCTCTTCTCCCCCGCAACACGTCTCAGCCAATATTGTCAACGATTGATGAAAACGATTAAGTTCCTCAATCCGTGCAGCAACTAAATCACGTTTTTGCACCGTTAACTCTTTCACTTCGCTACACGAATGTTGCTGCTTGTGAAACTTTATTTGCAATAACTCTTTTATTTCAGCCAAACTAAAGCCAACATTTTTAGCCCTTAATATAAATCTCATTTGCCTCAGCTGCGAATGAGAATAGACTCGATAGCCTGTACTGGTTCGCCTAGCAGGCATTAACAACTTATGTTTTTCATAGTACCTTAACGTATCTGTACTTATACCAAGCTGACTTGCAAATTCGCCTATTTTCATCATTGTCTCCACAAATAAGTAGTGGGCTGGCTAGATATATACCCAAACCACCTCAAGATGCGAGTTTCAGTTGGAATTAAAAGCGATTTAGGCAAGGCATTGATTGCAAGTAATAGTGGTTCTACTGGTAAAATCAATAACGCAGTATAAATCGCTTTTAAACCAACCCGCTGGGCGTTTCACAGGCGCTTACTCTCATCGTTATTACTTTTTAAAAGGGGTTGCCATTGTTGCAAAGTAACGCCTTGATATTAAGCCCCTGTGAAACGCTGAATTCTGCATCTTGAGGTGGATTGGGTATACTATAAACCTTAGAGTACACACTAAGGTCAAGCATTTAAATTGATTAAAAGGAAAATATATGAATATAACATTACTTGACTCAGCCACACTGGCACAAACTCCTCTAACGCCTTTTGAATCACTTGGGAATTTCACTCATCATCCTTTAACAACACCCGAGCAAGTTTTACAACACAGCGCTGGCGCAAATGTATTAATCACCAATAAAGTAAAATTGAATCGTGAATCAATGCGTATGTTGCCTGATCTAAAATTAATTTGCGTAGCAGCAACTGGCACTAATAATATAGATCTCATCGCAGCAAAAGAGCTAGGGATCGCTGTGACAAACGTGGCTGGTTATTCTACCCCCTCAGTCATACAACATACATTCACGCTCATCACCAACTTACTAGGACAAACACATCGCTATTCCGCTGACTGTAAACAAGGACTGTGGCAAAAAAGCCAAATGTTTTGCAGGCTTGATTACAACATCAATGAAATTGCAGGTAAAACGCTGGCAATCATTGGTCATGGTGCTTTAGGTGAAGGTGTTGCAAACGTTGCCAAAGCGTTTGGCGCCAATGTAATTGTGAGTGAACGTAAGAATCGCTCACCACGAGAAGGAAGAGTCGAATTTTACCAAGCAATCAAATCGGCTGACATTATTAGTATTCATTGCCCTTTGAATGATGACACTCTCAACCTAATTGGTACTGAAGAGCTAATGATGATGAAGCCTAATGCACTCTTAATAAATACAGCTCGAGGCGGTATTGTAAACGAGGCACAGCTTTGTGAGGCGCTTGATAACAATGTAATAGCAGGAGCTGGTTTTGATGTATTAACTAATGAGCCTGCACAGTCAACTAACCCATTAGCAAATTACAAAAAAGATAACCTGATTCTTACCCCGCACATTGCTTGGGCGAGCAAGGAGTCTATTATCCGCCTAGTGAATGAAATCTGTTTAAACATTAACGCATACCGCGAAGATAAACATAGAAACAGGCTAGTCTAATTGACCAAACTTTAGCTTTTTATACCAAAGTGAATAGTGTGAATACTCACCCATCATTCCTTTAAATTTTAAGATATTAATTTTAAAGGAATTTTAAAGTTGGCCGATTATTTGCTATAACTAATCAAATTAAAGAAAAACGTAGTTAAACTCAGGATTTTAAAAATGAAAAAGTTAATGTTAATTGCCGCTTTGAGCGCTCCATTTCTTACAGGTTGTGTTATCGCTGTATCAGACGGCGAAGCCGAAACCCACTGGGCTGGTGATTCATCGAGCAGCTGGGAAAAACACCATAAAAACAATCGTGAAACTATCGCTAACTTAGCACTCGATAGCAGCTACCAAATGGTGCTAAACCGCCTTAAAACACCGAACTTTACCGAGCTATTAAAAAAAGATGACGATGTGTACCAAGTGTTATTCTATGCTACACACAGTATTCATTCTGATGGAAAAATGACTAAAGATGAGTGCACCCCTTTGGTGTTTAAAAATGACAAACTAATCGGTGTAGGCGATACACTATATAAATCATTAAGTCATAACTAAGTTCACTCTCAATTAACGGACAAAACTGCGGGCGATGATTTTATCTCTCCCGCAATTTTTTGCTTCATACAAACCTGAATCGGCTTCCTCAAGAAGTTGTTTTTCAATATTTTTTACTAATAATGTGTCGGCTTGAGGATTTTCAATCTGTGTTGTTGCAACCCCTAAGCTTATAGTGACGTGATCAGCGTTAAGCGACTCGTTGTGAGCAATGTTAAGCAATTTAATAGCATCACGAAGTTTATTAGCAAATGCTAAAGCTTGTTCTTTATTAACACCAGGCAAAACAGCAGCAAATTCTTCTCCGCCGTAGCGTGCAACAAACTCCCCACCACGTTGGCACTGGTTGGCTAATGTTTGCGCCACTTTTTTAAGGCATTCATCACCAGCCCTATGTCCATAGTGGTCGTTATAACGTTTAAAGTGATCTATGTCGGCTATAATAACTGACAATGGTGTATGATTTCTGACACTGCGACGCCACTCACTGCTAAGTGTTTCGTCTAAAAACCGCCTATTTGGGATCTCCGTTAAGCCATCAATAGCAACCAGCATTTCTAACAAATCGTTTTTTTGCTTAATCAACAATTGGTTCTTTACTCTGGCTTTCACAACAACGGTACTAAAAGGTTTTGTTATGTAGTCCATCGCACCTAACTCAAACCCTTTTGCTTCATCATCATGACTGGTATTAGCAGAAATAAAAATAACAGGAATAGCTTGCGTGGCTTGATCTTCTTTTAATCGACCCAACACTTCATACCCATTTAAACCCGGCATGACAATATCAAGTATAATCAGATCAACAGTATTGGATTTTAAAAAGTTAAGCGCCTTTTCACCATTCTCTTGAGAAAATACGTCGTATTCATTGGCCAGCGTTCTTTCTAATATTAACCGATTAAGCGGAGCATCATCAACGATGAGTATTTTCGCTTTTTTCAACATGTTATATATTCCTTACTTGAATAAACGCATAGACCTGTTGTAGCTCTATTATAAGCTCATTATAAAGATTATAGTCAACTTCTGACGTTTTTCTCAGTGTGATTTCTAACCGCTGTGCCAATTTAGATAACCGAACAAAGCCTAAATTTCCAGTAACACCTTTAATATTATGTACAATTTTTTCTATGTCTGCCGGTGGCCTTTCACTGTCTAAGTTTGCTAAATGACTTTCACATAAATCAGCTAATTTATTCAACATAACTTGTAACAATTCGCTATCGCCAGCAAATTGAGATAGCGCAAAAGACACGTCAAAAAATGCTGGCTTGCCAATCTTTACAGCACTTATAGCCTCTAGTAACGTATTGGCAACTATAGGTTTGGTCAAATGCTTATTCATACCAGCCGCAATTGCTCGGGCTTCATCCTCCGCTTCACAATGAGCGGTTAACGCAAAAATAGGTAACTGCTGTGAGGTATAGTTTTGTCGTAAAATCTGTGTTGCTTGTAAACCATCTAACTCTGGCATTTGTACGTCCATTAGGATCAGATCTGGTTTTACTTTTGTAACCAGTTCAATCCCCTCTTTAGCACTAGTAGCAAGTAATACGTTAATTCCTGCTTGAGAAAGTATATTGCTAATAATATCGAGATTAAGCGGATTATCATCGACAGCGAGAACAAGTAGACCACTAAGCTCTATTTGCGAGGCGTGCTCAACTGATTTGCTTTTAGTTAAAACATGTTGAGAGGCCAATCGCTGGATAAAGGCTGAGCGCTTTATACTGATAATGCAAATTGACTCATCCTCTGCGGTGGTTATCTGCTGGTTGTTTTTTATTGAATAAATAAGGGTTTTCGATGTTTTTAATTGCACTTTAATGGATGGGATTGCTAATAAATGCGCTAAATCATAATCATTAATAATGATGTATTCGTAATCTAAAACTGCACTGCTCGCCTTAACTTGAGTTAACGTTTTGAACTGAATACCTGATGATAATAGTTTACAGGCTTGACTAAACTCATTGTTTTTTTCAGCATCAGCTATAACTAAAGCATTACACCAATCAATCTTACTTGCTTGGTTATTTTCAAGGCTATTAAAAGTAACGTTAAAAGAAAATTCACTGCCATTGTTTTTACTACTATTAACCACTATCTGAGCGCCCATGAGGGCAAGCTCATGTTTAACGATAGCCAGTCCCAGACCTACACCTTGGTGCTGGCGGGTTAACGATTCATCTCCCTGTGTAAACGCATCAAACAACCGCTTTTGATCCGCATCATCAATTCCAACGCCGGTATCTATTACGTTAAAAGCAAGAGTCTGTAAGCCTCCTTGCTCTTCAACTTTATCTATTTTTAACGTAATAGACCCTTGATGTGTAAATTTAGCTGCATTCGTTATTAAGTTACCAAGTACATGTTGTAAAAGAATATAATCCCCCACCAACTCGGTAGCAATTGCGGGGTCAACCTCTACATTAACTGCTATCGGTGTATTTTGGCATAAACCTAACAGCAGACTTTCACAACTATCCACTAATTCTACTAAGTTAAATGGTTTTAGCTGCAACTGTGCTTGATTACTTTCCACTCGGGCAAAGTCCAACATACGATTAAGCATAACCAATAAGTTCTGCGCTGCATCTTTAGCCTGATTCGCATGCTGCACCTGTTGTACAGATAAGCCTTGTTGCATCACCATATCAATTAAGCCCGTAACAGCATTTAATGGCGTGCGTATTTCATGGCTCAAATTTGCAATAAATCGACTTTTCGCTTGAGTCGCGCGCTCTGCATCCTGTTTAGCTTGTGTCAGTGCGCTAATATCTTGAATATGAATAGTATAATAGTAGGGTGCTAGCTGCGCATCCCACACTAACGAAATACTTAACTGCCACCACCTCTGCTTTGCTTCTTGTTCAAGAGTGAGGTGATAAACTTTCTGTTTTTCTGTCAGCAAGCGCGCTAGCGTTGCGTTTATTTGTTGCCACTGCGACTTGGCAAAGAGCGTACTAAAAAGTAGCTTAGAGTCATTTTTATCAATATTAAATAACTTTCTAGCGGCCCTATTTAACTGAAGAATTGTGTACTCTAAAGAAAGTAATACCACGCCATTAGCGGCGTATTCTATAGCACTTCTAAATTTTGACTCAGAGCTTTTTAAGGCGTTGAGCGCATATTCTTGCGCAGTAATATCTCGACCAATTGCCATCGAACCTAATAATTGATTTTGCTCATTATAAAAAGGCGATATGGTCAGTTGATAAACATGACTATCGTTTTCAACACGCTGCTCTGCACGACTTTTATTATTAAGGACCTCTTGCTCTAATTCGCTAATTTTTCCACTGTCATCGCTAATATCACAAAGTTGTAGGCCAACCAATTGCCCTTGTTCAACACCAATGTATTTTTCGTACGCGCGATTACAACCCAAAAATGAGCCATCAATATTCTTAAAGTAAATTAGATCTGGCACACTGTTTAACATGGTGTTTAATAAAGCAAGGTGACGCTCTTTTGCTTCATAACTTCTTGCAAGTTCTCGCGTTTTTATTTTTACTTGCGAATCTAACTCGGTATTTGCTTGCTGCAATGAATCTACCAACTGCACGTTCTTATTGAATACTTTTTTTATCCTGCTAAACCAAGGCTGCCAATTTTTAGGTATTTGATAATGTGACGGCTCAGAGCTTTGCGTTTCATTGTGCTCAAGATACGCCATCAAATGGGTAATGGGTTTAACAAATATACGTTGACTTAACCAAAAAACAGCACTGAACATAGACACTAAAAATAAACTAAGAAAAACAAATTCAATCAATACTTCATATCGAATAGGCGCTGTTAATTGATCATTTGATTCATAAAAGCCTAAAGTGACTGGTTGCGTATGTGGTTGTTGAAAAAGAAGTAATTGACTGTCATTACTTTGCTCTTGTAAAGCGCTACCGGTCAATAAAACCTCAGACCAATAACGTTCAAGAAGTTGTGTTGATTGTATTGTCTGTGTAGAACTGGCAATAACGTGGCGTGACTCTGTGAGAAAAATATACTCCCCTCTATCCGAAGAGATTTTATCTAACCAAGCAGATACCGCCTGCAAATCATAAATTAAAATAACATAATCATTGCTATTCGAGCTTCGTCGCTGCCCCAAAGCAAAGTATGCTTTATCATCTAGTTGAATAATTTTGCTGGATGCGAGCATATTATCTCTAAACTGAGGTCTAAATTGGTTATCCAGTATCTGTGTAAGGAAAAAACTCCCGTTATCGTTACGTCGCTTCACATAAGCAAAACCTTGCTCATTAACATATGCGACCGCCGATAACGACTGAATAAGTGACAAAGTGGTATTAAATGCAGGCCCAAGTGCAGTAACTTGTTGCCACTGGGCTATAGCGCGTGGACTTGATGAAAAACGTCCTTGTCCAACAATTTCTCCACCTTGTTCGGGTATTTTGCGGTAGTAGTAGTCATTAAATTGATTAACATCATTTAGCCATTGACGATCAAACCGATAAAAAAGCGGTTGCTCGTATTGTGCTAACAAGGTGGACACCAAATTTGCGGCTGCATCCATTCGATACGCCAATTGAGCGGATAAATTATTAAATTCAGCTTGGCGCTGTGCGATTGCTCGGTCAAATTTGATGTTATAAAGGTGCAGGCAAAGAAGAAAGGCAACAAGTAAAGGTACAACCAAAGCAACGGCAAGTGAGCGGTAATAATGTTTTAAGGGTAAAAAGTCCAACCTAAAATCCGTTGTATGGCCCAATAGTCTTTTCTAGACTATCGAGCCAAGCACTCGGACGCAAGTTATAAATTCTCTTCTGCAAATGATGCAAGACGACTGCGCACGACCCCATTTAAGTTCACCGTTGCACTGCCTTCAAAGTCTTTAAAACGCTCCACAATATAGGTTAAACCCGATGTTACAGGGGTTAAATAATTGCTGTCTATTTGCGCAAGGTTACCTGAACAAATAAGCTTGGTACCTTCACCACAGCGAGTAATGATGGTTTTGAGCTGTGATGCTGTTAAGTTTTGGCTTTCATCAAGGATCACCACTGCGTTTTGAATGCTTCGCCCACGCATGAAGTTGACTGATTTAAACTGCACATTTGCTTTTTCCATAATGTAATTACGACTTGATACTGGGTTTTCGTCCCCTTTATGTAACACCTCTAAAGTATCTGTTATTGCAGCAAGCCACGGCGCCATTTTTTCTTCTTCGGTGCCTGGTAAAAAGCCTATAGATTCTGCTATCTCAGGCGTATTACGAGTCACAATAACTTTATCGTAAATGCCTTTTTCGATAATCATCTCAAGGGCACTGGCAAGCGCGAGTAAGGTTTTACCACACCCCGCAGGACCGGTTAATATAACGAGTTCAATATTGGGATCTAATAATGCATCCAACGCCATGCCTTGGTATATATTTTTAGGCTTAACCCCCCAGGCTGATTGATGCATTAAACGCTCGACTCCCATGTCTTTGAGCATGATATTGTCATCATCATAAGATTTAACACGCGCAGCAAAATGACCACTGTCATCCAGCAAGTATTCATTACAAAATACGTCAGGTATTAAGCTTTTAGCGACTTTATGAAACGTATCTCGACCTTGTTGCTGTGTTTCACATTCACCCACATGTTGCCAAAAATCGCCTTCAACTTTTTTATAGCCAGTGCTTAATAACTCTATATCATCAATAAGTTGATCAGTTCGGTAATCTTCAACAAACTTTAGACCCGCGCCTTTTGCTTTTAAGCGCATATTTATGTCTTTGGTCACAAGCACAACTTTGGCATCACTGTGCTGTTTTTGTAGGTGAACGGCACAATTAATTATGCGGTGGTCGTTTTCGTTGCCGGGTAATCCTGAGATTGAATCCGCAAAGAGGTGATCATTAACAATAATCAAGGTACCAGAGGAAGACACCTTAGCTTTTTTGTTCGTTGGCAGTGCAACCCCTTTTAGCATTTGCTCTGGTGTTGCATCTCTTAACACGTCATCGAGTCCGCGAATCGCAACCCGCGCATCACGGCTAACATCATGCTTGCGATCTTTGATGTGATCTAGTTCTTCCAATACCGTCATAGGAATAACAACATCATGCTCTTGAAAAGATAAATAGGCGAGAGGTTCGTGAAGTAGTACGTTGGTATCTAGCACATACATTTTACTATCAAGGTTCGAAGCTTTTTCCATAGCACTTTCCTTACGTTTTATGATTTTTATGCTATACCCAACTAATCAGGTTTAACGGGCTGACTCTTCGCCCTGTAAAACTTAATTGCTAAGGTATATTCTAAGTTTAGCTTAGATGTCATAAAAGTCTGTTTTATGACAAACCTTTTTTTGTTTTGAATTAGTCTTCTCAGTAATCACTGATACAAGAATAATTCACAGTTATAAAATTAATTAAAAGTGAGCTAGTTAGCGCCTTGCAGTGGTGTTAGGTAACAGGTAACATAGCCGCCTTTTTCTTCATAGACGAGACATACATGAATTTTTCCTTAGGTCAGCGTTGGATCAGTGATACAGAGTCAGATTTAGGATTAGGCACAGTCGTTGCCCTTGAAGGCCGTCAGGTCAGCATATTATTTCCCGCCAGTGGCGAAAACCGCGTTTATTCGATGACAGAAGCGCCGGTTACTCGCGTGGCATTTAATCCTGGCGATGTAATCAAAAGCGTTGAAGAATGGGAACTTGAAGTCGAATCTATTGAAGTTCAAGGTGAACTACTGTGTTATCACGGCACCCGAGTTGATAACGGTGAACAAGCACAATTAAAAGAAACCTTTCTTGATCACTTTATCAAGTTTAATAAACCACAAGACCGCCTTTTTGCCGGTCAAGTAGACCGTTTTGATCGTTACACATTACGTTACCAAACGTGGCAACATCAGTTTGAACGCCAGCAATCGCCTATTAAAGGTTTAATTGGTCAACGTGCAAGCCTTATTCCTCATCAGTTATACATTGCTCAAGAAGTGGGTAAACGCTTTGCCCCTCGCGTATTACTTTCTGATGAAGTCGGCCTAGGTAAAACCATTGAAGCAGGTATGATATTACACCAGCAAATTATCAGTGGCCGCGCTAGCCGTGTTTTAATTGTGGTGCCTGAAAACTTGCAGCATCAATGGCTTGTTGAAATGCTACGCCGTTTTAACTTACATTTTTCTATTTTTGATGAAGAACGTTGTGATGAAGCCTTTGCCGACTCGCCAAATGTATTTGAAACAGAACAGTTAGTACTTACTAGCCTTGAATTCATCACCAAGAAAAAGCGCTGGTTTGAGCAAGCAACATTAGCTGATTGGGATCTACTGATTGTTGATGAAGCTCACCATTTAAGTATTAACAATGGCAAACCAAGTACTGAATACCAACGCATGGCTGAACTAAGCCAAGATATTCCAGGGCTGATTTTATTAACCGCTACACCAGATCAACTGGGGCATCGTAGCCACTTTGCTCGCTTACAATTACTCGACCCAGACCGTTTTTATGATTACGATGCATTTGTTGAAGAAGAAAGTAATTATAAGCATGTTGCAGAGGCCGCTAACCAGTTGCTGCAACACCAAGCACTTGACGATAGCGCCAAAGCAACCCTTATTGAATTGCTAAAAGAAACCGATATCACCTCGGTGTTAGAGCAAGCTCAAAGTGGTGATGACGCAGCCCGCAAAGAAATTTTATCTATGCTACTGGATCGCCATGGCACAGGCCGTATTTTATTTAGAAACAGCCGCAGCGGTATTGATGGTTACCCTAGCCGAAAATTACACGCCTACCCGATGACAATGCCTAAGCAGTACAAAACGGCTATCTCAGTACTGGGTAATATGAGCGGTATTCAAAGTGCTGAATTAAGTGCACAACGCGCTTTATTCCCTGAGAAAATATTCCAAGAGTTCGAAGGCGAAAGTGCTAGCTGGGGTGCATTTGACCCGCGTGTAGATTGGTTAATTGACACACTTAAAACACTTAAGCACGAAAAAGTACTACTCATTTGTGCAAAAGCAGAAACCGCGATTAGCCTTGAACAAATCCTGCGTGAGCGTGAAGCGATTAAAGCCTCGGTATTCCACGAAGGTATGTCGATTATAGAACGTGACCGCGCAGCGGCATTCTTTGCCGATGAGTACGATAACGCTCAAATTCTACTTTGCTCTGAAATTGGTTCAGAAGGACGTAACTTCCAGTTTGCACATCATTTAGTGTTATTTGATTTACCACTTAACCCTGATTTATTAGAGCAGCGTATCGGTCGTTTAGATCGTATTGGTCAAACGCAAGATGTGAACATTCATGTGCCATACTTTGAAAACACAGCACAAGAAGTATTGCTTCGTTGGTACAACGAAGGCCTAGACGCATTTGAAACAACCTCGACCACAGGGCAATTGCTGTATAAAGAATTTAGCGAAGACTTGCTTGAATTTATTGCCGCCCATAACTGCGATGAAGACGAGTTAGACCCACTTCTTGAGCAAGTGGCCAGCCAAAATACGACGTTGCGTAAGCAAATGGAAAGCGGTCGTGACCGTTTATTAGAGCTTCATTCATCAGGTCAAGGCGCAGCGGATTCATTAGTCACTGATATTGAAAAGCTTGATAATCAGTTTGAATTACCAAGTTACATGATCAACGTATTCGATACGTTCGGCGTAAGCCAAGAAGATAAAGGCGAAAACACCATTATTTTGAAGCCTACGGAGCACATGCTAAACCCATCGTTCCCAAGCTTAAAAGATGATGGCATCACCGTTACTTTTGACCGTGACACCGCACTTTCACAAGAAGACGTGCACTTTATCAGCTGGGATCATCCAATGGTTCAAGGCACGCTCGACATGATTTGCGATGATGACTTTGGTACCGCCTCTGTGGCACTGTTGAAAAACAAAAAACTACCTGCAGGTACTTTCTTTGTTGAGCTTATTTTTGTGGGTGAAGCCATGGCGCCTAAATCTTTACAGATTGGCCGCTTCTTACCTCCTACACCGATCCGCATCTTGCTTGATAAAGCGAGTAATAACTTAGGTGATAATGTTGGTTTTGATGGCTTTAATCAGCAACTTTCAGCGGTGGGTCGTCAAACAGCCAGCAAACTCGCGGGTGCACTGCAAAGCGCAATTCACCCAATGATTAAGTCAGCTCAAGAAATGGCGCAAGCTAAATTAGAAGTTATTCGCACCGAAGCCCTTGAGCAAATGCAACAATCATTAGCACAAGAGCAAGCCCGCTTAGCAGCCCTGAAGCAAATCAACCCAAATATTCGTGAAGAAGAACTGACCTTTTACGATAAGCAACGCAGTGAATTAACCACGCATATTGAAAAAGCCCAGCTAAAACTCGATGCGATTCGCTTGATTGTGGTATCACACTAGGGGTGTAGCCGTTAGTTAGATATTATTAAACCACTTCAAAAAGCGCGGTATAACACCGCGCTTTTTATCCTATAAATAGCCAAACAACGATTGCCCCAATTAGCAGTGTCAATATCATAAATATTCGCCTTAACCTTCTATTTTGTTTATAAATTTGTCTTTTATAATTTTTTCTTAAAAACACAGATTCTAAGTTAGAGACGTCTTTGCAGTGATGGCAATAGGATTGGCGAACATTCACCTCTAAACCGCAACGTGGGCACGGCTCACTCTGTATTGGCTGTAACATCAAAATCCTTAATATTTCTTTATTATCGCTCAACATAAAATACAGCAAATAAGGAATGAAGTTTGGTGATTGTGTAATGCCAGTGACTTCTTTAAAATAACCCCTTACCAATTGCTGAGGCTAACCGTGTTAATTAATTACAATCCCCCGCTCGATCCGTATTTGACTATTTTATATCAAGATGACGATTTACTGATTGTAAATAAGCCCAGTGAATTATTAACCGTTCCCGGCAAAGATCCAAAACACGCAGATTGTTTAATATCTCGTGTGAACCGCGTATTTCCTACGGCTAAAATTGTCCATCGATTAGACATGGCAACCTCAGGGATACTTTGCTTAGCCATGAATAAAGCTGCACACCGTCATTTGAGTATGCAGTTTCAAGAGCGTCAAACCGCAAAGCGCTATATTGCACGGGTTTTTGGTAAAGTAGCGCAAACAACAGGCTCTGTTGATTTACCGCTTATTTGTGATTGGCCTAATCGCCCAAAACAAATGGTTGATCACGAAAACGGCAAACCTTCTCTAACTCATTTCAACGTACTTGAATATGAAGAGTTCGCTACACGAGTTGAACTTACCCCCATTACTGGGCGCTCTCATCAGCTAAGAGTCCATATGTTGTCATTAGACCACCCTATTTTAGGTGATCGCCTTTATGCTCATCCTGATGCATTAGTAGCAGCTCCGCGGTTGCAGTTACATGCACAAATGTTGCAGCTTACTCACCCTATTACTGAACAGCTAATGACCTTTGAAGCACAGCCAGACTTTTAGACGACTTAAAATCCGTTAAACTTTTGCGCCTTATTGCCGATATGTATTTATCTGTTTTAATAGGCCATGATGATATATGTGTTCAGCAACTTCTCTTTTGCAATTTCTTCGTGCGGGTGTAATTACTTGCGCGGTAAGCATTTGCATTATAAGTCACTCTATCAGTGCAGCAGAACACATTGCCCCCACTTCTTGGTCAAGTATTGTTAGTAGTGACTTATCGCGGTTAATGCCCAAAAGCGAGGTGAGGCCATTAAAAGCCGGTGAGACTGAATTTATTAGTTTGCACCGTGAGTACATGAGCGCTGAGCAACGTGCGGTGGTTTTAATTATTCCTGATTGGCAAAATTTACCCACCAACAACGCGGGTATAAACTTTTTACGTACTCACCTAAATGACTTAGGTTATACAACACTAGCAATGACAGTGCCCGATATTGATTGGCAAGCAAGTAAAAAAGCCAGCCAAACTGAGAGTACTGACACTGCAACAGCAGATAGCCAACAAAACGAAAATACGAATGAAACAAATTCACCAGCTGACCAAGCTAGTGAAAGCGCAGAAGACACAGTAAAACATGTTGATGCGATTGAGTATGTCAGTGATGATGTGATTGATGACTATAAAGAAAACTTAATTGCTCGTTTTGAAGTGCTTTATCAAACAGCGCTTAATGATGGAAGTAAAATTGTTCTGATTGCTCAAGGTGCCAGTGCTGGAGTGCTGTTAGAGCACTATGCCAGCTTCCCTAATGATGATTTAGAGGCATTTATCAGCTTAAGTAGCTACTTGCCAAATAATGAGCGTAACCAACAGTTAAATACCCTTGTATCAACTATCAGCCCACCTCTTTTAGATGTTTTTTATAGCAATGATAATCCTGATTTATTGATGAGCATAACTGACAGAAAGCGCTGGGTTAAGCGCCACAGCAAGTATGACTATCGTCAGAGGGAGTTATTTGGTCTTAGTTCAGAACCTGAACAACACGCGCGTTTGACTAAGGAAATAGACGGCTTTTTACGCCGCCTTTTTTAAAAACTCGTAAGCAGATTGAATATCTTGGCTTTTTTTAACTGCTAACTCCATCATGTGCTTAGGTAAACCTTGCGACACTAGTTTATCAGGGTGATGCTGAGCCATCAGTTTTCTGTATGCCACTTTTATATCGCGTGCACTAGCTTCATTATTCAGCCCTAATAATGCCAATGCCTGTGTGCGATTCATACCATTGTTGTTCGGTGGTACATGGTGACCTGAGCCTTCACGGTAACTGCTACTATGGCCTTGCTGGCGTTGCTGTTGTTGATTAAAGCGTTGTTGTTGCTGGCGAAAATTGAACTCAGCCTGATAGCGTTTTAATACAAAAGAAAAATGCGTTTTTGATATACCTAGTTGCTTACTCACCAATTGTAGCAGCTCTTTTTCTTGAGCCGCTAGCACGCCATCAGAAAAGGCCATCTGAATCTGAATTTCTAAAAATAACTGGATTAAATCATGACGACGAGCAAACCGCTCTTTAAAATCGTACACCGTTTCTTTTAGAGAAAAATCGGCTTCTTTACCTGCTTTAAAAGCATCTTGGGCTTCTTTACGGTTTTCACCCGTTAACCCCATCTCATCCATAAACAAACTAGCAGCGCGTATATGAGTTTCACTCACACGGCCATTTGATTTTGCAATATGCCCCATTACCGCAAAACAGCTGGTAAAAAATAATGCTTGGCGCTGATCAATATCATCATCACCATTAAATAAACTTGAAAAGCCACCTGCTTTGTCAAAGTTTTGCTTCAAGCTTTTATCAAACATATGGCCTAAATACAGGCCAATGAACAAGCCAATAATGCGCCCAAACATAAAACCAAAACAGGCACCTAAGATTTTACCCCACATGCGGTACTCCTTTTAGCGTTTCATTTAATTGTGATAGTCGTTCAGGCGTACCGATATCGTTCCACGTCCCTATATAAAGCTCTGTTGACACATCAGCCGTTGCTAAGCGCTCGCGTAATAAAGGCCCCAGCGGTAATACGCCATCCGGTATGCCTTGGAAAAAAGATGCTTTAAACCGACTAATACCAGAAAACGTATATTTTTGACTTTGTGGCCCAAGGTGACGCAACGTGAAGTCACCATTTGGGTTATGTGCTGGATTTTCAACAAGCACGATATGGCCTTCGCCATTATCTAAATGTAGTGATTTTAATGCACTCACATCATAATCGGTAAATACATCACCATTAATAACAATAAAGTCATCACCTAAAAGTGGTAACGCACGAATAATACCACCGGCAGTTTCAAGGCCTTGTTCGGGCTCTTGACTATAATGAATTTGAACACCCAATGCTTGGCCATCTGCAAAGTACTCTTTGATCTTATTACCTTGCCATGCAAGGTTAATAACTATTTCTGTAATACCCGCTGTTTTTAAGCGTTCAATGTGATGTTCAATTAACGGTTTATCCATTACTTTTAACATAGGTTTAGGCATTGACGCGGTCAATGGCATCATTCGTTGCCCACGACCTGCGGCTAATATTAGTGCTTTCATATTAATCACCTAGATGTTCGTTTATAGCATGTGTCATAGCTGGTATGACATCAAACTCAACCCAATGACCTAATTCATTTAGCTCGTTATATTTTTTAGCTATTTCTACAACATAATTGAGAGTTGGTAAGATATTTTTTACGTATCCAGACTTTCCATCTCGCAGATTAAGACGGCAAAATATTCCCGCGGCCTTAAGGTGGCGCTGAATACCAGTTAAGTCAAACCAGCGAGTAAATTGAGCATAATCATGTGTTTCGATTAACCCTTGTTTAGAAAATTCAGTAAAAGCGTAGTTTAGTAAACTGTCTAACTCATCTTCTGGTAACTTAAAGTAGCAATCACGCAATAATGACACTAGGTCATAACATACCGGTCCTGTGACAGCATCTTGGTAATCAATAATCGCCCATTGGTTATCACTGCGCATAATATTCCTGCTGTGAAAATCACGATGCACTGTCACTTTGGGCTGCATCAAAAAACTATCAACAAGCACAGCGCAGCTGGTTTGCCACAGTGTTTTTACCCGTTCATCGAGTGGCTGCTGTAAAACCCCTTCAACTAACCACTCGATAAATATATTTAGTTCAAATTGGATAAATTCAGCATCATAGTCTTTCATGTGTTCGGTAGCAGGCACTTTTGCCCACTCTGAACTTAAGCTAATCAGTTGCTGGTAATACGCTTTTCGCTCAGTGTCTTGGAGTAAATCTGCTAGGTGTATATTGCCCAAATCATTTAAGATAAAAAAACCTTGCTGAGCATCTAAATTTATTATTTTGGGAAGTATAAAACCATGTTTTGAAAACGCGTGATTTAGTTCAACATACGGTGTGTTGTTAACGACTTGAGGATCCGAGTCCATTACTATGTAGTTTTTAGCTTCGCAACTTACACGATAATAACGGCGAAAACTCGCATCTCCTGTAATCAACGAAAGCGTGTAAGGTTCATTATTGAAGTGCAAGTTTAGAAATTGTTGTAAACATTTATAACGATTCATTGGACACGATATCTATTTTTCACTAAGTCAAATACTGTATTTGCCATTAATTTCCTTTATTATGTCAGTCCTGTATTCAAAGACACCATATTAAGGTTATTAAATGAGCAAAACCTGGGGCATTATGATGCTAAGCGTACTGAGCGCACCATCGCTTGCCGAAACTGAACTGACACACAACTTTTGTGGCAATTCAATGCAAACCAGTGCTTGGCAACCGCTTATTGGCCTTGACCTTGGCATGGTCGATATCCGTTCAGATGATATAGAGCTGCTTGGTACACAAAGCGCTGAATTTACTGGCGACGTTGATATTAACACCCTTAATATGAGTTTGTCCGCACAAAGTGCATTAATTGACAAACAACGTGGCTTACTAAATGCTACGGGACCGATTATCTATCGCGATGCAATTAGTGAAGTTAATAGTGCAGGGCTCAATGCCGATTTAAACAACTCAGAGATTAGTTTGCTTGGTGCTGATTACAAATTAACAGAGCAACAAGGTCACGGTGGCGCTGAGAAGCTAACTATTAATCAGTCTGGCTTAAACTTACTGAATGCAAGCTTTACTACCTGCCCAAACGACACTCCTTTATGGGCAATTCAAGCCGAAGAGATTTTATTATCCAGTGAAAGTGGCTGGGGGGAAACACATGATATGGTGTTGCGTATAATGGATACGCCTGTACTTTATCTACCCTACTTTACTTTCCCAATTGATGATCGCCGTAAATCAGGGTTGTTAACTCCTAATATTTCCAGTTCAGACCGCTACGGTGTTGAAACCATAACCCCTTATTATTGGAATATAGCCCCTAATTTTGATGCCACAATTACACCACGTTACATGTCTAAAAAAGGGGTTCAGCTTATCAATGAATTCCGTTACTTAACTGAAAATAGTAACGGCTTGTTAGGGCTGGAGTTTTTACAAAAGGACGATTCGGAGCCACAACTAAAAGAGCGTTTCTTATTTCATTGGCAACAACAAAGCTATTTTGGTGACAAATGGCGCGCCAATATTGATATAACAAACGTCAGCGATGATAACTATTTGACTGATTTAGGTTCAGATTATGCAACGCGTACTGACACTCAACTATATCGTACAGGGTCTTTATCTTATTTAGGCGAGCGTTGGCGCACAGATATAAAAGTGCAAAACTTTGAAGTGCTAGGTAACCATTCTGATTCCTATGCTGCGTGGCCACAAATTGGCTTTTCGCAAACAGAACCATATAAATTAAGTAGCGTTGAATTTACGCTTGATGGCGAAATCAGTCATTTCACAAATAGTGATGCAGTTATTGATAAAGCCACCCGGCTTCACCTAGAACCAAAGGCGAGCTATGGTTATCAAGAATACGCATGGTCATTCTTATCTGAATTTAGTTTATTACACACCAATTATAAGCAAGAAGGTGACTTAGCGGGCAGTGACTATGCCGATTCAGTATCGAGAACATTACCTAAGGTGCGCTTGTATAGTCAGTTAAATTTTGAGCGTGACACCTCTCTCGTTAAGAATGGGATTCAAACTCTTGAACCCCAGATGCAATATCTGTACACGCCAGATAAAGATCAATCCGATATCGGCCTGTACGATACAACAAAACTCCAAGATGACTTTTTTGGTTTATTTCGTGATAAACGTTTTTCGAGCGTAGACCGTATTGCATCTGCCAATCAATTTACGCTCGGTGCAACCACTCGGTTGTTTAGTGAGAGTAATGAAGAGTTATTCAACTTCAGCGCCGGCCAAATATTTTATTTGAATGATTCAGCCAAACCTTCGGCGCAAGGGATTAACCCTAATACTAACTATAATGCCTTGTTTGCAGCACAAACCATGGTACATTGGCACCGACGTTGGTATTTATCAGGTGGGGTTCAATATGACGCCGATGGTAAGCAAATTATTCAGTCTAATGTAACTTTAGACTACAAAGGCGATAATAATCAGTTAGTCCAATTGAACCATCGCTATGCAAATGATGTCTCAGGCAATACAATCGAACAAGTTGGCCTATTTACTAGCTTCCCAATTAGTGAACAATGGCAATTTGTGAATAGCTACCACCGCGACCTTGATACCGGACGTAGCATTGAGATATTCAGTGGATTGCAATATGAATCGTGCTGTTGGGCTTTTCAACTCACAGCCCGTCGCCAAATCGAAACTGATTTAAATCAGTCGATAGGCCAAGAACAAGCTACATTTGACTCAAGCATTGGATTTAATATTGTCTTGAAAGGATTAGGTAGTAAAAGCCGTTATGATGCACAAAAATTATTACAACAAGGTATTTTTGGCTATCGTAGACCGTATTTTCTTAATAACTAGTATTAGCAGAGTATTAGAAAAAGTATGAATTTAAAAAAATTATTAGCATCAGCATTATTAGGTTTTGGTTTATGCCAGAACGTTATCGCAGCACCTGTAGAAATTGACAAAGTAGTCGGCATTGTTAATCAAGGTGTCATTTTACAAAGTGAAGTAGACACTATTGTTAACCGAGTAAAAATGCAGGCTAAAGAGCAAGGCCAGCAACTTCCATCAGATGAAACATTACGTATTCAAGCGATGGAGCGCTTAGTTAACCAAACGCTTATGATGCAACTTGCTGAGCGTATGGGCCTTGAAATTTCAGATAGTCAACTTGATCAAACATTAGTTGGCATGGCAAAAGAGCAAGGTGGTTCTATTGCTGATTTGCGCCGCACGATTGAAGAATCAGGCGAAAGCTTTCAATCGTATCGAGAAGAGATACGCAAAGAGATTACGACACAACAAGTAATGCGTGCAAATGTAGATCGTCGTATCTACATAAGCCCACAAGAAGTAGATAACTTATTAAAAATAATGGAAAGCCAAGGTCAAAATACTGAAGAGTTTGATATTGGTCATATCTTAATTGATATTCCAAACAATGCTACTGCCGATGAAATCAGCAGCGCAAAAACACGTGCAGATAAAGTCATTGAGTTCTTACAAGACGGTAAAGAATTTAAGCGTATTGCTATCTCTTCATCAAGCGGTTCAAAGGCGCTTGAAGGCGGCCAGCTAGGTTGGATGAGTATCAATGAAATGCCATCTTTGTTTGCAGAAGCAGTTAAAGGCACTAAAAAAGACGCAATCATTGGGCCTCTTCGCTCCGGTGCAGGTTTTCACATTGTTAAAGTTCAAGATATCCGTGGACGTCAGGTTGTTGAAACAACAGAAGTTCGCTCACGTCATATATTAATCAAACCATCAATTATTTTAAGTGAAGAGAAAGCGCGCTCAATGCTTAATGGTTTTGCCAAAGAATTACGTGAAGGTACGGCCGACTTTGGTGAGTTAGCTAAAGAGTACTCTGAAGATCCAGGCTCTGCACTTAAAGGCGGTGAGTACGATTGGACAGATCCAACAACATACGTTCCTGCTTTTAGAGATACATTACTTTCACTTGATCAAAATGAAATTAGTGACCCATTTAGAACTACATTTGGTTGGCATATAGTGCAGCTGCTAGATAAGCGCGTAGCTGATAAGACAGAACTTGCTAAGCGCAACCGTGCTCACGGCATGTTATTTAACCGTAAATTTAAAGAAGAAAGCTTTAACTGGCAGCAAGAAATGCGCGAACAAGCCCATGTTGATATTTTCCCAATTGAAGACTAACCAATGACTTTACGTATTGCGATTACCCCCGGCGAACCCGCCGGGATCGGCCCTGATTTATTACTTAAGCTAGCTCAACATGATTGGCCAGCTCAGCTTGTAGTGATTGCTGATGGTCACATGCTGAAACAGAGAGCGAAACAACTTGGGTTAACCATTAATCTAATTCCCTTTGATGAATCAGCACCTGCATCACTCGCCCCTGCCGGCAGTGTATTTTTACACCAAGTCGATTTAGGATCTGAAGTTCAGCTAGGTGTGCTTGATGATCTAAATGGCCAATACGTGCTTGATACTTTGCGTATAGCATCAGAAAAAAATATGGATGGGACATTTGATGCTGTTGTAACTGGCCCTGTACATAAAGGTATTATTAACAAAGCTGGTATCTCATTTAGCGGCCATACTGAGTATTTTGCTCAGCAATCAAATACCCCTGATGTTGTCATGATGTTGGCTACAGAAGGCCTGCGTGTTGCTTTAGTCACCACGCACATTCCCCTTGCTTATGTGTCACGCGCTATCACTGTCGAACGGTTATCTAAAGTTGCAGGTATCTTGCACCACGACCTAACAACAAAGTTTGGTATCGAAAAGCCACGAATTTTAGTCTGTGGGTTAAACCCGCATGCAGGTGAAGATGGTCATTTAGGCCGCGAAGAGATTGAAACAATCACGCCGACTCTACAGTTGTTAAATAACCAAGGTATGAACCTAATAGGTCCTCTTCCTGCTGATACACTGTTTCAAGATAAATATTTATCACAAGCAGATGCCGTGCTTGCAATGTATCACGATCAAGGCTTACCTGTGCTAAAATACAAAGGATTTGGTAAGTCAGTGAATATTACTTTAGGTTTACCTTTTATTCGCACGTCAGTTGATCACGGTACAGCGCTAGATTTAGCTGGTACAGGTGATGCTGATGTTGGTAGTTTTGAATTAGCGATCCGCGAAGCAATTAAGCTCGCCCATGAAAAAGCACAGAATCAATGACAGATAAAGTACACTTAGGTCACCGCGCCCGTAAACGTTTTGGGCAAAACTTTTTATTTGATGAATCAATCATCGATAAAATAGTTACTGCAATCGATCCGAAACCTGAAGACAACCTTGTTGAAATCGGCCCTGGTTTGGGCGCTATCACTGAACCTGTCAGCGAGTTAAGTGGTCACTTAACTGTTGTAGAACTCGATAAAGACCTTGCACAACGTTTAACAGAGCACCCTTTTTTGGGCCCTAAATTAACCGTGCATCAAGGTGATGCGATGAAGTTTGATTTTTCAAGCTTGGTTCGTGACGACAAAAAATTAAAAGTCTTTGGCAACCTGCCTTACAATATTTCAACACCATTGCTGTTTCATTTATTTGAATTTGCAGACAACGTTGAACATATGCACTTTATGCTTCAAAAAGAAGTCGTAAAACGCATGGTTGCAGGCCCTGGCAGTAAAACGTTTGGTCGTCTAAGTGTTATGACACAATATTACTGTAATGCAATGCCAGTTGTTGAGGTGCCACCTGAGTGCTTTAAGCCTGCACCAAAAGTTGACTCTGCAGTAATTCGTCTCATCCCGAAAAAACCAGAACAACGCACAGCTAAAAGTGTAAAAATACTCAATACTGTATGCTTGGAAGCGTTTAACCAACGCCGAAAAACGCTTCGTAATAGCTTGGGTAATTTATTAACTGCCGATGAGCTGACAAGTATTGGCATTGATATCACTCTTCGCGCTGAAAACCTTTCATTACAACAATTTATTGATATAGCTAACTGGATTTATGACAACAAGCAGTAATTTGGGGTCACCCATAAAAGTGACAGTTGAAACTTTTTATGTCGAAGGACAATCTCAACCTGAGCTTGATAAATACGTTTTTGCCTACTCGGTAACCATTAAAAACCATAGTTTATGCAGTGCAAAATTAGTAAGCCGCTATTGGTTGATAACTGACGCCAACGGCAAAGAAATAGAAGTCCAAGGTGAAGGTGTAGTTGGCGAAAAACCAACTATAGCTCCTGGTGAAAGCTACAAATACACCAGTGGTGCTGTCATTGAAACCCCTGTCGGGACCATGCAAGGTTATTACACATTAAAGAATGAGTTCGGCACTGAATTTGATGCGCCAATCAATGTGTTTAGATTAGCCCAACCTAATATTCTGCACTGAGCTATATGGCTGACTATGCTATAGGCGATCTACAAGGCTGCTATGATGAATTTCAAGCTTTGTTAACGTTGGTAAACTTTAACCCAGCTAAAGATCATCTATACTTGGTCGGCGATATTGTAGCAAGGGGCCCAAAATCCCTTGCCTGCCTAGAGTATCTTTACAAAAACCAAGACAGCGTGACAATTACATTAGGTAATCATGATTTACATATGATTGCATGTTACTTATTAGGCAAGTCTATTAACCCTAAAGATAACCTAGATGCTGTTTTTAGCTCACCGAAACTTTCTCACTATATTCATTTTTTACGCCAGCAACCACTCGCGATATGGTTAAAAAAATACAAAACGTTCATTTCTCATGCTGGTTTAAACCCCGACTGGTCAATATCTAAAGCACTTAAACATGCTCAGTTTGCCACACAATGCTACCAAAGCGATGAAGTAAACTCTTTTTTAATGGGGATGTACGCACAGCACCCGCCACACATGAGTAAACAACTAACAGACATTGAACGGTTTCGTTTTATTGTTAACTACTTTACACGAATGCGCTTTTTAACCCTAGATGGGCAGTTAGAATTAAAATCCAAAGGCGCAATTGATGACAAAAACACAATAGTCCCCTGGTTTTCTCATCCACGTTTTCAATCATTGAATTGTGATATTGTTTTTGGTCATTGGGCCGCACTTGAAGGGAAAACCCCCTTACCAAATTTACATGCACTAGACACAGGCTGTGTCTGGGGTGGGGAAATGACACTAATGGAACTTAAAAATAAACAATCCTTTAGTGTTAATTCTAATCAATTCATCTAAATTAACTGAAAAAAAAGCCATTCTCTGTTAGATTTAGTATAATAAATGTTAAAAGTAATTAAATTTAATTACTTAACTTATCTGCAATTAAGCCGATAAAGTCTAATCATTACTCTTTTATGGAAATTCATATGAACTTAACTGTTAGCCAACGCATCTGGGGTGGATTTATCTGTATCACCTTATTGCTTCTCTTAATTGGTGGGAACTCTCTGTTCAGAATTGCAAACATTAATAACTCTGCGCAACAGGTCAACCAGTTATCTTTGCCTGCTTTAGAAGAAAGCTCAGAGCTCCAGGTTGAGTTCATCCTTATGAGTAAGGCTGCACAGGCTAGTTTTTACACTACATCTACCGCAGAGTTGGAACCAATAAAAAAATCGCTACAAGAGCGTAAAGTACGATTCGACCGTTCTCAGTCTCAACTCAAGCAAGTGGTTGCTAACAATGCTCAACTAAGTCAAAGCAGTCGTGATGTAGAGTTAACCTACAATGGGTTTATCGCATCAGTCGAGAGCTTATTAAACGATAAAGCATCTGAACTAAGGCTTAATAAAGAGCTGAAAATGCAGTTGGAAACTATTGAACTAGCGGCTGAGGATGCCAACTCTGTTGTGCTAGATATCATTGATATTGATGGCCTTGAAGAAAGTGACTCTCGTGCATATCAAGCTGCAAATATGCTTGAGAACAACTTTTTATCTTTAGTAACAACCAGCACGGATATGCTCACGGTAAAAACACAAAATACGCTTGATATAGTAAAAAATGAACAAATTTACTTCCTTGAAGAAATAGAAAGAAGTATTAACCTACTAAAGCCTGCGGTTGAAGCAAATGACCCAGACCTGTTTGATGATTTAAATAATTACTTTGTATCAATTAAAGATAATGTAAAAGGTAATAACAGCTTATCGGCTAACAAAAAACGCTTAATTGATACAATAGCACTGACTAAATCGGAGCTGGCAGATGCTGAAACAGCAACAACGAAGGCGCTTAAACAACTTAATGAATTAGTGAGTCAAGCGAGTAACGTTGCTTTTGAATTGCAAAAAGGCGTTAGTAGTGATGTAACCTCAGCAAATTTATGGACATGGGTAGGTATGATAAGCGCCACCCTACTTGCTATCATTGTTGCGTATATTACGGTTAGCCGAATCACCAAACCATTGGCGGAAGTTAACCGTGTACTTGATATTGTAGCGAGCGGCGATATGACGCAACGCCTTGACGATTCAGCACAGGATGAGTTTGGTGAACTATCTCGCAGCTGTAACACGCTTATTGACAGCTTGAGAAGCTTGATCAGAGGTATTATTTCGCGTTCAACTCAGCTTGCAGCAGCTTCAGAAGAAACATCAGCGATTACTGGCGAATCTAGCCAAGCAATTCGTAATCAACAAGCGCAGGTTGAACAGGCTGCAACTGCAACTACCGAAATGAGTAGTACATCTCAAACTGTAAGCAGCAGTGCTCAACAAGCACTTAAAGAAATAAAAAATGCAGATAAAGAAGCTGACCGCGTCAAAGGTATTTCAAGCCAAAACAAAGCAACAATCGAACAGCTTGCACGCGAGGTAGACGATGCTTCGCAAGTTATTAATAAGCTTCACCAAGACAGTGCATCAATTGGTAGTATTCTTGATGTTATACGTGGGATTGCTGATCAAACCAACTTACTCGCACTTAATGCTGCTATAGAGGCTGCTCGTGCAGGTGAGCAAGGTCGTGGCTTTGCCGTTGTAGCTGATGAGGTACGCTCTCTTGCTAGCAAGACACAAGAGTCGACTCAAGAGATTCAAGCTATGATTGAGTCGTTACAAAGCGGTGCTGAGGCTGCTGTTTCTGCAATGTCAAAAGGCAAGCAACAAGCTGAGTCATGTGTTGAGCAATCTGATTTAGCAAATACAGCCCTAGACTCAATTACTGCAGCAGTGGCACAAGCCCATGATGTCAGTGAAGAGATTTCAACAGCAGCACAGGAGCAACAACAAGTATCTCAAGAAATTAGTGAGCGACTTGAATCGATTGTTGCTATTGCAGAACAAACCGCTGAGGGTGCAAATCAAACTAATATATCAAGTTCAGAAGTTGCTAAACTAGCTGAAGAGCTACGTTTATCTGTTGATGAATTTAAAGTGTAATTTACTCGGGTTTGTTAACCTTGCAAGGTTAAATTTGCAAAGATCAACAGACCCTCGTTAAATAAAATTGTTAAAAGCCGCATTTGAGAAATCAAATGCGGTTTTTTAATAACTAATTTACACAGCATAAAATAGTTGAAAATAGCTAAGTAACACTACAGCTGTTATTAAGGTTAAAAAACTGATGGCGCAAAGCCGGTGTGGAATGGTGTGGTATAAAAGCCCAGGCATTTGCTTTAGGTTCGCAAAGCTTGGAATAAAGAAGAGAGAGTAGCATTCAAACTTGCTGAGTCTGTTAGCCGTGTTTTTACATGCTAATCTTAGCCCCGAAAAATACATTAATACAAAACTGGAAGCACCCATTATCTCTACTAAGGCCATTAGCTCCATACTAATTACTACCTCTGGCCCAGCAGTAAACATTACAATTAAAATTGCTAATGACTGCCACAGCCCCTTGGTAGCACATCCCTTTAATCGATTAAGCATTTATAGCCTTCCCTTACTCTATACATATCCCACTTTAGCGTAACGTTAGATTAAAATATAGATGCAGAAAAAGAATAGTACTCATGACCTACTAACTAGCCAGCATGTAATCAATGGGCTAGATCCTTAAAAGATTTCACTCAAAGTTATATAAATAGATTAAAGTATATAAGTAATAGACACAAAAAAACCGCGATAAACGCGGTTTTTACTAGTAACCTATAAGGTTATTATAAGCCAGCACGGTCTTTAATTGCTGCGATGAGCGCTGAACCGCCATGGCCATTAGATTCAGCCCACGCTATATCCGCGCCATCTGCTAAAGAGCTTTTAGAAAGGTTCTTTACAACAAACTCACCAGCATCAACTGCATTGCTCGCAATTGCATGACGTACTAAGTTATTTCCATTACATTGGATTGCATCGTATACGTTACGAATTTTCACACGAGAGCTTTTTAACTTGCTACGAAGGCGATTTTTATCATCTGCAGCTATATACTCACAAATAGACACAGCTAACTGATCATTGGCTTTAGCTGGTGCACTAAAAGCAAAAGACCCAGAAACCACCGCAGTAACAACTAGTAATGTTGATAATTTAACCATGAAAGACCCTTAAGTAATACTTTTTACCTATATCGATTGCTTAATATTGTACCAATCTATAAGATTAATCGCAATAATGTTACTCAACTTTATCTAAAGTTACGAATTTATACTGATGTAAATTCTTATCATCGGGTGCGTTTACTTGCTCTTCAACAACCTGCCAATTGGCTACTTTTTCATAATCGGGAAATTGAGTGTCGCCAGCTACATCCAGCTCAATAAACGTTAAATAAAGTGTAGTCGCTTTCTCTAAAAATTGCTGGTAAATATTTCCACCACCAATAATCATAACCTCATCAGTATTTGTAACTAATGCTAATGCCTCATCTGGTGATGTCACTACCTCAATACCAGGTGCACTATACGCTTCATTACGGCTAATGATGATATTTTGCCTTCCAGGAAGTGGGCGCCCAATTGACTCGAATGTTTTTCGCCCCATGATCACCGGCTTACTCATCGTCACACGTTTAAAGTGCTGTAAGTCAGCAGGTAAATGCCATGGCATTTTATTGTCATTACCAATAACACGATTATTAGCCATTGCTGCAATCATTGAAATTTTCACAAAACCACCTAATGCTTTTTTACTATCCAAGAAAAAAGGAGCGTAAGCTCCTTTTAAAATTTATTATGTATTAACGCTCGTAGACAACTTCTACATCGTAATCGTCTTCATCCCAATCTTCCCAATCATCGTCATCGGTATTTTTGGTTGCATCTTTGTGGTACGTATCCCACTTAAACTCAACCTCTTCATCTTCGATTGGAACAAACTTCTCTTTTGGCATGCTATCAAGCAGTGCCATGATCTCATGACAAAGCGTTTGTGTATTTTGCTTATTAACTGCAGAAATACGGTAGATATTTGTCTCTTCACCCAACTCTTCTGCAATTTGCTCACACAATGCGTGTGCTTCATCTTCTGGGAGTAGATCAATCTTATTAAATACTAACCAACGTGGCTTTTCAGCAAGCTTCGGGCTGTACTGATGCAACTCATTGATAATAGCAAACGCATTCTCAACTGGGCTCGAGCCATCTACAGGCATAATATCAATAATGTGTAATAACACACGGCAACGTTCAAGGTGTTTTAAGAATCGAATTCCTAAACCAGCTCCGTCTGAAGCACCTTCTATTAGACCCGGTATATCAGCAATTACAAAAGACTTATTTGCATCAGGTCTAACAACCCCTAAATTCGGGATAAGTGTTGTAAACGGGTAATCAGCAACTTTCGGCTTTGCAGCAGATACACTGCGGATAAAAGTAGACTTACCTGCATTTGGTAACCCTAGCAAGCCCACATCAGCTAATAGCATTAGCTCAAGCTTAAGCATGCGCACTTCACCTGGCGTGCCTAACGTTTTTTGGCGCGGTGCACGGTTAGTACTTGATTTAAAACGTGCGTTTCCTAAGCCATGAAAACCACCTTTAGCAACCACTAAACGCTGACCATCTTGAGTAAGGTCGCCTAATGACTCTTGTGTATCAACATCAGTTACACGCGTGCCCACAGGCACTTTGATATAAAGATCTTCACCTTTTTTACCAGTACAATTACGGCTTTGACCATTCGTACCACGCTCAGCACGATGAAAGCGCTCGAACTGGTAATCAATTAAGGTATTTAAGTTTTCATCTGCTTGTAGATAAACACTGCCACCGTCACCGCCATCGCCGCCATCAGGACCACCGTCCGGCACATATTTTTCACGACGGAAAGACACGATACCGCTGCCACCGTCACCAGCTTCTGCGCGAATTTCTACTTCATCTACAAACTTCATGATTACTCACTTTAGGATTGGCTTGTTAATAACTCTATTATATACCTAAGTGGCCTATTGAGCACACTCTGCATAAAAACACTTGGGTATATAGTTTGATGAGCTTAAAACAAAAAACCCCGCAAAGGCGGGGTTTTTTAAGAACCGGCTCTGATTACTCAGATACGATGCTTACGTATTTACGGTTTAAAGGACCTTTTTGTTCAAACTGAACTTTACCATCTGCTTTTGCGAAGATAGTGTGGTCTTTACCGATACCTACGTTTGAGCCAGCGTGAAAACGAGTTCCACGTTGACGTACAATGATGCTACCCGCTAGAACTGATTCGCCACCAAAACGCTTAACACCTAGGCGTTTGCTTTCTGAATCGCGACCGTTACGAGTACTACCAGCTGCTTTTTTATGTGCCATTTCTAAGTACCTCTAATTAAGCGCTAATGCCAGTGATTTTAACTTCTGTGAACC
This sequence comes from Pseudoalteromonas sp. KS88, assembly GCF_004766475.1. NCBI lineage: Bacteria > Pseudomonadati > Pseudomonadota > Gammaproteobacteria > Alteromonadales > Pseudoalteromonadaceae > Pseudoalteromonas > Pseudoalteromonas sp. KS88. The sequence goes on from NZ_PYHV01000009.1 coordinate 103,596, forward strand.
ATTGACGATGGCCCATTTGCTTACGAGAATGCTTACGGCGTCTAAATTTAACAACCTTAATTTTCTCACCGCGACCATGTGAAACAACCTCAGCTGTTACTTTACCACCGTTTACGAACGGTACACCGATCTCGATTTTCTCACCATCAGCAACTAAAAGTACTGAATCAAATTCAACTGCTGCACCAGTCTCAACGTCTAATTTCTCAAGACGAATTGTTTGACCTTCAGTCACACGGTGCTGTTTACCACCACTTTGGAAAACCGCGTACATAATTAACTCCGTCTGTGCGCCCTCAAATCGACGCAACTAAAATATTCTTCAATAGGGCGCGAAGTTTACGCTAATGTGCAAAAACTAGCAAGCCCGTTTTTTAATTAAATGAATAAAAAATAGCTGCTTTGAGAGCAATTCAATATTTTCACCTATTTTATATTAAATTAGCATTATGCCAAGTGCTTTTTTGTACATGATGACAAATAAATTACAGCAACTAAATATCACCTAATGAGCAAAAAACAACCACGCAAATTATCACCACTTTTAAGTTATCTTGTGTAATAAAGGCTAAATTTAGTATTTTAAACCTATTTTTTCAGCGAATTGTCACAAAATATCGAGCAAGCGCGTTTTTTGTTGTACAATCAGCACCGTATACCCATTAAAATTGGCTCGGAGATCAATGGATATAAAAGCTATCCAGGCGTTAATCGAAAACGATATGAATGACGTCAATCAACTTATTCACGCACAAATGCGCTCTGATGTGGCATTAGTCAATCAACTTGGCTTATATATAGTTAATAGCGGTGGCAAGCGAGTTCGCCCTATGTTGGCTATTTTAGCCGCTAAAGCACTTGGCTATAAAGGGTGTGATCATATTACGCTGGCAACGATTGTGGAGTTTATTCATACCGCAACCTTGCTTCATGATGACGTTGTTGATGAATCTAACTTACGCCGTGGTACACCAACAGCAAATGCTGAATTTGGTAATGCTGCAAGTGTTCTTGTTGGTGACTTTATCTACACTCGTTCTTTTCAACTCATGGTTGGTATTGGCAAAATGCAAGTAATGCAAATACTTGCTGATGCAACAAATGTCATTGCTGAAGGCGAAGTCCTACAGTTAATGAACTGCAATGACCCTGACACGACTGAAGACAGCTATATGCAGGTTATCTACTCAAAAACAGCGAAGCTATTTGAAGCAGCGACCGGACTTGCAGCAGTTATTACTGAACAAGACGAAGCCACGCTAAAAGCACTTAACCTTTATGGCATGCATTTAGGCACCGCATTTCAATTAGTAGATGATGTACTTGATTACAATGCCGATGCCGAACAGTTAGGCAAAAATATTGGGGATGATCTCGCAGAAGGTAAACCTACCCTGCCTTTAATTTATGCAATGCAACAGGGTAATGCTGAGCAGGTTCAGTTAATCCGCGACGCTATAGAGCACAGTAACGGAATGGATCACTTAGAAGCAATTCTATGCGCTCTGCGTGAAACAAATGCGCTTGAGTTTACAATGAATAAAGCAGACGAAGAAGCAGATAAAGCCATTTCTTGTTTATCTGTGTTAGCTGATTCGCCTTACAAAGAAGCCTTAGTTAGCCTAGCCCGTATTGCTGTTGATCGTAGTCACTAAAATTAACGATTTGATTTCGAGCATAAAAAAGCCTGCAATTGCAGGCTTTTTTATTATCGCCAACTGCTTGGCGATAATGGCAAGATTATGCGTTGATGAAATCAACACCTTCTTGAATGTCTTTTTTCAGTGTGTCTAACATGTCGTTTTTAGCTTGTTGCTCAAACGCACTTAGCTCACCGTAAGAAAGGATTTCTTCTACGCCATTTTTACCTAAACGTACTGGGTGAGCAAAGTATTCTGCATCACCATCTTCAACAGCTACGTATGCATAATCTACCACGTCTTCACCTTGTAGGCCTTTTACTAAAGACATACAAAAACGTGCTGCTGCTGCACCCATTGATAATGTAGCTGAGCCACCACCCGCTTTAGCATTTACTACTTCAGTACCCGCATTTTGGATACGTGGAGTCAGTGCCGCAACTTCTTCATCAGTGAAAGTAACACCTTCAACTTGAGAAAGTAATGGAAGAATTGTTGTGCCTGAGTGACCACCAATAACAGGTACTTTAACTGAAGCAACATCAACACCTTTAAGCTCAGCAATGAATGCTTCTGAACGAATTACGTCAAGTGTTGTAATACCGAAAACACGGTTAGCATCGTAAGTACCCGCTTTTTTGAATACTTCAGCAACAATTGGCACTGTACCATTTACTGGGTTAGTGATAATGCCTACTAATGCTTTAGGACAGTTAGCAACAATGCCTTCGGCTAATGTTTTAATGATACCAGCATTTACGTTGAATAAATCAGCACGGTCCATACCTGGCTTACGTGGCATACCAGCTGGAATAAGTACAATGTCACAACCAGTTAATGCTTGGTCTAGCGCATCAGCACCAAAACCAGCTACTTTAACATCAGTCGGGATGTGAGAAAGGTCAACAGCAACACCAGGAACAACTGGGGCAACATCATAAAGTGATAACTCAGAACCTGCTGGTAAACCTGTTTTTAGTAATAAAGACAACGCTTGACCGATACCGCCTGCAGCACCTAATACAGCAACTTTCATTGGAATTCTCCGTAATTTAAGGTAGAAAATATTTGTGGCACTAAGATAAAGAAATTAACGCCTAAAGACAAATTTATCCTGCTTATTTTGCATATAATTTCGACCATAGTTGTAAATAACTTGAGCAAGGGATAATAAATCAATCTCAAGCAGCTATTTATGCCTTTTATTCAGTAATAAAAACAACTACTGCATAAGTATGCATTTTTGTGTAGAATTTAGAGCATCAAATAACAAAGCAGACAACAACATGCAACCACAAGATAAACAAGAAGCGCTAGTTAAAGCTTTTAAATCACTTTTAAAAGAAGAAAATTTTGGGTCCCAAGGTGAAATTGTTGACGCATTAAAAGACCAAGGTTTTGATAACATAAGCCAAAGTAAAGTGTCACGCATGTTAAGTAAATTTGGCGCCGTACGAACTCGTAACGCTAAACAAGAGATGGTTTATTGCTTACCAGCTGAGATGGGCGTGCCGACAGCAAAAAGTCCACTTCGTCAATTAGTCATTGATATCATGCATAATGAAATGATGATTATCATTCGTACAAGCCCAGGTGCTGCGCAATTAATTGCCCGCTTATTAGACTCATTAGGTAAAGCTGATGGCGTGTTAGGAACGATTGCAGGTGACGACACCATCTTTATAGCACCAGCCAAAATATCTGAAATTGACGTAACATTGGAACGCGTGCGAATCTTATTTGATACTGTATAACTAACCCAAACTTCAGGTTAAGTTATAACTGCTTTAAAAAATTAATCGATGGGGCAAAAAATGCGGATCCCATGTCCGCTTGGGTAAAATCAAGCCAGTGGTCATAACATTCCCCTTGCCCCAAACGACTTTGCAGCACTTTCTCAAATACACTTCCCTTTGCAGCACAGTGTATTGCTAACACTCCCTGCTCGTAAACATCCCCATATGGCATACTTTGATTAAGCAATAATGGATGCCCTTGTTCATCTTTGAGCTCTGTTCGTACAGCATGGCTAGTTTGAACCTCTGGGTTCAATGGCGTATTATCGAGGCGGGTCCGCCCCATTATTTGCTCTTGTTCATGTAATGATAAATGCTGCCAAACAGTTAAATCATGCTTATATCGTTGCACATGTATGTAGCTTCCCTGATCTTCAAAGTGATTTGTTTTATCAACTAATGCAGTGGCCCGCTTTTGCCTTCCATGGGGTGTGTCACCACCGAGTATAAAACCATTAAAATCACGGCCATCTAAAAATCTAAAATTACGAACTTGCTCAACTAACTCAACATCGGGTGAAAATAACTTTAGAATCTGTAACGCAAATAAGTGATTTACATCCTCTCTGTCTGAGCGGATCTGAACAAACAGATCAAATGGCTGCGCTGCCATAACATGATCATTGTGAGTAATATTAGGGAAGCTTTGTAATTGACTAGGAATAAACTCAGGGAGTATGTGGGGCCAGTATTGCGCGCCTACAGCTACAAAGCTTGAGAGCATTGACTCTGAAAACTGATCTGAAAACTCATCTTGAATAATGCTAACACGCTTTAGCTTTTTACGTAGTGACTCGTCATGACCATCAAATACATTAAAAAATAAATGCAAACCGTGTAAGTTTGCTTCAGCACAAATCCCTGATTGCGCTTGCGCCATGGTGGTTCCTTAACTCTCGGTTGTACACAGCATTACACTTTAATAACTAATCAGCGAAAAAATTTACCGTGTGTGGTTTTATTTTTATTGTTACCTGCTCATTTACATTAAATGGCTGGCTTAGCTCGGCAGCAACTTCTATCTCTTGACCACATAATGCCACCTTAAATACATTTGAAGAGCCAATGAAGCGCTGACTTAGTATGGTCACTGAATGGCTATCAGATTGTGAGACAGCAGATAAAACTAAATGATGTGGGCGAATATATAGTTGCCCTTCATCCAGTTTATGGTTATGTGCTTGCAAGGATTTAACCTGCCCATAACAGGTTGAATACTCTGTAGCTGAAATTGCTTTCGCATCTAAGTATATGCCCTGACCAAGAAACTCCGCAACTACCTTTGAGTTTGGCATACTAAAAAGCTGCTCTGGCGGGCCCTGTTGCGCAATTTTACCTTCGTGCATGATGGCCAAGCTATCTGAAAATGCAAACGCCTCTTCTTTTGAATGAGTTACAAATACTGCAGAGACTTGCTGATTTTTTATAATGCGGCGAATATCTGCGATTAACTCAAAGCGTACCTGCGTATCGATATTGGAAAATGGCTCATCGAGTAACAGTAAACTAGGCTTGTAAGCGAGTGCCCTAGCAATGGCTACGCGCTGCTGCTGCCCACCAGATAGTTGGTGAGGAAAACGTGTTGCACACCCAGCTAAATGAACTAGTTCTAGCATTTCAGTCACACGTTCTTTTTTTTGTATTTTGCTCATGTTCGTTAAGCCAAATGCGATATTATCAGCAACGGTTAAATGCGGAAATAACGCATAATCTTGAAACATCATGCCAATATTGCGATGCTCTGGTGCTAAAAATGATTGCTCATCCGACACTAACTTTGAGTCAATAAATACTTTTCCCTGCTTCGCTTCAATAATACCTGCAATCGCTTTTAGTGTGGTCGTTTTACCACAGCCACTAGCACCAAGCAGGCAAACAATCTCATCCTTTGCAACAGTTAAGTTTAAGTGTTTAATCACTGAAGTACCGTTATATTGGTACGATAAATTTTCTAAAACTAAACTACTCATCTAACTATGTTGCTCCATTGAGCGATTAACAAAATACAGCGGGATAAGCCCCACTAAAACAATCGAAAGCGCTGAAATTGATGCAAGCTCTAACTGCTCGTCACTGACATATTGAAACACATGCGTTGCGAGGGTTTCAAAATTAAAAGGCCGGAGTAACAATGCTGCTGGGAGCTCTTTCATACACTCGATAAATACCAGCAAACCAGCGGTTAGAATACCACGGCGCAGCAGAGGAATGTGCACCTTTCTTAACGTTTGTCCTTGGCTTTTTCCCATTGATTGGCTCGCCATATCTAACGAAGGACTAATACGCATAAAACTCGCTTCGATAGCCCCATGTGCTATGGCATAAAATCGTACAACATATGCAAAGGTTATCGCAAATAAAGTACCGCTTAGTAGTAAACCAGGGGAAACCCCAAATGGCTCCAGCCAAACATTAAGACGATCATCAAGCAGTGTTAAAGGTAATAGCACTGCAATAGCTAAAACTGTGCCGGGTAAAGCGTAGCCCGTACTGGCTAAGCGGCCTGGGAGCAATGGATATTGATGTTTAGCAATGCGTTGATAAAACACAACCAGCAAACTTAATACAATAGTGATAACACACACTATTGCAGCCACTTTAAAACTTTGCCAAGCATATAAGAAAAACGCATCATTCCATGCTTGATCAGCATACGCAAAAGCATAATTGAGCAGCACAGCTACAGGTAATATAAAGGCAAAAAATAACACGGCACAACAAAACAGTGTCGCTAGCCAAGCGTAAAACCCTTTTAGACTATACAGTGTTTCACTATTAACACCTGATTGGCGTTCATAAACAGCTTGCTCACGGCGACTGAAGCGCTCTAACATTAACGCTAAAAATAGCATTAATAACATAATACCGGATATTTTAGCAGCCGCTGTTAAGGAGTAATAGCCAAGCCATGTATCGTACACAGCCGTTGTAAGTGTACTCACCGCAAAGTAATTAACAGTGGCAAAGTCAGCCATTGTTTCCATACTAATTAACGCCAGTCCTGCAACGATAGCACCTCGTGCTAACGGCATACTGACACGGTAAAAGCTTTTTAACGGTGACAACCCCATAATTTGGCTAGCTTGTACTAACTTAAATGATTGCTCACGCAACGCGGTTTTAAAAATTAAATAGAGATATGGGTATAGCACAAGTGCAATCATAATAATCGCGCCGGGCAACGTTCGGATATCAAAGAACCAATAATCATTCGGGGATTGCCAACCAAACCAATCTCGAAGCGAGACTTGAATCGGCCCTGCATAATCAAATAAATCGGTATATACATAGGCAATTATATAGGTTGGCATAGCAAGGGGCAGCATTAACGCCCACTCAAATTGTTTTCTACCGGGAAAGTCACAATAAGCGGTGATCCAACCAAGCGGTAATGCGATTGCGCTACTAACAATACAGACACCCAGGATCAGCAATAAAGTATTGCGTACGTAATCCCACAACACGGTATCCCAAAGGTGGCTAAAAACATCGGAATCGCCTTGCAGCGATTCAAATAAAAGAAAGCATAGCGGAGTTACCAGAACTATACCGATAACCCACGCAAATAACTGCCATCGAGACAGTGAAAATTTTAAACTCATTAAAGGTCGAACTTCACCTCATCAATCAACTTAAGCGCTAACGGACGATATTTGCTAATTTCATCCAGCGGTAAACTGTCTTCCTTAAAGTTACCCCAAGATGCCACTAAACTTGATAATTCCACACCTGGTTTAACTGGATATTCCATATTGACCGAGGCATACATATTTTGCGCCTTATTGTCGGTCATAAACTCAATGAGTTTCAAGGCATTTTCTGGATTTTTAGCGTATTTGGTCATTACCACACCAGATACATTAATATGTGAGCCGCGATTATCTTGATTTGGGAAGTTTATATTTACAGCATCAGCCCATGTTTTTTGAGCTGGATCTTGAATCATCTTGCCAAAGTAATAACTATTGCCCAAAGCTAAGTCACATAATCCTTCTTTTACAGCTTTCACTTGTGCACGATCATTACCTTGGGGCTTGCGGGCTAAATTCGCTTTAACACCTTCAAGCCATTGCTTTGTTTGCGCTTCGCCATGATGCGCGATCATAGAAGCAACAAGGCCTAAGTTGTATGGATGCTTACCTGAACGAGTACACAGCTTTCCTTTATATTGTGGTAAGGCTAAATCTTCATAACTTAAATCAGCCAACTGCCCCACTCGTTCTTTAGAAGAATAAACATTTCGCACCCGCTTTGTTAATGCAATCCACTGGCCTTCATTATCACGAAACTTTGCAGGCACATTTTCATTAACCGTTTCACTGTTAATTGTTTGTGTTAAATTAAGTTCATCTAACTGAACTAAGTCACTAAAATTGGACGTTAAAACTAGATCTGCTCGACTGTGTTTACCTTCGCGCTTAACTCGTTCAATAAGCCCTTTTTTAGCGAAAACGACATTGGTTTCAATGCCCGTCTGCTTAGTAAAATCATCCAGAATAGGTTGGATCAGAAATGGCTGACGAAAAGAATAAATGTTTACAGCATCATCAGCCAAAGCAGGAGCTGCTACTGTAAGTCCAATCAAAACTGCTAATGTTTTTTTCATAAATCGTGCTCGCACAAATAGTAATTATTATCAATCAATAATACCTTTTCCCCACTTAAAGTGCACCTAAAATCTAGCTTGAGGGCATATACAGAAGTTGGTTGTGAGATATCTCTTACGTTGTTGACAGCTATTGAGTATAAAGATGACGAATTACGACTTAAAAAAAACCTAAACGACTGATTAATATTAATTAAAATAAATTTCAATACAAGCAACAAGGTTTTTAATGTTGTTTTTAGCCTATTTTGTTTGCATAAACTCTCTATACTTACTTCATCGGTTAAGCAGGCAGCTTTGGTGAGTTTGCAACAAGGAATGATTACTCAACGATCGTTACTAAAGGTTTAGTTGGAGAACTAGGATACACGGACAGACTCAGGAAGAGTAACACAAGGGATTGGTATAAAAGGACAGCATCATGATGATGCGAAATGGACTAACAACAGGGCTCTAAGGAGAGTTGTTATACAGGATGTAAAAAAAGCGGAAACATGGACAGGCCTTAAAGGCAACGCAAGGGAACTGTTTAGTTAAAGGATAGCGTCAGGACGATGCGTAAAGGACGGGTAATAGAGATTACCAAAATGGAGTATGGATACAATTGGATATAGGCCCGGATAGCCTAAATTGTGCAGAACGAATAAGTAACAGCGCAATAACATGGATTAGTAAAGTTTAGGAGTTGATTAAGTTCAATTGCAGGATGCAGAAAATTAGAAGATTCCGCAAGCGCGACTAGAGATAGTACGCGCTTTTCTTTTGTCTAAAATTCACTACTCAAAAAGCCTACCTTTTATCATTATCGATACAAGTTTTACTGCGGCCGCCCCTTATTTCTTTTACCTAATAAATACGCGTCACGGAACTTCATAAAGTGTTTTTCAAGCTTAGTCGCCGCGTCATTCTCACCAGCTAATGCCAACACCATTATTGCCACTTCAGCTGTTCCTAACTGGTGATCATGCGGTGCAACACGCAAGCGGTAATCAGAGAGTTTTTCAGCGCTGATTGATAGCACTGGCAAGTCATCAAGGTAAGGACTTTTACGGATCATTTTTTTTGCTTCACGCCACGTGCCATCTAAAAAGATAAACAAAGGACGTTTATTTGGCTGCGCTTGCACTTGTGTAATTACGCGAGAGGTATTTTCAACATCAGAGGCAGGGAAAATCACTATAGGCTGATATTGTGGGTCGTTCAATAACGTTAATAACTTTTCATCAGGTTCTGTTCTGTCCCAACGAAAGGCGTAGTTGTCAGGCACTATTTCAGCTATTAAACGCCCTGTATTAGAAGGTTTAAAGCTCTCATTATGGTACATCAGCATACATACTGCGGCATCACATTGTGCTTGCTCTGTTCCGTCACAAATACAGTAATGTTTTGCAATTAAGCATTGTTCACAGCGGTCCATTTTACCGCCGCGAGCATTGAACTCACGTCGAGATTCACTAATTTGCTGTGCTCGTAAGGCAAGTACTGAATTAGAAGAGCGGTTAGTCACGTGATTTAATACCTAAAAAATGTTCGGCGCATATTGTAGCTAAAAAAAGCGGGAATAGATATCAGCTATCAGCTATCNNAAACTGACGGCTGACGGCTGACGGCTGACGGCTATAAAAACAAAAAACCCAAGCCGAGGCCTGGGTTTTTAAACAGTTAACTAAAAGAGTTTACTTCTTCTTTTTTACTGCTTTTTTGTTTGGTAGGTCAGTAATTGAACCTTCAAAGATTTCAGCAGCAAGGCCGATTGACTCGTTCAATGTTGGGTGAGCGTGAATAGTCAGTGCTAAATCTTCACCATCAGCGCCCATTTCAACAGCTAGGCCGATTTCACCAAGCATTTCGCCTGCATTGATACCGATCATAGCACCACCGATTACGCGGCCACTGTCTTTATCAAAGATAAGCTTAGTTGAACCTTCAGTACGAGCAGATGCAATTGCACGACCTGAAGCAGCCCATGGGAATACAGCTGTCTCGATGCTTAAACCTTGCTCTTTAGCTTCTTTTTCAGTAACACCTACCCATGCGATTTCTGGGTCAGTATAGGCAATTGAAGGAATGCACTTAGGATCAAAGTAATGTTTTTGACCAGAAATAACTTCTGCAGCAACATGACCTTCATGAACAGCCTTATGCGCAAGCATAGGTTGACCAACAATGTCACCAATTGCAAAAATGTTATCAACATTAGTTTTAAGTTGCTTATCAACATTAATGAAGCCACGCTCATCAACGTTAACGCCCGCTTTATCTGCATCAAGTAATTTACCATTTGGTGTACGACCAACAGCAACAAGTACTTTGTCGTAACGTACAGGCTCTGCTGGTGCATTTTTGCCTTCAAACGTTACATATAAACCGTCATCTTTTGCTTCAACGCCAGTTACTTTGGTAGAAAGCATTACATTGAACTTGTCTTTAACGTAGCGTTGGTAAATTTTGATGATGTCTTTATCAGCAGCAGGAACAAGCTGGTCAGCAAACTCAACAACATCAATGTTTGAACCTAGTGCACGGTACACAGTACCCATCTCAAGACCGATGATACCACCACCTAGTACAAGTAGTTTTTCAGGTACATCTTTAAGCTCTAGTGCGCCAGTTGAATCAATTACACGGTCATCTTCAGGGATGAAAGGTAAGTTTACTGGTTGTGAACCGGCTGCAATAATAGCGTTGTCGAACGTAATCGTTGTTGCACCATCAGCACCTTCAACTGCGATTGTGTTGCTGCCAGTGAATTTACCATAACCGTAAACCACTTTAACTTTGCGCATCTTAGCCATGCCGTCAAGGCCGCCAGTTAACTGACCAATAACAGAGTCTTTCCAAGAGCGAACTTTGTCTAAGTCAATTTGTGGTGCGCCAAAAGTAACACCATGAGATGACATTTCAGCAGCATCATCAATTACTTTAGCTACGTGTAATAATGCTTTTGAAGGGATACAACCAACATTTAGACATACACCGCCTAATGTATCGCGAGATTCTACTAATGTTACTTCTAAGCCCAAGTCAGCAGCACGGAAAGCCGCAGAATAACCACCAGGACCACCGCCTAGTACAACAACTTGAGTTTTTAATTCATTGCTCATGCTATTACCTTAATTGTTTGAACGGGACACTGCCCTAAAGTTTAACTGCCATGTTTCTGCATGGGCAGAAAGCCAGAGCAGATCAAAAATTTATGCAAATATACCAATAGTGTATCATTGCAAATGGTAAAAATCCCAGCAAAAAACAACTGGCTGGGATTTGATTCTATTTATTTAACTAGATGCATCAGTTACTGCATTACATCACTAGTTGGCGAATATCGCTCATGTAACTTGCAAGGGTCACAGTAAAGCGTGCCGCTAGTGCACCGTCAATCACTCTATGGTCGTATGACATTGAAAGTGGAACCATTAATTTAGGCTCAAATTCTTTACCATTCCATTTTGGTTTCATTTCAGATTTAGAAACACCTAAAATAGCAACCTCTGGTGCGTTAACGATTGGCGTAAACGCCGTACCGCCAATACCACCTAAGCTTGAAATAGTAAAACAACCACCTTGCATATCAGAAGAGGTAAGCTTACCTTCACGCGCTTTAACCGAGATATCCATCAGCTCGCGTGATAATTCAATGATGCCTTTCTTATCAACATCTTTAAATACTGGAACAACTAAACCATTTGGCGTATCAACCGCTACACCAATATTGATGTACTTTTTAAGAATTAAGCTTTCACCGTTTTCAGATAACGACGAGTTAAATGTAGGGAACTCAGCCAATGCTTTTGCCGCTGCTTTCATTACAAATACTAATGGCGTTATTTTAACACCGAGCTTTTTCTTCTCATTAAGTGCGTTTTGCTCTTTACGGAATTGCTCAAGAGTCGTGATATCAGCTTCATCAAACTGGGTAACGTGAGGGATTTGCACCCAGTTACGATGTAGGTTTTTACCCGAAAGCTTTTGAATACGAGACAGTTTCTTCTCTTCGATTTCACCAAACTTAGCAAAATCAACTTTTGGCCAAGGGATTAAACCAAGCTCACCGCCACCCGCGTTGCCTTTGCCAGCGGATAACTGACCAGACTCAACTTGCTTAACTAGGTTTTTAACATAGTTTTGCACGTCTTCTTTAATAACACGGTTTTTACGGCCTGAACCTTTTACGTTCGCAAGGTTAATACCAAACTCACGGGCTAAACGACGTACAACTGGCGATGCATGAGCATAAGCACTGTTGTTCTCAAAGCTTTCATTACTGGCTTTTGCAGGAGCAGCACTTGGCGTAGACTCTTTTTGTGCAGGTTTTGATTCAGTTTTTTCAGCAGCTTTTTTCTCTGCTTTTGGCGCTTCGCTTGGCGCACTGCCAGCCACTTCGAATACAAAGATAAGCGAACCAGTTTTAACTTTGTCGCCTGTCGCTACTTTGATCTCTTTAACGGTACCTGCAAACGGCGCAGGTACTTCCATGGCGGCTTTGTCGCCTTCAACGTTTAAGATTGATTGCTCTTCTTCAACCTTATCGCCAACGGCAACCATCACTTCTGTGACTTCAACTTCATCATCACCAATATCTGGCACGTTGACTTCTTTGCTGCTTGAACTTGCCGCTGGTGCAGATTCTTGCGCTGGTTCGTCTTGTGTAGGGGCCGCTGACTCGCCACCCGCGATTTCAAAAACAAACACTAATGAGCCTGTTTTTACTTTGTCGCCAGTCGCAATTTTGATTTCTTTAACGGTACCTGCGAACGGTGCTGGCACTTCCATTGCCGCTTTGTCGCCTTCAACGTTTAAGATAGATTGCTCTTCTTCTACGCTATCGCCCACTGAAACCATGATTTCTGTGACTTCAACTTCATCATCACCGATATCTAGCACGGTCACTTCTTTTGTCGTTGAGCCTGAAGAGGCAGCAGGTGCTGCGTCTTCAGATTTAGCCGGCGCTTCTGGCGCTTTTTCTTCGCCTGCACTTTCGCCTTCAAAAATCATAATTAAAGAGCCAGTGGTAACCGTGTCACCTTCGCTTACTTTAATTTCTTTAACTGTACCCGCTTGCGCAGCCGGTACTTCCATTGACGCTTTATCGCCTTCAACAGTAAGAAGTGATTGGTCAACTTCAACAACGTCGCCAACACTCACTAAGATTTCGGTTACTTCAACTTCATCGCCACCGATATCTGGTACATTAATTTCAATACTCATTGCAAAACCTCTTAAGCGTACAGTGGGTTAAGTTTGTTAGTGTCGATGTCGAACTTCTTAAGCGCGTCAACCACCACTGACTTTTCAACTTCACCACGTTTAGCCAGTTCAGATAACGTAGCAACAACAACATAACCTGCGTTAACTTCAAAGTGACGACGTAAGTTTTCACGGCTGTCTGAACGACCGTAACCATCTGTGCCCAATACTTTGTAGTTGCTGCTAGGAATGAATGAACGCGCTTGCTCAGCGTAGTTTTTCATGTAATCCGTTGCTGCAACAGTCACTGAATCATTTAGTGCGCTAGTGATGTAAGCAGTTTTTTGCTCACCCTCTGGGTTAAGCATGTTTGAACGCTCAACGTCTTGACCATCACGAGTAAGTTCGTTGAATGACGTTACAGAGAAAACATCTGATGCAATGCCATAGTCATCACTTAAGATGGCTGCCGCTTTACGTACTTCTGTCATGATAGTACCTGAGCTTAATAGCTGTACGTTGGCTTTTTTACCTTCGTAGCTCTCAAGTTTATAGATACCTTTACGAATACCTTCTTCAGCACCTTCAGGCATTGCTGGTTGCGCGTAGTTTTCGTTCATCAGCGTTAGGTAGTAGTAAATGTTTTCTTGGTCTTCACCGTACATACGACGAATACCATCTTGAATGATTACTGCTACTTCGTACGCATACGTTGGATCATAAGAGATACAGTTAGGCACTGTGTTTGCAAGAATGTGGCTATGACCATCTTCGTGCTGTAGACCTTCACCATTAAGCGTTGTACGACCTGCTGTAGCACCTAATAAGAAACCACGTGCTTGTTGGTCCCCTGCCATCCACGCCATGTCGCCAACACGTTGGAAACCGAACATTGAATAGTAGATGTAGAATGGGATCATTGGTAAATCGTTAGTGCTGTATGACGTTGCCGCAGCAACCCACGATGACATTGCACCTAACTCATTGATACCTTCTTGCAATACTTGACCTGATGTTGCTTCTTTGTAGTAAGAAACAATGTCACGGTCTTGTGGTGTGTAGTTTTGGCCATGCGGGTTATAAATACCGATTTGACGGAATAAACCTTCCATACCAAAGGTACGTGCTTCATCTGCAATAATTGGCACGATGTTTTTACCAATGCCTTTATCTTTTAATAAGATATTAAGCGCACGTACAAAGCCCATTGTTGTAGAAATATCACGTTTTTGCTCATCTAGTAGCGGCTTAAATGCGTCTACTTCTGGCAATTGTAATTTTTCAGAGAAATTAGGGATACGCGTAGGCGTGTAACCTTCCAAGTCTTTACGACGAGCATGTAAGTACTTGTACTCTTCTGAGCCTTCTTCAAGCTCTAGGTAAGGTAAGTCTTTAATTGCCTCATCAGACACAAGATCTTGTAGACCTAAACGCGAACGTAAGTGTTCAACGTGTGTCATATCCATTTTCTTAACTTGGTGAGCAATATTTTTACCTTCAGCTGCTTCACCCATGCCGTAACCTTTTACAGTTTTAGCTAGGATAACCGTAGGACGGTCATTGGTTTGCTCAGCTTTTTTGAATGCAGCGTATAGTTTAGATGGCTCATGACCACCACGCTTAAGCGCAAAAATTTCGTCATCTGTCATATCAGCCACAAGCGCTGCTGTTTCAGGGTAACGACCAAAGAAGTGTTCTCGTACGTAAGCACCGTCTTTTGCTTTATATGTTTGGTAATCACCATCGATGGTTTCGTTCATCAATTGTAATAACTTACCTGTTGTGTCTTTAGCAAGTAAGATATCCCAACCACTGCCCCAAACTACTTTAATAACGTTCCAGCCTGCACCTTTGAACAGACCTTCAAGTTCTTGAATGATCTTGCCATTACCCATTACTGGGCCATCTAGACGCTGTAGATTACAGTTGATCAGGTAGCATAGGTTATCCAGTTTTTCACGAGCAGCAAAAGAGATAGCACCACGTGATTCTGGCTCATCCATTTCACCATCACCTAAAAACGCATAAACACGTTGGTTTTTAGTATTTTTTAAGCCTCGGCCATCTAAGTACTTTAAGAAACGCGCTTGGTAAATTGACGCGATAGGACCCAGACCCATAGATACTGTAGGGAATTGCCAAAACTCAGGCATTAATTTAGGGTGAGGGTATGAAGGTAAGCCGTTACCGTCTACTTCTTGGCGGAAGTTATCAAGCTGAGCCGCAGATAAACGACCTTCAACAAATGCACGAGCATAAATACCTGGAGAAATATGACCTTGATAATAAACTAAGTCACCACCGTCTACGTCATTTGGTGCTTTAAAGAAATGGTTAAAACACACTTCATAAAAAGCAGCAGAAGACTGATAAGACGCCATATGGCCGCCTAAGTCGAGGTCTTTTTTCGATGCGCGCAATACAATCATGATTGCGTTCCAACGAATAATAGAACGAATACGGCGCTCAAGATTAACATCCCCTGGGTATGCTGGTTCTTGGTCTACCGGAATCGTATTAACGTAGTTTGTGTTGATGCCTGTAGGCATATCAACACCGTCTAAACGGGCTTGCTCTAATACTTGCTCAAGTAAAAACTGAGCACGCTCAACACCTTCTTCGCGCACAACTGATTCAAGAGCTTGTAACCACTCTTGTGTTTCTAGCGCGTCTACGTCAATTTTATTGACTTCAGACATATGGAGGTTTCCTTATGTTTAAAATACGAATGTTTTTAATTAATACGGTAAATTGTGTGTTGCACCACCGTACTTGTTTAAATAGTTACTTTGCTAATTCTGCTTTGTGCGTCTTAAACTACGTTCAATTCGCGAATGCTCTTTGCCTGCTTCAAGCAATGCTTCTTCAATAAAGGCTAAGTGAGCATTACTGGCTAAACGAGCTTGTTCCGGATTCCCTTCAATCACCGCATCCATTAACAAACGGCGGTGCTCTGCTAACTGCTTACTAATATGTGGCTTTTCCAACAAGACGGTTAAGTTTTGTAAAATATTTTGCTCAAGCAGCGCTTGCATTCCTCGCACTAAATGCAACAACACCACATTGTGTGATGACTCCGCCACGCTAAAATGAAACGCGTTGATTGCTTTAGCTTTTTGTTGCAAATCGTCGTTTGCTGATGCAATGCTGTCAAAACTTTGTTTTACTTTATCAAAGTCAGTACTCGTGCCACGAAGTGCAGCATAATATGCAGCAATACCTTCTAAGGCGTGACGGAACTCTAATAAATCAAACTGTGATTCAGGGTGTTTACTGATCAAATCAAAGAGCGGATCAGTGAGTCCTTCCTCTAGCTGGTTTTTTACAAAGGTACCGCCACCTTGACGGCGAGTAACTAAGCCTTTGGCCTCTAACTTTTGAATTGCCTCGCGCAATGAAGGGCGCGACACTTCAAACTGTTTTGCTAATTCCCGCTCCGGCGGCAGTTTTTCACCGGGTGCTAATGACCCCTCAAGAATCATATTCTCAAGTTGTTGTAAAATAACATCCGACAATTTTGCTGCTTTAATCTTTAAAGACATTCATCAACGTCCGCATTGTAGTGGGCTCTGGTTCTAAACAACCAGATTGAGCCTATAGCTGAAACCAAAAGGTAAATTGGTCATACCAAATTTGAGCCATACGTTATCAAAAAGCAAGTTTGCTGTCAATTTCACGAAGAATACATACAACAAAACAGCCTAACGCATTTAGCTCAAAGAATAAACAGTAGGTTATATCGAGTGGCTTTGGGAGGATTTTTTTACGTGGCCTCAAATGGTCTGACCAGATATCCCCATTAAGAAGCGGGCTATTTACTATCATTAAATAACTTACAAATTTTTGTACAAAGAGAAGTGAATAAGGAAAAGCGACGGGTAACGAGCTTCGAGCTGCAGGTTATATACCCAAGCCACCTCAAGATGCAGAATTCAGCGTTTCACAGGGGCTTAATATCAAGGCGTTACTTTGCAGGAATGGCACTCCCTTTTAAGAAGTAACAACGATGA
Source organism: Pseudoalteromonas sp. KS88 (assembly GCF_004766475.1). NCBI lineage: Bacteria > Pseudomonadati > Pseudomonadota > Gammaproteobacteria > Alteromonadales > Pseudoalteromonadaceae > Pseudoalteromonas > Pseudoalteromonas sp. KS88. The sequence goes on from NZ_PYHV01000009.1 coordinate 120,835, forward strand.
GAGTAAGTTCCTGTGAAGCGCCCAGAGGGTTGGTTTAAAAGCGATTTATACTGCGTTATTGATTTTAACAATAGAACCACTATTACTTGCAATCATTGCCTTGCCTATATCGCTTTTAATTCCAACTGAAACTCGCATCTTGAGGTGGTTTGGGTATACATACACCTAGCCATGACCATCTTTTACCACCGCGGCGCTACACCGAGAAGAAATAACCACGGGCTGCGAGCTATAAATAAACCTAGCTTCTAGTACCTTTAATCCAGTACCTATAACCATCCACTTCTTTGTGAATAAATTACTTAAAACAATTTTGCCCAAAAAGAAGTGAGTAAGAAAAACTATGGACTTTGTGCAACGATCAGCGAGTAATTCACCTAGCCACAACCATATTTTGCTGCAGTGGGGTCCGAGGCGCTTCACGCTACACAAAGAAGAAAGGTTAGACCTAGTACTATTCACTTCCCTAGTACCTAGCGCCTTTACTATTTCTTTACGCCAGTCCCCCAAATAAAGTAAGCAGTGCAATGAGTACTAAATAAAATAAAACATTACGCTTAACTAGCTTCATCATACATGTTGCCTCTGCTGTGCAACCAAAATGCGCTTGTTCAATTTGCTCCGCAGCTAACGCCGTATTAGCCACAACATTGCGATTGCTCACAGAAAAGTCAAACGCATACTTAAGCAAGCAGCTTGTTCCCTTATTAAAATTACCAATCACTAAGTAACCAAAACTGGTAATACGTGCCGGTAACCAATCAAGCCAAAATAGTAGTGTGTGAATCAGTTTGAATCGAGCCACATAAGGCACTTTTCTATCTTCACGCACCAAGTCAGCATAAGTGCGTACTAACGCATAAAATACAGCACCGGGCGCACCTAAAACCACAAACCAAAAAATCACTGCACAATAAAAACGAAAATTAATCCAAGCCAATGTTTGTCCAAACGTTTCACCGCCGGGCTCGTTTTCAGTTTTTTTCTGCCCCATTTGCAAAGCATATAAAGTTGCAGCCTCTTTATCATCACGGGTTAGAGCATTGAGGTATGATTTATATAATGCGCGATGTTTAGCACAGCCAAAGCAAACAAGTAATACCACTATGTTAACGACTAATTGCCAGACCACAAAATCAGAAAACGTATAAACTAATGCAATTGCAATAACAGGCAAAACTAGCCAAATCAAAAAACCATATGCTGAGTTAAACAGACCATTTTCGCTCAATTGCTTTTTAGAACGCACTAAATAACCTTGTGCGTAATAGCTTATCTGCCAATAATCAGAGCGCGCACCAAGGCGCTCTAAAATCAAAGCGGTAATTATTGAAATTAAAATCATAATGCTCTCTTTACTAAAGCCAAGTTAATTTAGGTCGGCAAAAAAGTATTGCCAATCAAAACTTTCACCAGGATCGGTTTTTCGCCCAGGTGCAATATCACAATGCCCAACAATACGTGCTTTATTTATTGAAGGATACTTATTCATCAATAACTTAGTAATTGATTGTAATGTATTATATTGACTTTGGGTATAGCCGCTAGTATCGGTTCCCTCAAGTTCAATGCCAATGCTAAAATCATTACATCGCTCGCGCCCTAAAAACTCAGATTTACCAGCATGCCATGCCCGCTTACTAAAAGGGACATACTGCACTATTTCGCCAGTACGTTTAATAAAACAATGCGCAGATACACTAAGGCCTTGTAAATCAACAAAACTTGGATGAGCATTGCAGTTAATTGCTCCCATAAACAAATCGTCAACATACGGTGTACCAAACTCTCCCGCCGGTAACGAAATATTATGAATCACTAATAGCGATATTTCTTCACCCTGGGGTCGAGCATCAAAATGCAAGCATTCACGCTGCATTACACCTTCAAGTCTTCCTTCACAATCAATTTGCATGTTACAAAACCATTATTACACTCTATAGAAGATGCTAAAGGATAAAACATATAAATAAAAGCAGCCAACAGGTCCTTGTAACATGTTTATTTCAACGAGTCGTAACCTAGTAAGTTTGCACCTGCAAATACCAATAAATATCGAACACCCCATAGCAAAGGGACTATGCCTCTTCTATTCGCTATGCAAACATAGTAAAATTTTTCCAATTTCTTAATTATAATGAGCTTTTATAATGTCTATTCCGCACAGCCTTTTAAGCCAGTTAGTAAAAATTGCCCTTGATGAAGATTTAAATTACCAAAGCGCTGAGCAAGGTGATATTACGGCAGGCTTAATCCCACATTCACAGCAAGCAAACGCCAAAGTAATTACGCGTGAAAACGGTGTATTCTGCGGTAAGGACATTATCTTAGAAGTGTTTAAGCAGGTAGATCCCAGCGTACACGTCGATGTGTTAGTCAATGATGGCGACGAAATAAACGCCAACGACACCTTGTTTACAGCCAAAGGGTCTGCACGCGCTATTTTAACTGCTGAACGTACTGCACTTAACTTTGTACAAACCCTATCAGGCACAGCCACAACCACCGCGCATTACGTTAAAGAACTAGCAGGAACAACAACACAGCTGCTCGATACCCGTAAAACAATCCCTGGCTTGCGTGCTTTGCAAAAGTACGCAGTAAAATGTGGCGGCGGCGCTAACCATCGCATTGGTTTATTTGATGCGTTTCTTATCAAAGAAAATCACATAGCGGCCTGCGGAGGCATTAAAAGTGCAGTATCACAAGCAAAATTAAATCACCCAAATAAGCCTGTTGAAGTAGAAGTTGAATCACTTGATGAGCTAGATCAAGCTATTAATGCCGGTGCTGATATTATAATGCTTGATAACTTTACACCTGAGCAAATTAAACAGGCAGTCATACTAACGGATAAACGAGCAAAAATTGAAGTGTCGGGCAATATGACAATAGAAACGCTCAAAACATATTCACAAGCCGGAGTAGACTTTATTTCAAGCGGTGCACTTACAAAAAATTTACAATCAATTGACTTGTCCATGCGATTCGAGTAAACATTCCAAGTTTAATGAATATAATATTTACCTAAAACGTTGACATTTTAGGCAATTAATCATTAAATACGCCGAAAGGCTTATTTTGTAACAAACTGTTAATTATAGTTCCCTTTTTATAAAAAAAGGGTGTTATCATAAGTCTTGTGTATGATGGTAAAACAAAAAAACCAAAACTAAACAACTAGCGCAGACTGTTCAGCTGTACCACTAATTTAATTAAATGCGTACTGAACATTCTTGAATAACTAGGAAAGTTCGTAAAATACCGTTAAATACTTAGGAAGTCACTTCCAAAACAGTGTTTTAGTGCTAAAGTAAATCTAGTAGCCGACTTTCGATTAGTTTAGGTCTTAAATTAAGTATCAAGGCATTATTTAAAAAAACAGTAAGAAAAGTTGCTTATACTCTTTAACGCGTAACCCGCTTAACGTGTAACCAATTTAACTTACACACATACTATCCTTTAGGAGAGGAACATGGAAAAAATGACACAACAAAGTCAAAAGGGTTTTACCCTAATTGAATTAATGATTGTAGTAGCAATCATCGGTATTTTAGCAGCAGTAGCACTACCTGCTTATTCTAACTACCAAGCATCATCTAAGTTAACTGCTGGTTTAGCTGAAATTACAGGTGCTAAGACCGAGATGGAAATTTTAGCAAATAACGGCGAAACAGTGACGGCTGTTACTGACTTGAAAGCAATAAAAAATGCATCAACTCAGAACTGCAATATCACCGCCACTCTTGCAGCTACAGGTATTGGTAGTATCGCCTGCGCTATTGATAACGCTCCTTCTCAAGTTTCTAATGCAGTAATAACTTGGTCAAGAGCTGCTTCTGGAGAGTGGACTTGTGCAACAACTTTAGCTGGCGACGCAACCTTAGCACCAAAAAGCTGTCCTCAAGCTGCGACTCCTTAATATAAATTAATATTAAATAAAACGCTCTTTCAGAGCGTTTTTTTTATACCTTTTACTTTTTAGTTTCAATCCTGAAATCACACAATAGATAGGTATTTTTCTATGGCAAAAAAACAAGAAGATAAAGGATTAGATACATTTGAGTGGGTGGGTGTCAGCGCCAGAGGAAAAAAGCTAGAGGGTGAGCTTTCAAGTACCAGTATCGCTTTAGTTAAAGCACAATTACGCAAACAAGGTATTACCCCTTCAAAAGTAAAACGAAAAGCAAAGCCACTGTTTGGCATTAAGAATGTACAAAAAATAACACCGAAAGACATTGCATTAGTGACACGCCAAATAGCCACTATGCTCATGGCGGGTGTACCACTGATTCAAGCTATCGAGATGATAGGATCCGGCGCAACAAACAAAAGCGTCGGTTCACTCATGGCTAAAATTGGTGATGAAGTAAAAGCGGGTGATACTTTATCAAACGCACTGCGCAAGCATCCTCGTTACTTCGATGATTTATATTGTGATTTAGTCGCATCAGGTGAGCAATCAGGGGCGCTTGATAAAATATTTGACCGTGTAGCATTGTATAAAGAAAAGTCAGAAGCGCTTAAATCAAAAATTAAAAAGGCAATGTTTTACCCTATTTCGGTTCTTGTTATAGCGGGCATAGTCACATCGATTTTGCTTATATTTGTAGTTCCCCAGTTCCAAGATATTTTCGCTGGCTTTGGCGCAGAACTCCCTGCGTTTACTTTAATGGTGATTGGTATTTCTGAATTTATGCAAGAATATTGGTGGATAATACTCATTGCGATTGTTGGGTTTGGTTGGGCATATAAAGAAGCGCTACTTAAAAGTAAAAAGCTACGGGATGCAACCGACCGTGCTATTTTAAAACTGCCAGTCATTGGTATGATATTAAATAAAGCCGCTGTGGCTCGCTATGCCCGTACACTGTCAACCACCTTTGCTGCTGGCGTGCCTCTAGTGGATGCACTCGACTCTGCAGCGGGTGCCTCAGGTAATGCAGTTTACCGTTATGCTATTTTAGATATTAAAGCAGAGGTGAGCTCTGGTAACCAAATGAACTGGGCAATGCGAAATTCTAAAATATTCCCTGATATGGTAGTGCAAATGGTCGCGATTGGTGAAGAGTCAGGCTCATTGGATGGGATGCTGGCAAAGGTAGCCACCATCTATGAACAAGAAGTAGATGACGCAGTTGATGGTCTCTCAAGTTTGCTTGAACCATTAATTATGGCGGTGCTTGGCGTACTTGTGGGTGGTTTAATCATCGCCATGTACTTACCCATATTCCAGCTTGGTTCGGTTATTTAATAGCTGTAAGCTGTAAGCTATAAGCTGTAAGCTGTAAGCAAAAATACTCCTTTTTTATAATAAATAATGCAACATCAATTTAAGAGATTTATTCACAAAGAGATTAAGAGACGCGGCGCTTAGAGGTTCTAGGTTAAAGACGCTAGGTTCTAGGGAAGTGACTATCCGCTAGGCGTATTCATAGCTCGTTGCACAAAGCCCGTGGCTTTTGTTAACTTGCGCTCAATCACTTCTTTTTGTGAAAATGGTTTTTAACTCAATTTTTTAGGTATGTAATGCACGAATTTTTTCTCGACATAATCACTGTAATGCAAAGTCATTTATGGTTTTATTTACTCACTATTGGCCTTGTTAGTTTATGTGTTGGCAGCTTTTTAAATGTGGTTATTTATCGCATCCCAAAAATGATGCAACGCGAGTGGCAAGCAGAGTGCCGTATTTTATTGGCCGAAGAGCTCAAAACAGCAGAAAAATCGCCTTCAGAAGTGTTTAATCTAATTAAACCGAATTCAACTTGTCCTAAATGCAAAACAGCGATTAAACCTTGGCAAAATATTCCTGTTATTAGTTGGCTTTTACTAAAAGGTAAATGTGCCAGCTGTGAAAACCCAATTTCAGTTCGCTATCCTATAATTGAAATGCTGACCGCCCTACTCAGTTTAGTTGTCGCTATAAATTTAGGCGCATCTAATTTAGCCCTACTTTATATCGTGATCACCTGGGTGCTTATTGCCCTTACTTTTATAGATATTGATCACATGTTACTGCCCGATCAACTCACCCTCCCCTTAGTATGGCTGGCATTAATTGCCTCTGTATTTGGCATAACAACAGTGACACCTGAAGAAGCCATTATTGGTGCTGCATGCGGGTACTTAAGCTTGTGGAGTGTATTTTGGCTATTTAAGCTAGTTACTGGCAAAGAAGGCATGGGCTTCGGCGATTTTAAGCTCCTTGCTGTTTTCGGTGCCCTACTTGGTTGGCAGTCATTACTCACCATTATTTTGCTCTCAAGTGTAGTTGGCGCTGTTATTGGTATCATTTTGCTAAGTATTCAAGGTAAAGACAAAGCCACTCCAATTCCTTTTGGCCCCTATTTAGCAATCGCTGGTTGGGTAACATTATTGTGGGGCGAACACATTCAGCACTACTACTTTAACACCTTAGGTTATTGATATGACTCTTTCAGCAGTTGGTAAATGGGTTCTTGGATTAACGGGCGGTATTGGCTCTGGTAAAAGTGCTGTGAGTGATATGTTTGAACAGTTTAATATAACTGTTGTCGATGCAGATATTGTCGCGCGTGAAGTCGTTGCGCCAAAAACGAAAGGGTTAAAAGAAATTAAGGCACACTTCGGTGATCAAGTACTCAACGAGGATGGCTCTTTAAACCGCGCACAATTACGTCACATTATTTTTGCTGATGAAAGCCAAAAAGCGTGGTTGAATAACTTACTACATCCACTCATCAGAGAAAAAATACTCAGTGATTTAAACAGTGCAACCAGTCAATATGTTGTACTGGTCGCACCGCTTTTATTTGAGAATAATCTAGATAAATACTGCCAACATACTTTAGTGGTCGATGTACCTGTTCAAATACAAATAAGCAGAACAGTTCGCCGTGATAATGTCAGTGAGCAACAAGCAATGAGTATCATTTCAGCACAAATGAAACGCGAAGATAAATTAGCAAAAGCCGATGACGTGCTTGATAATAACCGTGATTTAACACTGGTTGCGAGTGACGTAGAAACATTACACGCACGGTACTTAATAAAAGCAAACGCATTTAACGCAACCAACAACTAGTTCGAAATATTCGATAAACTTTACGCTTTTTGTCGCTAAATTACGCTAAAATGACAAGACAGATGTTTTCCCCTTCTTTTTTCTGATAAATTGCGAATATGAAAGGATTTTACTGGGTGCACAATGAACATTAATTCACCATTACTTCGAAAATATATCACGTTAGGCCGTGTTGACGCAGAAGACGTTAAACTAAAGCAGCGTGAATTTAACTCAACTGCGGAGCTTATTGCAAAATGCAGTGGTATAAGCGGACAAGAGTTAGCCGAGCAATGTATTGATTTTTTTCGTGTTCCGCATTTTGATTTAAAAGATTTTGATGTTGCGCTCATTCCCCAAGATTTGATCAAAGAAAAACTGATCAGGCAACATCATATACTTCCATTAATAAAAAAAGGCCGCAAGTTATATATAGCCGCATCAGATCCAACTGATTATGGCGCATTTGAAAACTTCGAATTTAGCACCGGCCTTTCATGCGAAGTGGTTGTTGTAGATTACCGCCAGCTCGATAATAAAATAGAACAACTACTCGATGCGACGGGCAGCTTGCACCTCAGTGAAGATGAATTTAAAGAGTTTGCTGATTTAGATACCGACTCATCTAATGAGCCACAAAAAAACACTGAAGATGATAAAGATGATGCGCCAATCATTGTCTATATCAATAAAATATTGATGGATGCGATTAAAAAAGGCGCGTCTGATTTGCACTTTGAGCCCTACGAACACAAATACCGTGTGCGCTTTCGTATCGATGGTATTTTGCACGAAATGGCCAGCCCGCCAAATAGCTTAGCCACTCGTTTATCTGCGCGTATTAAAGTTATGTCGCGTTTAGATATTGCAGAAAAGCGCAAACCACAAGATGGTCGTATCAAACTTAAAATTACTGAACGTAAAAGTATCGACTTTCGTGTCAGCACACTCCCTACTCTTTGGGGTGAAAAAATAGTAATGCGTATCCTCGATTCATCCAGCGCCATGTTGGGAATCGATGTACTTGGCTATGAACCTGAGCAGAAACAGCTCTACATGGACGCGCTACAACAACCGCAAGGCATGATTTTAGTTACCGGTCCGACAGGTTCTGGTAAAACGGTATCATTGTATACCGGGCTAAATATTCTTAACCAACCTGAGCGTAATATCAGCACAGCAGAGGATCCTGTTGAAATTAATCTCGAAGGCATTAACCAAGTACAGATCAACCCAAAAGCTGATATGACCTTTGCCAATGCGTTAAAAGCGTTTCTACGCCAAGATCCCGATGTAGTAATGGTTGGTGAGATCCGTGACCTTGAAACCGCTGAAATATCAATAAAAGCGGCGCAAACGGGTCACTTAGTTATGTCGACACTGCATACTAATTCAGCTCCCGAAACGCTTACACGTTTATTAAATATGGGTGTGCCTGCCTATAACGTCGCAAGCTCAATTAGCTTGATTATTGCCCAGCGATTAGCTCGTCGCCTATGTTCGAAGTGTAAAACACCAGAACCCCTTCCTGCCGAAGAGTTACAACGCCAAGGCTTCACACCGCAGCAAATCAGTGAGCTTACGCTTTTTGCACCAAAAGGGTGTGATAGCTGTACCGAAGGTTACAAAGGCCGTGTAGGTGTTTACGAAGTCATGCAAATTACTCCTGAAATAGCACAAATCATTATGCGTGGCGGTAACTCTTTGGAGATTGCAGAAGTTTCATTAAAGTCTGGATTTAATAACTTACGCTTATCAGGTCTGCGAAAAGCAGCAGCAGGTGTTACATCACTTGCTGAAATAAACCGAGTAACAAGTTTTTAAGTTAAGCTACTAGGTTAAAGGTGCTAGGGTGATGTTTAAAAAGCCTAGCGCCTATCTCTAAGTGTTTGTGATTGGCTTTAACCGCGAATGACCGAAAGGTAGGACGTGCTTTAGCGCGTCAATTTTATATAATCGATTATCGCCATCAATGACGGCCTAATATGGTGCTAAGTGTAAATCAGCGCTCATCGCCCCGCACCCGTAGCCCGCAATTCAAAACATTTACTTTTATTTATTCCTTATCATTTACACTCATCCACTTATCTTTGTAAAATAAGCTCCAACGCTTTATTCATGAGAATATGTTATGCCAACTGTAGTTAACTGCCCAACCTGTAAAGCTGATGTTGAATGGTCTGAGCAAAGCCCGCATCGCCCGTTCTGTTCAAAGCGCTGTCAGCTAATTGATTTAGGTGAGTGGTCGTTTGAGAATAACAAAATTTCAGCCCCCATTACGTCAGCCAATGACTTAAGCCAAGATATAATTGAAGATATTGAAGAAATGCTCGCCAAAAACGACGACAGTTTTTTTAAATAGCGACTAAGGTTTTATATGGACTCCCCGTAAACGTCCAAAAAGGCGAAAGTTACCTTTCGCCTAATCATCATTGAGCTTAGAACAATTTAACCCTCAGCTTTTTCATCCGCATTTTTACCGCCATGCCAGCCCTTACGGTGACCTTTATCTTTCATTTTTTTAGCGAAACGCTTTTTCATTTTAGTGTACTTTTCACGCTGTTCAACATTTAAAATCTGCCATACGGTGTGTTCCATTTTAAGTTTTTGCATAGCAAAAACTTCAACTTTAGCTTTGCGTAAATCTATAATTTCTTGTGCGGCGCTTTCGTCAAACGTTGCTTTTGCTAACAGCGTTTCCATTTGAGCTTTAAAAGTATCACGCTGCGCTTCTTTGTTACCGCGCATTGCCTTCATTTGTGCTTTTTGCGCTTCAAATGCGGCTTTTAACTCTTTTTGCTGTTGTTGGGTTAAATCTAGTTTTGCAGCACCACGTTCAGAGAGTAAAAAGCGCGCTTCTGGCATGCCTTTGCCATGAGGCATACCGCCTTTAGCCATTACAGCGCCTGTACCCAGTGCTGTTGTAGCTAAACCACAAATTAATACTAGTTTAGTGAGTTTACGTGTGATCATAATCATTACCTTTTGGTTGTGAATAGTGTCGCCTTAACGAGTAAGTTAACTATATCAATGGCAATGCAAAGCAACGCAAAGCAATGTAAAGGTTTTGTAAAGGTTCACTTTTACGCATATTAGAGCGTAAAATAGCGGTATTGCAGCATGACAAGGTTAGCTAAATGAAACTATTAATGATTGACGACGATATAGGGCTATGTGAATTACTTAGCGAATACCTGTGTGCACAAGGTTATGAAATTGAGTGTGTTCATGATGGTGAGTTAGGCTTACAAGCCGCTCTTAAATACGAATATGCGCTAATTTTACTTGATGTCATGCTCCCTAAACTCGATGGCTTTGATGTCCTAAAGCAACTTAGGCAAACAAAGTTAACGCCGGTTATCATGCTGACTGCCAAAGGTGAAGATTTTGATCGTATTTTTGGTTTAGAGCTTGGTGCTGATGACTACATTCCAAAACCCTTTAACCACCGAGAATTGCTAGCTAGAGTAAAAGCAATTACTCGTCGAATAGAACATATTACTAGCTTAAGTAACACGCAAGCCAATAAGCTTAATGTAAACAGCATAACAATCAATCTTGCCGCTCGTGAAGCCTTCATAGATGAAAGCCTACTTAACCTAACCGGAACCGAATATGAAGTGCTTGCCTTACTTGTTAAAAATGCTGGCGATGTTGTTAGTAAGGAGCAAATAAGTGAAGAAGTGCTGGGCCGGCGCTTAGCAGCCTTCGATCGCTCAATCGATATGCATGTCAGTAATATTCGCAAAAAAATAGCCGAGCATAACAGTGCGGAGCGAATTAAAACAATGCGAGGAACCGGTTATGTCTTTATCCAAGGAGAATAAAACAACACACTTTGCTTGGCTAAAACATCCAAAAAGCTTTTTGTTTTTTAAAATATTTGTTTGGTTTTGGCTGACAGTGATAGGCACTATTACGTCTTTGGTATTTCTTAGCAACCTAGCAATAAACCAAGTCAGTAATGAGCAGCTTCAGGGCCCAATGTTAAAGAACTTAGAATATGCAGCCAAAAGTTTTGAGCGAATCGCTTTAAAGCACAAAAAAAGTGCTGCGGATATCTTGCAACACCCACGATTAGCAAAGCGAAAACTACTTTATTTAAATTCGGATCAACCTGACAATTCAATCACTAGCCGCCCGCCAGCAAGTGATATTGACTTAAGCCTTGTAAACTTTACTAAAAACATGTCGCCGCAAGTTATTTTTACTGAAAACTTTATAGCATTTGGACCAATCAAGACAACCCTCCCTGAAGGCACGTTTTATTTATATGAAATAGATGAAAACAATCAGCCTCCATTTCTAATACGTTTAAAGTTAATGCCAACATGGTTAAAAATTGCTGTTGCTTTAGTTGCTTCATTAGCGCTTAGTTTTGTGTTTAGTCGCAACTTAATTGCCCCGATCAATCATTTAAAACAAGCAGCTAATAAACTCTCGCAAGGCGATTTAACAGCCCGTGCAAATATTAATGAAAATAGACAAGATGAGCTTGGTATTTTGGGCCGAGAATTTAACAGCATGGCAACGCAAATTGAGCAACTCATTGCTGCGCAAAAACGCTTACTAGCTGATATTTCTCACGAGCTTCGCTCCCCGCTTACTCGTTTAAAAATGGCGACAGGCCTTGCCCAAATGCAAGCTGAAGATGAAAATCAAACCTATTTATTGCGCATTGAAAAAGAAGCTAACCAGCTTGATAAAATGATAACAGATGTACTGCAAGTTTCACGCTTAGAGGCAAAAAGCCAACCACTGTCATTACATAAACAGTCAATGCACGTGATCATCACTCACGTATTAAATGACGCACAGTTTGAAGCAAAACAGAGCAACAAAACATTACATATTGATGGGCAACTCAATGTTGACATAAACTGTGACGAAAGCTTGCTCGCCAGCGCACTTGAGAATATTCTGCGTAATGCGATAAAATACGCAGCGCAATCCATTTCTATCAAGCTTACACTAACAGATGCTATCAACATTGAGATCAGTGATGATGGCCCAGGTGTTGAACCGCAAAACTTAGCCCGATTGTGCGAACCATTCTTTAGACAATCTGACGCCAGAGATAGAACCAGTGGTGGCACAGGTTTAGGATTGGCAATTGCAAAAAATGCGATTGCAGCCCACTCTGGGCATTTAACACTACACAATCAGACTCAAGGTGGTTTGAGTGTGCACATTGTTTTACCTATTAACGAGCAGCCATAGCGATGTTTTATAGCACTGAACACACTCTTTTTGAGCAGCAAAAGCACATTGACGACTTTTTTACTCAACAGGTAACTAAGCAACACCTAGCAACTCCCAGTGGCAACTTATACTATGGCTATGCGATTCCCACACAAGCGCATACGGCAATCGTAATAAGCTCTGGGCGTATTGAAGGATTAGATAAATACAGAGAGTTAATATGGGAGTTATATAACAATAACTACGCCGTCTTCATTGCGGATCATCAAGGCCAGGGGCGCTCATACCGCGCATTAAAAAACCCACATAAGGGCTTTGTTAATGTGTTCTCTGATTACGCTAATGATTTAGCCATATTTGATTCAACAATTATAGCGCAGCACTGGCAAGGTAAAAAAGTAATGCTTGGTCACTCAATGGGCGGAGCAATCGCATTTAATTTTTTAACCCAATTTGACAATAACTACAGTGGCGTATTTTTATCAGCACCTATGTTTGATATTTACACTAAAGGCACACCAAAACCAATTGCTAAACTAGTCGCAAAAATAGCCTGTTTTATAGGTTTAAATAAATCATACGCATTGGGTCAAGGCAACTATAAACCAGAAACATTTGCACAAAACACCTTAACAAGCAGCGAAGTTCGCTACCAATTATTTAGGCAGATTTACCAGCAAGAGCCCAGTGTACAGTTAGGGGGGGTTACATATGGGTGGTTAAATGCGGCCTTTAAATTTATTAAAGACGCACCAAATTCAACACTCCCTATTCCCCTCTTTATTGCGAGCGCGCAATTAGATACCGTGGTTGACAATAAAGCTCAACAGAACATTACACACTTACAAAAGAATGCAATCTTAGAAACGTTTAGCGATGCTAAACATGAGCTCCTTTTTGAACAAGACAGCATCCGTAAAGCTGTATTAACGCGCTTTTACGAGTTTTGTGATTCAGTAACGTCAACCTGACTCAATGATAATGGGTCTTGATGGATAAGAATATCCATTTCACAATCAAATTGTTGCTGAATCATATCAACGACCTCATCGGCCACATAGTGTGCCCTAATGAGTGGCAGCGTATCCTCAAGCTCTAAATGCATTTGTATAAATTTAACTTTACCACCTTGGCGCGTCCTTACATCGTGTACACCAAAAACATCTTTATGGCTGTTGGCAATTGCAACTATTTCAAGTTTTTCATCATCGGGCAGCTCTTTATCCATTAAATGATCTGCGCTTTGTTTTGCAATATCCCAACTGTTATAAAGTAAATACCCTGCAACACCTATTGCAAATAGAGGGTCTGCATACTGTACGCCATTTCCTGCTAGTAAAATCGCAATTAATACCGCGGCATTTAAAATCAAATCGCCTTTGTAATGCACAGAGTCTGCTTTTATAGCAATGGACTCTGTATGGTTAATCACTTTAGTTTGCACAAACACCACCACGAGTGTACACAAAATTGCAAACGCACTGACCCAAACCCCAAGCATAGAATGACTTAATTCAACGGGGTTAAATAAACGCTCAATACCGTGAAACGCAAGTAAACACCCTGAACCTGCAATAAAGGCCGCTTGCCCTAACCCCGCTAAAGCCTCAGCTTTACCGTGACCAAAACGATGATCGTCATCAGCAGGGCGCAGGGCATACCCAAGCACTAAAAAGCTCATCGCAGAAGCAGTTATATCCATTAATGAGTCAGTAAGAGAGCCAAGCATAGACGCTGAGCCTGACGCTAACCATGCCCAGCATTTGGTGGCAATCATTAGGCTGACCATAACCATCGTCACTACGCTGGCCGTTTTAACCCAAAATTCATAACTGCGATGATGCACTTTTTTACCTATATGTAAGCCGCTCTTATAGCTAAGAGTATATCATTTTTTTAAAACGTTTAGTGTATACTCACATGAGTAAAAATTAGTTTCTAATAAGGCACATCCATGCTCGATATCGTTTTATACCAACCTGAAATTCCGCCTAATACCGGTAATATTATACGCCTATGTGCTAACACAGGGTTTTCACTTCACTTAATTGAGCCACTGGGTTTTGAGTGGGATGATAAACGCGTTAAAAGAGCTGGCTTAGACTATCATGAGTTTAGCAATGTGCAGCGTCACGCATCATTTGAAGCCTACTTAGAAAAGTGTAAACCAAAAAAAGTGTACGCTTGTACTACGAAAGGCAGTCAATTTCATCACCAAGCACAATACGAAGCAGGCGACAGCCTTGTTTTTGGCCCTGAAACACGCGGCCTTCCTGATGAACTAATACAATCATTACCTGAAGAGCAGCGGGTACGTATTCCAATGCAGGCAAATAGCCGCAGTATGAATTTATCAAATGCTGTTGCGGTATTTGTGTATGAATCGTGGCGTCAGCTTGGATTTCCTAACGCAGAATAAGGTGTTGCTTATAGCCGCTTTTCTCTAAAGATTAAAAAAGCGCGATATAAAATCGCGCTTTTGGCTTTTAAAAAACTAGACACTATTCAGACGTTTGCTCTCTACCTAGCAATGCCATTGCGGCTTCTTTAACGTCTTTATTCTCGTAAAGGACTTTATAGATTTGTTCTGTAATAGGCATTTCAATGCCGGTACGCTGCGCAAGTAAATACACTTCTTTAGTGTTGCGATAACCTTCAACTACCTGTCCTATCGACTCGATAGCAGCATCCACCCCTTTACCTCCGCCTAACGCTAAACCAAAGCGACGATTACGAGATTGATTGTCTGTGCAGGTTAAAATTAAATCTCCAAGACCAGCCATGCCCATAAACGTTTCTGACTTTGCTCCAAGCGCACACCCTAAACGGCAAAGCTCAGCCAAGCCACGTGTGATAAGCGCGGTTCGCGCATTCGCGCCAAAACCAAAGCCATCAGACATTCCCGCACCTATAGCGATAACGTTTTTAACCGCACCACCAAGCTGTATACCAATAAAGTCGTTATTGTTATACACCCTAAATGAACGCCCACAATGCAGTAAATCTGCTAATTGCTTTGCAAAAGCAGGTGAAGTTGATGACACAGAAATTGCTGTAGGTAAGCCCATTGCCATTTCTTTAGCAAAAGTAGGGCCAGAAACCACAGCTAAAGGCACGTCATCACCCAGCTCTTGCTGTGCAACTTCTTGTAATAAGCGACCAGTATTGGGTTCTAACCCCTTGGTAGCCCACGCAACCTCAGCACCTTCGAGTAACGACGGTTTGATTTGTTGCAATGTGTCACCAAATGCATGGCTAGGCACTACAACCAAAATAATTTGACTATCACAAACTGCGCGATGCAAATCACATTCAAGGTGAAGAGTGTCAGGGAAAGTAACATCGGGTAGGTAACGTTGATTCTTCCGCTCAGCTGCAAGCGTGGCAACGTCGTCGCTATTGCGTCCCCAAAGTGTCACTTTATGACCATTTCGGGCTAAACAAATAGCAAGGGCGGTGCCATAAGACCCCGCCCCTAATACAGTAACAGCTGAATTTGCTGTACTCATAAATTATGCGTCTGCAGTTGCCTGATCAGCTTGCGCTGCGCGCTGCTGCATGTACTGAGCAAACAATGCATCAAAATTAACTGGTGCAAGGTTAAGCTGTGGGAATGTACCGCGATTAACTAAGTTAGAAACAGCTTCACGTGCATACGGGAATAACACGTTAGGGCAGAAAGCACCTAGCATGTGTGCTAATTGCATTTCTTCAACTTCGCCTACAGTGAAGATACCCGCTTGTTGGATTTCACATAAAAACGCAGTTTCTTCACCGATAGAAGCTGTTACAGTTAATGCAAGCACTACTTCGTACAAACCTTCATCTAATTTATTCGAACGCGTATCAAGGTCTAACTTAACTTCTGGTGTCCACTCTTTTTGGAAAATAGCAGGAGAGTTTGGTGTTTCAAAAGACACATCTTTTGTGTAAATACGTTGAATGCTAAATTGTGCGCCAGCTTCTTGAGCGGCTACGTTTTGATTTTCTTCGTTCATTGTAATTCCTAACTTTAATCGTTTTTATAATAGATACGTTAATTAACTTAAGCGTTTAATTTAGCATCAAGTTTACCTTGAGCTTCAATAGCCATCATGTCGTCACAACCGCCGATATGTTCATCATTAATAAAGATTTGCGGTACTGTGCTTGCGCCACCTGCTTTTTTTATCATTTCAGCGCGAAGCTCAGGCTGTACACCAATATCAATATTTTTAAACGTTACGCCTTTGCTTTCAAGCAATGCAAAAGCACGTTGACAAAAAGGGCAATACGCTTTGGTGTATAGAACAACATTACTCATACTAATTCCTCTATCGGTCAGTTAAATTTATTAACGACCTGTTGTGGTTGGTAGGCCTGCACTTTGCCATGCGCCCATACCACCGGATAAAACATAAACCGACTCAAACCCAGCTTTATGCATAGCTGTAGCAACACCAGAAGCGGTCATGCCAGTTGTACATACTAATATAATGGGTTTGCTCTTATGCTTTTCAAGGCTTGAAAAGTCAGATTGTTTAGCTTTTTCAGGATTTAAATGCTCAGCGCCTGCAATACGCCCATTATTAAATTCTTTTTGTGCACGTATATCAACAACTAAGCCGTCTTCACGGTTAATTAGTAACGTTAACTGTTGCGGGTTTATTTGACGGATTGCTGAAAATTTACTTTTAAACCACCCACCCACAATTAGCGCAACTAAAGCGACCCACGCTAAACTTAAAATCGGATGATTTCCGATAAATTCAATATATTGTTCCATGCGACTTCCACTATGAAAATTGTCCCGCACCAAAGGCGCTGGGGTTATTAATAACAGGGCTATAATCTAGCCTCGCAAGTATACGTGCTTGATGAAAAATTACCAGAGAGTGAAATATTTTAATATCCTGATTTGAATGCTGATCCACAAGCAAAAACACGGTATGCTAAGCATCCAACAGGTTGCAAATTTCAGGAGCTACAATGACACAGCATAAAAAACCTCTCGTATTAATGATTTTAGATGGTTGGGGATACCGCGAAGACACTCAAAGCAACGCAATCCTAGCAGCAAACACGCCTGTATTGGATGAGCTTTGGGCAACCCGCCCACATACATTAATTTCAGGGTCTGGTTTAGATGTTGGTCTGCCTGATGGCCAGATGGGTAATTCTGAAGTGGGCCACGTTAACTTAGGTGCAGGACGCATCGTCTATCAAGACTTCACACGCATAACCAAATCAATTAACGACGGTGAGTTTGAGCACAACCCAACGCTTGTTGAAAATATCGACAAAGCAATTAACGCAGATAAAGCAGTGCATCTTATGGGTCTTTTAAGCCCAGGCGGCGTTCATAGCCATGAAGACCACATTGTTGCTGCAATCAAAATGGCAGCAAACCGAGGTGCAAAAGAAGTCTACTTCCACGCATTTTTAGATGGCCGTGATACACCGCCACGCAGTGCCCAAGCATCAATAGAGCGTGTTGAAGCCTTATTTAGCGAGCTTAACTGTGGCCGCTTGGCTTCAATTGTAGGCCGTTACTATGCAATGGACCGCGACAACCGCTGGAACCGTGTTGAGCAAGCGTATGACTTAATGGTTAGTGGCATTGCCCAGCATAATTACGCTAACGGTATTGAGGCGCTAACTGCCGCTTATGAGCGCGACGAAAATGATGAATTCGTTGCCGCAACAACAATTGCAGCAGAAGGCCAACAAGCTGCTCAAATCAATGATGGCGATACGGTTATTTTCTTAAACTTTAGAGCCGACCGTGCTCGCGAGATGACCCGCGCATTCGTTGATAAAGACTTTGATGGCTTTGCCAAGAAAAAAGCGCCTGAACTAAGTGGCTTTGTTATGCTAACAGAATACGCCGCTGACATTGATGCGCCTGCGGCATTTGCCCCTGAACCGCTTGTTAATGTATTAGGAGAATGGTTCGAGAAAAATGGAAAAACCCAACTGCGTATCTCCGAAACAGAGAAATACGCACACGTGACCTTCTTTTTCAGTGGCGGCCGTGAAGATGAATTTGATGGCGAAACCCGCGAGCTGATCCCATCACCTCAAGTAGCTACCTATGATTTACAACCTGAGATGAACTCAGAAATGCTCACCGACAAACTCGTCGAAGCCATTAAGAGCGGACAATACGACGCTATAATCTGTAACTACCCTAATGGCGATATGGTTGGCCACTCAGGCGTATTTGAAGCCGCAGTAAAAGCCTGTGAAGCAGTTGATAGTTGTATTGGCCGTGTAGTAGCTGCGCTTAATGAATTTGGTGGCGAGGCACTTATTACAGCAGATCATGGTAACGCCGAGCAAATGGCAAACCCAAAAACGGGCCAAGCACATACAGCACACACCAGTGAACCAGTTCCCTTCATTTATGTTGGCCGCGACGCCACACCAAGTGAAGGCAAAGCACTGAGTGACGTAGCACCTACAATGCTACACCTAATGGGCATGGAACAGCCTAACGAAATGACTGGCACACCTATCATGACATTGAAATAAGCTATGACAAAAAGTGTTAACCTGTTCATTATTAGTCTGTTAATACTTACTTCATTCGCTATTGCTCCGGCAACAGCGAATGAAGATCGTACTAAAAAAGACCTATCTGAAATTCAAAATGCGTTAAAACAAAGTGAAGCCGACTTAGCAGCACAGCGCAAAGACATTGCAAAACTGCAACAAACCTTAAAAGCATTTGAACTAAATATAGCGAAGAACGCAAAGGCTCTCTCGATTGCAAAACAATCGATTAAAGAGACCGAAGCACAACAAGCTGCACAGCAACGCCAAGCTAATAAATTAAAGCAACAACAACAAAAATTACAACGTGTGCTCGCTGCCCAACTAAAAAGTGCGTATATGTCAGGCGGCAATGACTACGCAAAGATGCTCCTAAATCAACAAAATACGGCACAAGTAGAACGCACCCTTAGTTACTACAACTACCTTAACAAAGCCCGCATAAAGCAAATAGAAGAATTAAAAGCGTTAATGGTTGAAATAGAAGCGGTTCAAGCTGAACTTGAACAATCTAAAAAACACCTTATCGCATTACACCAAGAGCAAAAGTCTCGGTACCAAGCATTAGTTGATGCGCAAAAACAACGAAAGAGCAATATTAGCGAATTAAAAGCGAAGCTTGATTCAACTAAAGGCACCATAAACTATTTAAAAGAAAATGAAAAAACCCTTGTTACTACATTACAAGAGCTCGAAAAAGAGAAAAATCAGACTATCGAACTGATTGGCTTACAATCAAGTAAAGGTCGTTTAAATTGGCCAACGAAAGGGAAACTCGCACACCGCTTTGGTCAGCGAAAGCATAGCGGCATTAATTGGAAAGGTGTACTAATAAGCGCTAATGAAGGCAACCAAGTAAGCAGTATTCATAACGGGCAAGTTGTATATGCCGATTGGCTTAAAGGTTATGGCTGGGTGATTGTAGTAGACCACGGTGAAGGTTTTATGAGCCTGTATGGTCATACGCAAACTCTATTAAAAGATGTTGGCGACACGGTGCGTAAAGGCGAAATTATAGCATTAGTTGGGCAAAGCGGCGGACAGGCAAATTCTGGTCTATACTTTGAATTACGCCACAAAGGACGCGCAGTAAATCCTGTAAAATGGTGCAGACGCATTTAATTGACTAAACAGTGCTGCACCCAATGAGGAGCAGCTGATGCCAACAACACAACCTACTATTAAGCGCCAAGCCACAAACTTAGCCAGTAATAACATCATCAATTCTTTGCTGATGCTATTTTTCGTATGTTTTAGCCTAAATTGTTTTGCCGTCACCTCTATCAATGAGCTAAAACAACAGCAGCAACACGAAATTCTATTTAATATACATGCTTACTATGTAGAAGACCTTTCGTTGCAAAGTAGCTTTAGTGATAAACGCCAATTCGAAGCACTATTAAATCAGCTTGACCCTTATTCAAAATACCTTGATGAAAATGAGCTAGACG
The DNA here is from genome assembly GCF_004766475.1 of Pseudoalteromonas sp. KS88. Taxonomy (NCBI): domain Bacteria; kingdom Pseudomonadati; phylum Pseudomonadota; class Gammaproteobacteria; order Alteromonadales; family Pseudoalteromonadaceae; genus Pseudoalteromonas; species Pseudoalteromonas sp. KS88. The sequence continues at coordinate 141,067 of NZ_PYHV01000009.1, forward strand.
CCCTATTTAATAGCACCAATGGGCGATACACAGGTTTAGGTATTGAAGTACAAGCCAAAGACGACCAAATTGTCATTATTAATGCACTCAACAACTCCCCTGCCCATAGCGCAGGTATAAAACAAAACGACGTTCTTCTTGCTATAAATAATCAATCAGTTGCGAATAAAGATATAAGCCAAGTCGCAAATATGATTTTAAAGAGTGGATCAGCGACAGTGCAGTTAAGCATTAAGCGCAACAATATTCAGCAACCTCTTAGCTTTGCGCTCACCCGTAAAGAAATAAATATTGAAAGCGTTAAAAGCGCATTGTATGACTTTGGTGTGGGTTATATGGCCATTAATAGCTTTAGCAACCACACATTACACGATGTTTCACGCCAGCTTGCAGAGCTTGAAAGTAACTATGGCGGAGCATTAGCAGGACTTGTGCTAGATTTGCGCGATAACCCAGGTGGCACATTACAAAGTGCTGTGGCAGTTGCTGATTTATTTTTACAACATGGCACAATCGTCACCACAAAAGGGCGTTTTTATGATGCCAACCAACATTATAAAGCCAGTGCAGGTGATATTTTAAATGACGCCCCTATCGTTGTATTGATCAACGAAAACTCGGCATCAGCCGCCGAAATACTTGCCGCAGCATTAAAAGACAACCAACGAGCTACTTTAGTCGGCAACAAATCCTTTGGTAAAGGCTCAGTGCAATCTTTAATCCCCTTGGGTAACGGTAATACGGCTTTAAAGCTAACAACGGCTAAATACTTTTCCCCTTCAGGAAAGTCAATCGACGGAATAGGTGTTGCCCCTGACGTAGCGATTAATAAATCAACACTTTCACAAATAAATAAAGTCGCTATAATAAAAAATGAACAAGGAAACAGCAACGGCTCGTGGTTTAGTGATAACCCAACCGATCAACAGTTATTAAAAGCAAAGCAGTTGCTTACTATGAAGTGATGTAGCTTAAATAAAAAGATAATAAAAATTATAAATTTGAAAAAAATACTTTTGCTAATTATGGCTATTTGTCTTTTACCTAGTTATGTACACAGTAAACAAATAGCCATTGTGATTGATGATATTGGCAATCATCAACGCGACTTAGAAACTCTCAACCTTCCTGGTAAAATTTCGTATTCGATTTTGCCCCACACCCCGTTTTCTCAAATATTTGCACAACTAGCCAGCCAGACTGATAAAGAGCTATTACTGCATGTCCCAATGCAAGCGCTGGATCAAAGTAAAGCGCTCGGCCCTGGCGCATTAACCAACGACATGAATAAAGAGCAGTTACAAAGTACGCTTTACAATGCACTTGCAAGCCTTCCACAAGTGAAAGGTGTTAATAATCATATGGGGTCAGACCTAACTCAAAAAAGCACCCCGATGAAATGGACAATGGAAGTACTAAAACAGCGAGGCCTGTATTTTTTAGATAGCCGCACTACGGGGTTAAGCCAAGCTCAAAACGTGGCAAACTTATACGGAGTAGAAAATGTAGGTCGTCATGTATTTTTAGACAACATCCCCAATGAGCAGCAACTGCAATTTAGACTAGATGAACTAAAACATAAAGCCCAGCGTTATAACTTTGCCATAGCCATCGCCCACCCCTACCCTGAAACCATTGAGTTTTTATCGCGCAAACTTCCTGAGTTGGAACAACAAGGATTTGAGCTCGTGCCGCTTTCACAACTTGTAGAGCGTAAATATATACAACTCGCACAGGCTGAATCTAAAGCAGTAAATGCAAGATAAAAGGTTCTAGATTTTAGGTGCTAGGTGCTAGGAAAACAGCATAGGTCGTCGTTAAAATAATCACGTAGGTTGGGTTGAGAGCAACGAAACCCAACGATTTAAGGTATGAGTTAATAGACAGCTTTGAGCGATAACCGGACATTGAAAAAGTTAAATTTATTCCTACTGCTTTGTGTAAGAGCCTAATTTTGAATTCGTGCTATTTTAATTACTTGTTTACAAAAGTAATTATTGTTGAAATTATAAATAGACTTAATATAAGTCATTTAATTATTATAAGCCATGTCAATGATATAAAATATATTGATAGCTACAGAAGAGGTTTTGGTGAACATATGAGAAAGCCAAGAATATTTATAGGCTCATCTGTCGAAAGTTTACCTATTGCGGATGCAATAGCCGAAAACTTAGAATTTGATGCCGAAGTTACTATCTGAAGAAGCGGTACATTTAAGTTATCTAATAACGCATTAGATGATTTAATAATTAAATCTAAGTCCGTGGATTTTTCTATTTTCATTTTCTCACCTGACGATGTCGCCAAGATTCGCTCAAGAGAAGTCGCAACAGTTCGTGATAATGTTGTGTTTGAGCTTGGCTTGTTTATTGGTTCAATTGGCAAAGAAAGATGCTTCATTGTAAAACCCCGTAATACAGACTTGCACTTCCCGAGTGATTTACTTGGTATCACACCAACGGATTACGATCCCGATAGATCTGATGATGATTTAACTTCATCACTAACTTACGCCGCCACTCAAATTAAACGAGAGTTAAAGGATAAAGGGATTTACAATGAAATAAAAACCTCTTCCATTCACAAAATTGATGTTAATGATGCTCTAAGTAAAATATCTGATTCAGATTTGTATATTTTAGGTACCCTGCTAGATAGTTATAATAATGATATTGAAGGTTCAACTAGTTGGAATTTAGAGAATAATCTACAACTATACTTGACTGGGCCTAGATTGAATTTAGCTATAGTTAAACTTCAGCGAATTGGACTTATTGAAAAACGAAATAGCAGCGATATAAATGGTAATGAATATTTTACATTTTCACTATCTGAATATGGAATAGATGTTTGCTTAAAAAATGAAGTCAAAATAGCTGAGTTATTTGACCCCCCTAAGCAGCAAGGTTATTACCAACAACCTCAAAAAACACCAAAATTTTAAATTGGTTAAAAGTGCGGCTATAAGCAATTAATGTAGCCAAATATATCTTTTGGCACTAACTTGCCGAATACTAGGTATGTGCATTACACCCCTCTTAAGCGCAGCACCTATAAATCTCTTTGTGAATAACTCACTTAAAGCTATTTCTATCATGTTTAGCAAGAGGCAAAAAATAGCGGTGCCCACTTATGCTTATGACTTACCGCTTCCCTTTAACGCAAAAAGCCCCGCATTTTCATGCAGGGCTTTTAAATTTTATACAAGGTTAAGCGTTAGCTCATTGCTGCTTGTAGCTTTTTCATCGCTGTTTTTTCAAGCTGACGAACACGCTCAGCTGATACGCTGTACTTTGCAGCTAGCTCTTGCAAAGTAGCCTTATCATCAGACAACCAACGTGCACTGACGATGTCTTGTGAACGTTCGTCGAGTGTTTTTAATGCGCTAAACAAACGTGTATGAGACTGTTCTTGCCACTGCTGCTGTTCAACTTCTTCAGCTAAGTCGTTACTACCGTCAGTTAAGTACTGAACTGGTGAGTAAGTGCTGCTTGGCGCGTCGTCGTTGTCGTCGCTAGTTAAATCAAAGCCCATGTCTTGGCCGCTCATGCGCGATTCCATTTCACGTACTTCTTTTTCACTTACACCTAGCTCATTTGCTACGGTTGCTACCTCAGCTTGGTTAAACCAACCTAGGCGCTTTTTATTTTTACGCAAGTTAAAGAACAACTTACGCTGTGCTTTAGTGGTCGCAACTTTAACGATACGCCAGTTCTTAAGCACGAATTCGTGAATTTCTGCTTTTATCCAGTGCACTGCAAATGAAACCAAACGTACGCCCACTGATGGGTCAAAACGTTTTACTGCTTTCATCAGACCGATGTTACCTTCTTGGATCAAATCCGCTTGTGGTAGACCGTAACCTGAGTAGCCTTTAGCAATATGCGCCACGAAGCGTAAATGAGACATGATGAGTTGCTTTGCAGCATTAAGATCGCCGTCTTCCTGTAAGCGGGTTGCCAACTCTTTTTCTTGCTCAGCCTCTAGCATAGGTATTGTACTTACCGCTTGAAGGTAACCATCAATACTCGCGCTTTGCTGTCCAACTGTGAGTGCCATTGCGTATAAATCTTTACTCATTTTTCACCTCGGTGATAAACATTTGAAACCATCTTAGCACTCTTTAACCTAGAGTGCTAACTTCAATTTAAATCTTTTTTTCGATTGAAGCAAGTGATTTTTTCGATGTTTTTTATTGTACTTTAAACGTCTGAATATGCGATGAATTCTAGCTTTGCAGAGCGTTAGAAAAAATCCCCAACGGTTATATTTCTAACGCTTTTAGTGATGATACACATCTATTGTTACACTTTATCGGGTTCTATTTCTTTAATGTAACGATTCACTGATAAGTAAGAGCCAACAAAGCCAAGTATCGTTGCTAGCAATACCAATGAGCCAAACTCTGACACACTCAACCCGATTAAATCAAAGTGTGTTTGATACACGCCCGCAACCTCAGTAACAGCTGAGCCCAGCCACCACATCATTAAAGCAACACAAATAAAGGCAAACAAGCCGCCAATGATGCCATACAAAATCCCCGTCCATAAAAAGGGCGCGTGGATAAAGGTGTTGGTTGCCCCTACAAGCTTCATAACTTGAATTTCTTCTTTTTTATCCATGATAGATAAACGAATCGTGTTGCCAATAATCAGCGTTACTGATGTAAGTAAAAGTAATGCAATAGTAATGACGCTTTCTTTTAATAGACTAAGTAGCGCATTGAGCCTTTCAAGCCAAGCAATGTCCAGCTTGCCAAAGTCCACCTCACGTTCTTTTTCAAGTTTTTCAAGCAATGCTCGGGCTGAATCTGCTTGGCGGTGACGGCTAGTAGGTGTGATCAAAACAACATCGGGTAATGGGTTTTCATCTAAATACTCTAGTGCTTGGCCAAAGCCTGATACTTCTTTAAATTCAACGAGTGCATTTTGCTTCGAAATAAAGGTGACTTTATCAACTTCGGGGTATAACGCTAAGCGCTTCACTAGCGTTTGTGTTTCTTGTTCGCTCATTGACTCTTTAACGAATAATGAAATTTCAGCCGCTTCTTCAAATCCGCTATTTATTTGTTGAACATTTTTAACCACTAAATACAAGGTTGCCGGTAACGTTAAGCTTAAGCCCAGTACTGCAATCGTCATCATCGAGGCCATGGGCGTTCGCCACATCTCACCTAAACTATGAATACCTTGGCGGAAAATATTTAAAATAAAAAAATATCCAGCCGCTATAAATGATTTTTTTGCTCGTTCATTCTGGCTCTGACGCCCTTTAAATAACAAACTCATAATGACGCCTCAGCCAGTGGATCTTGACTCATACGACCCTCTTTTAAAGTCAGGCTACGATAGCGCATACGCGAGATCAGCCCTAAGTCATGGGTCGCGATTAATACTGTGGTGCCGTGTTTATTAAAGTCTTCAAATAAACGCAGAATATCCATAGACAACTCTGGATCTAAGTTTCCCGTAGGTTCATCGGCAAGGAGTAATGGTGGCGAATTAACAATTGCACGTGCAATACCTACTCGTTGCTGCTCACCGCCTGATAATGTAGAGGGGTGACATTTTACTTTATCTAACAAACCAACTTTATCTAAAGCGCCGTGAACGCGTTTTTCAATTTGCTTGCGGTGAGTGCCCTCGATGACCAGCGGCAGCGCTACGTTATCAAATATTGTATGGCGCTCTAATAAGCGATGGTTCTGAAATATAATACCAATGTCACGACGAACATAAGGGATTTGTCTTGATTTAACAGCACTCAAGTCAACGCCATTGATCAATACTTTTCCTGCCGACGGACGCTCCATCAAGCTGATTAATTTAAGTAAGGTACTTTTACCAGCTCCGCTATGGCCTGTTAAAAAAGCCAGCTCACCGGGCCTGATATGAAAGCTCACTTTTTCCAGAGCTCGGTGGCCACCTGGATATGTTTTGCTGACTTGCTGAAAATTTATCATTCTTATCCCTCAGCTAAAAAAGGCCTAAACCAATTTGATTTAAGCCCCTTTTTAAATTTACGCTTCGTCCTCGTCTTGGCTAAACAGCGCATCGATAAAGTCGTTACTATTGAATGCTCTTAAATCATCAATACTTTCACCCACACCTATATAGCGGATAGGAATATTAAACTTATCAGCGACCGCGAAGATCACGCCGCCTTTAGCTGTGCCATCTAACTTAGAAAGTGTAATCCCCGTTAAACCAACACACTGATTAAACAGGTTTACTTGACTAATTGCATTTTGACCCGTGCCTGCATCAATCGTTAGCATAACTTCATGCGGCGCATCTGGGTCAATCTTTTTCATTACACGCGCTATTTTTTCAAGCTCTTGCATTAAATTATCTTTATTCTGCAAGCGCCCTGCTGTATCGGCGATTAACACATCAACATTACGTGCCTTGGCCGCTTGGAAGGCATCAAATACCACTGAGGCACTATCCGCACCGGTATGCTGCGCAATCACGGGGATTTCATTACGCTCACCCCATACTTGCAGTTGCTCAACAGCTGCAGCACGGAAGGTATCACCGGCAGCAAGCATCACTGATTTACCTTCGTTTTGGAATTGCTTAGCAAGTTTACCGATTGTGGTGGTTTTACCTACCCCATTAACACCAACCATTAAAATAACAAATGGCTTTTTATCACTCGGAATCTCTAATGGTTGTTCTGCTGTTTTAAGCATTGCGGCCATTTCTTGCTTCATTAACTCATAAAGCGCATCACCGTCTTTTAGCTGCTTGCGATCTGCTGCATCGGTTAAATTATCAATCAGCTTCATGGTGGTATCAACACCTAAATCAGCAGTTAATAATTGTGTTTCTAATTCTTCAAATAGCTCGTCATCAATTTTTTTACCACTAAAAATTGACGCAAAACCAGACCCTATATTTAGCTTGGTTTTAAGTAAGCCTTTTTTAAGACGCGAGAAAAAACCTTCTTTTTTAGGCTTTTCTGCTTTTTTAGCTTCTTCTTTAGCAAGTTCTGCTGTAAGACGTTCTTGCTCTAAGCGTTCTGTCTCAGCTTCTGCAGCAAGTCGCTCTTGATCTAAACGTTCAGCCTCAGCCTTTTCTGCTGCAATGCGCTCTTGCTCTACTCGTGCAGCCTCTGCCTTTTCTGCTGCAAGTCGCTCTTGCTCTACACGCTCAGCTTCCGCCTTTTCTACTGCAATGCGCTCTTGCTCTAAACGCTCAGCCTCCGCCTTTTCTGCAGCAAGTCGCTCTTGCTCTAAACGTTCTGCCTCAGCTTCTGCTGCAATGCGCTCTTGCTCTACACGCTCAGCCTCTGCCTTTTCTGCAGCAAGTCGCTCTTGCTCTAAACGTTCAGCTTCCGCCTTTTCTGCTACAATGCGTTCTTGCTCTACACGTTCAGCTTCCGCCTTTTCTGCTGCAATGCGCTCTTGCTCTACACGTTCAGCTTCCGCCTTTTCCGCAGCAATGCGCTCTTGCTCTAAACGTTCTGCCTCAGCTTCTGCTGCAATGCGCTCTTGCTCTACACGCTCAGCTTTCGCCTTTTCTGCAGCAATGCGTTCTTGCTCTACACGTTCAGCTTCCGCCTTTTCTGCTGTAATGCGTTCTTGCTCTAAACGCTCAGCCTCTGCCTTTTCTGTGGCAATGCGTTGTTGCTCTAATTCTGCATCATGTTGCGATTGTTCTGCGGCTTTGCGTTCAAGTTCCAAACGCATTGCTTCTTCTTGCTGTGCTAAGCGATCTGCTTGCTCACGGCGAACCTGCTCAGCCTTCTCTGTTTCGAGCAACTTTTCGTGTGCTTTTTCAGCAGCAAGTCGTTCTTTCTCTACACGCTCAGCCTCTGCTTTCTCTGCAGCAATGCGTTCTTGCTCTAAACGCTCAGCTTCTGCTTTTTCGGCAGCAAGTTGTTCTTGCTCTAAACGCTCAGCCGCTGCTTTTTCGGCAGCAAGTCGTTCTTGCTCTAAACGCTCAGCCTCTGCTTTTTCTGCAGCAAGTCGTTCTTGCTCTAAACGCTCAGCTTCTGCTTTTTCTGCAGCAAGTCGCTCTTGCTCTGCTAATTGCTTTTGGTTATCAGCATCTGCTGCTTGCTCTGTTTGTTGTTTATTTTCTGATTTGCCAAAACCTAGCCAAGACAGGAATTTACTTTTTTTTGCCATAGTTGCTAATAACCACTTATAAAAATCTGATAAACTAATGCAAATAGTTTTTCTGAACCCGCTTTTAAAGCCATTCATAAAACTATTGTCCAAGATGCTTATGGTAACACTTTTAGCGCAGTTGAAAAATGACGCTCTACCATATGATGACAATATTATCTGAGCCGCGTTCTAGATACCATTTATTAGTGAGTTAAATGAGAAAAAAATTACCACAAAAACAATCAAATAATAAATCTAGCGATGGCTTTATTAGGATCATTAGCGGGCAATTTCGTGGTCGTAAATTACCGGTGAAAAATGTTGAAGGCTTAAGGCCAACGACAGATCGCATTAAAGAAACGCTCTTTAATTGGTTAATGCAAGATACTCGAGATGCTAAAGTTCTCGATTGCTTTGCAGGCTCCGGCGGGCTTGGCTTTGAAGCCCTCTCTAGATTTGCTCACAGCGCTACATTTTTAGAAATGGACAATTCAGCAGCGGCGCAATTAAAAACAAACGCCCAAACGCTCAATTTGAGTAATACAGACATTCATTGCATCGATAGTTTGCAGTATTTAGGTCAAAATACTAATGAACAACAATTTGATTTAGTTTTTGTCGATCCGCCTTTTCGCCTAGGTTTAGCTCAGCCATGCTGTGATTTACTTATAAAAAATAATTGGCTAAGTGAAAATGCGCTTGTTTATATTGAAATTGAAAGCGAATTGAACAATCTCCCAATACCAAATAATTGGCTGTTATTAAAAGAAAAAATTGCCGGCCAAGTACAATGTCGATTATATCAAGTACAGTAAAATTAATAACATAGAATTTATTTTAGTGCGCAGTTAGAACTAGATAATATTTATCCTTTACATGTGGTGTGGCTTCGGATTACAATACCGCACCATTTTTGAACCACTTGATCATTGTTTGATCAACTTGAGCAACGCTCATTATTTAGGTAGGTGAATTTTTAATGCCAGTAATTAAAGTAAGAGAGAACGAACCGTTTGACGTAGCACTTCGTCGCTTCAAGCGTTCATGTGAAAAAGCAGGTATCCTTTCAGAAGTTCGTCGTCGCGAGCACTATGAAAAGCCAACAGCTGAGCGTAAGCGTAAAAAAGCTGCAGCGGTTAAGCGTCACATGAAGAAGCTTTCTCGCGATAACGCACGTCGCGTTAAATTATACTAATAGTATTAGGTCTTGTATAAATGAGCCTTTTAATAACGCTAAAAGATGCGCAAAAAGATGCGATGCGAGCGAAAGACAAAGCACGTCTTAACCCAATTCGTATGGTGCTTGCTGCAATCAAGCAGCGTGAGATTGACGAGCAAATAACACTTGATGATGACGGTATTACCGCAGTCCTAGTGAAGCTTGTTAAACAACGCCGCGATTCTTACACTCAGTACAAAGATGCTGGGCGTGATGATTTAGCTGAAGTTGAAGCCAGTGAAATTAAAGCACTTGAAGAGTTTTTACCTCAACAATTGAGTGAAGACGAAATCATTGCTCTCATTGATGCGGCTATTGCTGATACTAACGCAGCAGGTATGCAAGACATGGGTAAAGTAATGGGTATAATCAAAAGCAAAGCTGAAGGTCGCGCCGATTTAGGCAAGATTTCTGGCTTAATTAAGCAACGATTAACTGCCTAATACGCCCACATACGTAAAGTATGATTAAAGCAAACCGAGCCAAGTGCTCGGTTTCTTCGTTTTTAGCTTTAACAAAAATAGCATTTGTGTTCAAATCTAATTTTGCAGAACTAGAGCTAGTTCGTTCACCTTTTTCTATTTATTTCAGGACTACACTTTACTAATGGCCGGAAAGATCCCACGAAATTTTATTGACGATTTACTCGCCAGAACAGATATTGTCGAGCTTATTGACTCTAAAGTTGGTCTTAAAAAAGCCGGTAAAGATTACCAAGCGTGCTGCCCTTTTCATAACGAAAAATCGCCTTCGTTTACTGTTTCACAAGATAAACAGTTTTACCATTGCTTTGGTTGTGGGGCTAATGGCAACGCAATTTCTTTTGTAATGGAATACGATAAACTTGAATTTGTTGATGCAATTGAAGAACTTGCTAGCTTATTAAATCTAGATGTGCCACGTGAACAAGGTAACACCAGCTCAGGCCCACAAAGAACCGCAGAGCAAAAACGTTCTGATTACGACTTAATGCTACACGCCGCCCGCTTTTATCAGCATCAATTAAAACACCACGCAAATTCAGCTGATGTTATTGAGTATGTAAAAGGTCGTGGCTTAAGTGGTGAAACCGTTAAAAAGTTTATGATTGGCTATGCTCCGAGTGAGTGGGAAGGCTTGTGCCAACAGCTTGGTCGTAATAAAGAGCAAAAAGAGCAGCTTGTAGAGTTAAAGCTCGCTTCGGAGAAAACCCCCGGCAGGCAGTTTGATTTTTTCCGTGACCGTTTAATGTTTCCAATTCGTGATAAACGGGGTCGTGTTATCGCGTTTGGTGGTCGGGTTATGCAATCAGACCAAGGGCCCAAATACCTAAACTCTCCAGAGACCCGCATTTTTCATAAAGGCTTTGAGTTATATGGGCTTTATGAGGCAAAGCAAGCACACAAAAAGCTTGAGCATGTCCTTATTGTTGAAGGTTATATGGACGTGGTCGCATTGAGCGAGCAAGGCATTGAATACGCAGTCGCAGCACTTGGCACCGCAACAACAGCTGAGCACATGCATACTTTGTTCAGAACCACAGACAAGGTAATTTGCTGTTACGATGGTGACCGTGCAGGTCGTGATGCTGCTTGGCGCGCACTTGAAAATGCGTTGCCTTATTTAAGTGATGGTAAAGCACTGCAATTTGTATTTTTACCTGATGGCGAAGACCCTGATTCACTAGTACAACAAGAAGGCAAAGACACGTTCGAACAACGTTTAGCCCACGCTGATGATTTCACTCAAGTGTTGTTTAACAAACTCAGTCAGGAAATTGACTTAACTAGTGATGCTGGTAAAGCAAAATTACTCAGCGCGGTGCTTCCTTTAATAGAAAAAATTCCTAGTGAGTTTTATCAGGAAAATTTACTTGAGCAACTAGGGCGATTAATTGGCCGTACAAAAGAGCAGCTAAATGGCCGTTTAAAAACCCCCAAACAACAGCATTCAATTGAGCGTAAATTTAAAATAACGCCAATGCGTCGTGCTATTGGTTTGCTAGTGCAGCATCCGAGTTTAGCAAATGCAGTGCCTTACTTACCTGATCTTGCTCAAATGAATATCGCAGGTATTGCCCTGTTAATAAAGTTACAGCACTACGCGTTAGAAAAAGGCACAATTACTACCGCTCAATTACTTGAGGCGTTTAGAGAAAGCCCAGAGTATGAAGCACTGATTAAATTAGCGACGTGGCGTCATGAAATAAATGACGACCGCTTAGAAGATGAATTTAAAAATACTTTTAAATTTATTGAAGATCAGTGTTTAAATTATCGACTCGAGACCCTATTAATAAAGGACAAGACACAAGGATTAAACAGCGATGAGCGACTCGAGTGTCATTTATTAACTCAAGCGCTAAAAGGAACTAACAGCTAGTCAAAATTGATAAATGCTGTTATACTGTGCTATTCACTGCGTCAAATAATACTTAGTTTAGCTTATTTATAAGCAAGCTGGCGCCTGTTGTATCAACTTATCAGAGTGGAAGAAACAATCTCTATGGATCCAACTCCTCAGTCACAATTAAAACTTCTGATTCAAAAAGGTAAAGAGCAAGGTTATTTAACTTTTGCAGAAGTTAATGATCACCTTCCACAAGATATTATCGATTCAGATCAAGTAGAAGATATCATTAGCATGATCAATGATATGGGTATCAAGGTTAGCGAAAACGCGCCTGATGCCGATGAATTGATGATGCAAGAAACCACGACAGATGAAGACGCAGCAGAAGCCGCAGCCGCTGCGCTTGCTACTGTAGATAAAGAAATCGGCCGTACTACGGACCCGGTTCGTATGTACATGCGTGAAATGGGCACAGTTGAACTACTGACCCGTGAAGGCGAAATTGTCATCGCTAAGCGTATTGAAGAAGGCATCAACCAAGTTCAGATCTCGGTTGCTGAATACCCTGAAGCAATTACTTATCTTCTTGAGCAATGGGATAAATTCGAAGCTGAAGAAATGCGCTTAAGCGACATTATCTCTGGTTTCTTTGATCCTAATGAAGATGAAACGCAAATTTCTGCAACACATATCGGTTCTGAATTAAGCGAAAAAGAGCTTGATGAAGAAGATAAAGATGATTCAGAAAGTGATGATGATGAAGACGAAGAAGAAGTTGATACTGGCCCAGATCCTGAAGAAGCCCGTGTTCACTTTGAAAACCTTCGCGATCTGTATAACAAAGCACGCGATACTTTTGATAAAAAAGGCCGCTCTCACCCTGATTCAAAAGCCGCTATTTTTGAAATCGGTGAGCTATTCAGAACATTTAAACTAGTACCTAAACAGTTTGATCGCATGGTTAACAACATGCGTGAAATGATGGACAGAGTTCGTATTCAAGAACGTCTTATCATGAAACAAGCGGTACAATTTGCAAAGTTACCAAAGAAAACCTTTGTTAAGCATTTTGCAAATAACGAAACAGATTCATCGTGGCTTGACTTAGAAATTGCCGCTAACGAAAAGCATTCAGCTAAACTTGAAGAAGTGAAGCCTGAAATAATACGCTGCATTAATAAGCTAAGTGCTATCGAAGAAAGCACTGGTTTGAGCATTGAACGTATTAAAGACATCAACCGTCGTATGAGTATTGGTGAAGCTAAGGCTCGTCGTGCGAAAAAAGAAATGGTTGAAGCAAACTTACGTCTTGTTATCTCGATTGCGAAAAAGTACACCAACCGTGGTTTACAATTCTTGGACTTAATCCAAGAAGGTAATATTGGTCTAATGAAAGCCGTTGATAAGTTTGAATATCGCCGTGGTTATAAGTTCTCAACTTATGCTACGTGGTGGATCCGTCAAGCCATTACCCGCTCGATTGCTGACCAAGCACGTACTATCCGTATTCCGGTACATATGATTGAAACGATCAATAAATTGAATCGTATTTCACGTCAAATGTTGCAAGAGATGGGTCGTGAGCCAAACCCAGAAGAATTAGCTGAACGTATGTTAATGCCTGAGGATAAAATCCGTAAGGTACTTAAAATCGCGAAAGAGCCAATTTCAATGGAAACGCCTATCGGTGATGATGAAGATTCGCACTTAGGTGACTTTATCGAAGATACTACTATTGACTCGCCAATCGATTCGGCAACAATGGAGTCTCTTCGTGGTGCTACCAACGATGTACTTGCAGGCTTAACAGCCCGTGAAGCTAAAGTATTACGTATGCGTTTTGGTATCGATATGAATACCGACCATACTCTAGAAGAAGTAGGTAAACAGTTTGACGTAACACGTGAACGTATTCGTCAAATCGAAGCGAAGGCACTGCGTAAACTACGCCACCCTTCTCGCTCTGATTTACTTAAGAGCTTCTTAGACGCTAAATAATTAGCTGCTAACAAACATAATTAAAAGGCCGCTGTAGCGGCCTTTTTTCTATTTCAAGGAAATAATCATGGCTTGGATCCAAATCCGTATCAATGCTAATGCCGCAACCGCTGATGCTGTCAGTGACTTATTAATGGAAGCTGGAAGCGCGTCTGTTACTTTCATTGATGCTAAAGATACGCCTATCTATGAGCCTAAAATTGGCACTGTCGAGTTTTGGGCTGATACCACTGTTATTGGTCTGTTCGAGGCTAATCACGATATGAATGCGGTTATTGAGCTATTAAAACGCCATGACGAGATAAGAGACTCGTTGGTTTATAAAGTAGAACAACTAGAAGATAAAGACTGGGAACGTGAATGGATGGACAACTTCCACCCAATTCAGTTTGGCGAAAAGCTCTGGATTTGCCCAAGCTGGCGCGATATTCCAGACCCTGATGCCGTAAATGTATTACTCGACCCTGGCCTTGCCTTTGGCACAGGCACGCATGCCACTACCGCATTGTGTTTAAAATGGCTTGAAAGCCAAGACTTAACAGGTAAAACCGTCGTCGACTTTGGTTGTGGCTCAGGTATTTTAGGCATTGCAGCTATAAAATTGGGTGCTGAGCGTATGATAGGCATTGATATCGACCCACAAGCATTAGAAGCGAGCCTCGATAATGCACAGCGTAACGGTGTAGCCGACAAGCTTGAAGTTTACCTACCAGAAAATCAGCCTGAATTTACAGCAGATATAGTGGTAGCAAACATTTTAGCCGCGCCATTACGTGAACTTCACAGTGTCATTTTAGGCTTGTTAAAACCAGGTGGTAAAATAGCGATGTCAGGCATTTTAGAAGAGCAGGCACAGTCAGTTGCTGACGTTTATGCGCCATTTATTGCCCTTGATGAAATTGCTGTTGAGGGTGAATGGACTCGAGTCAGCGGTGAAAAAAACGCTATCTAATCGCGTTTTATTTATTAAAGAGTTAACTCTAAATACGTTTGTAAAGCCTGTAATTAACAGGCTTTACCTATTATTTACACGCATACTTTGAAAACAAAATAGCCCCTTTGTTTTTGTTTTGCTTAATTAACAAACAAATCAACCCAGCCTTCAAACTGTTATCAAAAGTCAATACGAAAAAGTCAAAAAAAAGTCACTTTTGTTCAATTTATAGCCTTTGTTTTTTAGTAAAAACACCGTAAACTTAGCGCCCCTTGAAAAGAGGCCTTTGAATATCGTGCGTATCGGTTCATACCAACTTGAGAATAATGTTATTGTCGCGCCAATGGCGGGCATAACCGACAGACCATTTAGACAGCTTTGCCGACGCTTAGGTGCAGGGCTTGCTGTGTCTGAAATGCTGTCGTCAAATCCAAAGGTATGGAAAACCGAAAAATCGATGAACCGTATGGATCACAGCGGTGAATCAGGAATACGCGCAGTGCAAATAGCAGGAGCTGATCCTGAGCTTATGGCCCAGGCTGCACAATTCAATGTCAGCAATGGTGCACAGATCATAGATATAAATATGGGGTGCCCTGCAAAGAAAGTGAACAAGAAGCTCGCAGGCTCAGCCTTATTACAGTTTCCTGATTTAGTGGAAGAGATCGTCGACGCCGTGGTTAACGCTGTTGATGTACCTGTAACATTAAAAATCCGTACAGGATGGGATCAGGATAACCGTAACGGTGTTGAGATTGCGAGAATAGCTGAACGCTATGGTATTGCTTCATTAGCCGTACATGGGCGCACGCGTGCATGTATGTATAAAGGTGAAGCAGAATACGCCACAATCAGGGATATAAAGCGTTCAGTGTCGATACCTGTGGTTGCTAATGGTGATATTACATCACCAGAAAAAGCAAAGCAGGTTTTGGACTATACGGGTGCAGATGCCATTATGATTGGTCGAGCCGCCCAAGGTCGCCCTTGGATATTTAGGGAGATAGACCACTTTTTGCGAACCGGAGAACATTTACCCACACCTGAGATTTCAGAAGTGCGGGGTAT
Organism: Pseudoalteromonas sp. KS88; assembly: GCF_004766475.1. NCBI lineage: Bacteria > Pseudomonadati > Pseudomonadota > Gammaproteobacteria > Alteromonadales > Pseudoalteromonadaceae > Pseudoalteromonas > Pseudoalteromonas sp. KS88. The sequence continues at coordinate 156,739 of NZ_PYHV01000009.1, forward strand.
TTTGATGGAACACTTAGTGAACCTTCATACGTTTTACGGGGAACCAATGGGAGCGCGCATAGCTCGCAAACATGTATCTTGGTATTTGCAAACCCATGACAGTGACGGTCAGTTTAGGCGAGTATTTAATGCTCTCGATAATCCACAGGCACAAATCGAGACATTAGAGCAATACTTTAAAACACTAGCAGCTAACTAAGAAAGAAAGAGATATATACAATGTTCGAACAAAACGTGACTTCTCCATTTATTACTAACCCTCATGTTCAGTCACACGAGAAACCGCAGCCATTACGCGATGCAGTGAAAAAAGCTGTTCATCATTATTTAAAACAGCTTAACGGTCAAGATGTGCAAGACGTTTACGACCTTGTTCTTTCTGAGCTAGAAGCACCATTACTTGAAGAAGTAATGACTTACACTCGTGGCAACCAAACACGTGCGGCAATCTTACTAGGTATCAACCGTGGTACTTTACGTAAGAAGCTTAAGAAATACGGCATGAACTAATATCAGTTATAACTGGTATAAAAAATAAAAATTTAAAATAACCATGTTATTTTAAATGAAAAAGCACCTTCGGGTGCTTTTTTTATATCTTTAAAAACTCTCAAAAAGTGCCTAATTGCAAAATCCTCACCCTTTAAATATCGTTTTTTAAGCGATATTCAGTTAAAATAACGCCTTTCTAAGCTAGCTCAAACACTGAGGTAATCAAACTACAATGGATACACATCGTCCAATTCGTCGCGCACTACTAAGTGTGTCAGATAAAACCGGTATCGTTGAATTTGCTCGTGCACTTGAATCACAAGGTGTCGAACTTTTATCAACTGGCGGTACTTGTAAATTACTTGCTGATAACGGCATTAAAGTCACTGAAGTATCTGACCACACAGGTCACCCTGAGATCATGGATGGTCGCGTAAAAACTCTTCATCCAAAAATTCATGGCGGCATCTTAGCGCGTCGTGGACAAGATGAAGACGTAATGGCAGATAACAACATCTCTGCTATCGATATTGTTGTAGTTAACTTATACCCCTTTGCGAATACAGTCGCTCAAGAGAACTGCAGCCTTGAAGATGCTATTGAAAACATCGATATCGGTGGTCCAACTATGGTGCGTGCTGCGGCTAAAAACCACAAAGACGTGACTATTGTAGTAAATGCAAAAGATTACGACCGCGTGATCAGCGAAATGCAAAGCAACGATGGTTCAACGTCATACAAAACGCGTTTTGATCTTGCGATTGCTGCTTACGAGCACACCGCACAGTACGATGGCATGATTGCTAACTACTTCGGTAAAATGGTTGCTGACTACACTGATGAAGCGGCTGAGGAAACTAAATTCCCACGTACAATCAATATGCAGTTCACTAAAAAGCAAGATATGCGCTACGGTGAAAACTCTCACCAAGACGCCGCTTTCTATGTTGAGAACGACGTACAAGAAGCCTCTGTTGCAACTGCGGTACAACTTCAAGGTAAAGCATTATCGTTTAACAATATTGCTGACACTGACGCAGCACTTGAATGTGTTAAAGAGTTTGACGTACCTGCCTGTGTTATCGTAAAACATGCAAACCCTTGTGGCGTATCAATCGGTGAAAACATTCTTGAAGCGTATGACCGTGCTTTCAAAACTGACCCTACATCGGCATTTGGTGGCATTATTGCCTTTAACCAAGAGCTTGATGCCCAGACTGCAGAAGCCATTGTTGCTCGCCAATTTGTTGAAGTGATCATTGCACCTAAGGTATCTGAAGCAGCTGCACAAATCGTATCTGCAAAGCAAAATGTGCGTTTATTAGAATGTGGTGAGTTTTCTGCTAAAGGCACAAGCCATGACATCAAGCGTGTTAACGGTGGTGTATTAATTCAAGACCGTGATTTAGGTATGGTAACGCAAGGCGACTTAAAAGTTGTGTCTAAACGCCAACCTACTGAGCAAGAGCTTAAAGACTTATTATTCTGCTGGAAAGTGGCTAAGTTTGTTAAGTCAAACGCGATTGTTTATGCCCGTGACGGTATGACAATTGGTGTAGGCGCAGGCCAAATGAGCCGCGTTTATTCAGCTAAAATAGCGGGTATTAAAGCCGCTGACGAAAACCTTGAAGTGAAAGGTTCAGTTATGGCATCTGATGCGTTCTTCCCATTCCGTGATGGTATAGATGCAGCTGCAGAAGCTGGCATTACAGCGGTCATACAACCAGGTGGCTCAATGCGCGATGAAGAAGTTATCGCGGCAGCTGATGAAGCTGGCATGGCAATGGTGTTTACTGGTATGCGTCACTTCCGCCACTAATCACGCAAAGAGCTAACTGATACAGTTAGCTCTTTTTGTTTGCACTAAATTCACGTATTCTGCTTATTCTATAACCTCTTGTAAAATTATAATATGAAGGAACAGACGATGAAATTTGCACTAAAATCTCTATTGGTTGCTACGTTAGCAGTCAGCTCAACAGTAGCTCTTGCACATAACCACAGCGCCGATTCGGCACTGCAAAAAGCAGTCGAATCAACTGAGCGCAACAATGAGCGTGACCAGTATCGTAATCCTGTACAAACATTGGATTTTTTTGGTTTTAAACCAACTATGACCGTGGTTGAAATTGCCCCTGGTGGCGGTTGGTACAGTGACATTTTAGCGCCTGCATTAAAAGAGCAAGGTACTTACTATGCTGCTCACTTTCCTGCAGATTCATCAGTTGGTTACTATCAACGTTCACTAGCGAGCTTTAAAAAGAAAATCGCTGAAGATAAACGATATAGCCAAGTAAAGGTGACAGAGTTTGCTCCACTAACACATTTAGATATCGCTCCAGCAAACAGCGCTGATATGGTATTAACCTTTCGCAACGTGCATAACTGGTATATGAGCAAAGAAAAAGACGCGGCATTAAGTGCCTTTAAGTCTTTTTTCTCAGCATTAAAACCAGGCGGAACGCTAGGTGTGGTAGAGCATCGCTTACCAGAAAGTAGCGCTGATGAAATGCAAAAGTCGTCAGGTTATATGAAGCAAAGTGTTGTTATTGCACTTGCTAAACAAGCAGGTTTTGAACTTGAAGCAAGCAGTGAAATTAATGCAAACCCTCTTGATACAGCTGATCACCCTAAAGGGGTATGGACTCTCCCACCTCGCTTAGCGCTTGATGAAAAAGACGCAGCTAAATATAAAGCGATTGGTGAAAGTGACCGTATGACGCTGAAATTTAAAAAACCGCTTTAATAGATAGGATAATTCGCCATGAATGTATTAGTCATTGGCAGCGGCGGCCGCGAACACGCACTTGCGTTTAAGGCCGCTCAAAACACAAAAGTAACCACTGTATTCGTTGCCCCTGGTAATGCAGGTACAGCCCATGAGCCTAAGCTTGAGAACGTTGCCATTAACGTTGAAGACTTAGACGGCCTACTTAACTTTGCAAAGCAAAACAATGTTGGCCTCACTATCGTGGGCCCTGAAGTACCACTGGTACTGGGTGTAGTAGATAAATTCCGCGAGCACGGCTTAGCAATATTCGGCCCAACAGCCGGGGCTGCTCAGCTGGAAGGCTCTAAATCGTTTACTAAAGACTTTTTAGCACGCCACAATATTCCAACTGCGGATTACCAAACGTTTGAACAAATCGACCCTGCCCTTGCCTATTTAAAAGAAAAAGGTGCGCCGATTGTTATAAAAGCAGACGGTTTAGCAGCAGGTAAAGGCGTTATTGTTGCAATGACTGAAGCTGATGCCGAGGATGCTATTCGTGACATGCTGGCAGGAAACGCTTTTGGTGAAGCGGGCAGTCGCGTTGTGATTGAAGAGTTTTTAGAGGGTGAAGAAGCCTCTTTCATCGTTATGGTTGATGGCGAAAACGTACTACCGTTTGCTACTAGCCAAGATCATAAACGTGCCTACAATGGCGATAAAGGTCCAAACACAGGTGGCATGGGTGCATACTCACCAGCCCCAGTTGTAACTGACGAAATCCATCAGCGCATTATGGATGAAGTTATCAACCCAACAGTTGCAGGTATGGCTAGTGAAGGCCACCCTTATACAGGATTCCTATACGCAGGTTTGATGATCGACAGCGACGGCACACCGAAAGTTATTGAGTATAACTGTCGTTTTGGCGACCCTGAGACACAACCTATGATGCTACGCTTACAATCAGACTTGGTCGAATTGATTGAAGCTGCTAACCGTGTAGAACTTGATAAAACAACCATTGAGTTTGATTCACGCGCAGCTGTAGGTGTGGTATTAGCTGCTAAAGGCTACCCTGATAGCTACCCGAAAGGTGACTCAATCAATGGCCTAAAAGTAAGCTACCCTGAAGGCGAAAAAGTATTTCACGCAGGAACTAAGCAAGACGGCGATAACGTTGTGACTGCTGGCGGGCGCGTGTTATGTGCAACGGCACTTGGTAACACTGTTACAGAAGCACAACAGCGTGCCTATAAACTGGTTGAGGAAATTAACTGGGAAGGCATGGAGTACCGTACCGATATTGCTTATCGTGCAATTGCACGCGAGCAATAAGCCATACTTTATTGTTGTAAAATTTAATATAAAGCGCAGTTCACTGCGCTTTTTCTTTTTAGAAAGGTGCTACACTTACTGGACGATTCGCAAAAGACGACAAACATTGAAAAATAATTACTTACGTTATCACTTTATTGCTGTTTTAATATTAGTACTGTTATTTTATGTTATTGCAAATTTTGCAAGCAATCTCGCGAACCCCACTAAATACACAATTGATAAAACAACCCCAATCTATTTAAAGCACAGCTATTTAATCGACGACACCAAAAAACTGCCTAATGAGACTGTATTGAACAGCCTCCATACTTTTATTAATAAGCCATTTGAGACAATAAACTGGAACTTCACCCCCCGCAATTATTGGCTACAAATAAAACTCGATAACCGCAGCCATAAAGACGAAAGCGTTGTTGCTCACTTTGATAACCCGATGATAGATCACTTAACGGTGTATCACTTAGATGAGAACAATGAGGTAGTTACACAGACTCAGCTTGGTGATTTAAAAGAGGGGTTAACTCTTTTCCAATATAGCGTGCCTCATATTTATTTGGACATTCCTTCAAATACTAGCCACAGCTTGTTAGTTAAGATAGACACAACAGGTATCAGTAAAACGCCTATTAACTTGTATTCAGAGCTGGACTTTCAAAGTTTAAACCGCTCACAAGCAACAATTTGGGGTATCTTTGTTGGCGTACTTATTATGGCAGCGCTCTACAACCTAGTACTCTTTTTTGGTATTAGGGACCGTGTATACCTGATTTACATTGGCTACATTATCAGCGCCATAATTTTAATGGGCGCAGTACTTGGGTTTGGGTTTTACCTCTGGCCTGTTAGCTGGCAGCTATTTTTTCAAAAATATATTATCGTTAGCAATTACGCTATCTCTATTTTCACGCTCGCATTTTGCACCATGTTCTTGCGGTATCACAAAGAACGCTGCTGGCGCTTTAAGGCCAGCATCGGCTTAATGGTCATTATGTTTATTTTGGCCTTAGCCTCCTTTTTTATTGTTGAAAATATCGCGGCGAGGATCTTTTTTTCCACCATGGTGCTGTTATACATTATCTGCATCATTATGATTTACAACAAACTTCGCAGTGGTTTTAGATGGGCTAAGTTTTATGTTATTTCATGGATACCACTTATTATTGGCGCTGCAATTCAGCCTTTAGAATTAACCGATGTATTGCCATACAGTTTTGCTATTCGCCATGCATTTTTAGTAGCTATTTTATGTGAAGTTATTTTAATGGCTATGGCACTGGCTGATCGTGTGCGCTACCAGCGTGAGCGTGCGCTTTACCACGCAACCCATACACAACAAACGAAATTACTTAATAGCGCAATGTTAAAGCAAGCCTATATGGGCCTTGAACAAGCACAGCGAAAAAACACCCTATGTTTAATTAAAATTCGCTACTTTCACTCATTGCATACTTTGCTGACCCCCACGCAAAGTAATAACTTAATTATTAAAGTGGCTCAATCTCTGGAGCTACAGCTTACTGGTGAGCGCCAATTTTCATTTTTAGATTCAACATTAGATAGCCACTCTAAGTTAGCTGACTTAGGAACGGGTATTTTTGCCTGCATTTCAACAAAAACACAAAGTGCAGAAGAGTTGTCATTATGCTTAGCTAAAATTGTTAAGGGGTTACCTAAACAATATGAAATACAAGGATTAAGTTTGCAATTAAAGTATGCTGCCGCTATTAGCTTTTCATTAGATAGTGATAACTTTGAGGCATGCTTGCAACGCGGTTACGTCACGCTAAAGCAAGCTAAAAGCAGCCTCACAAGCATTAGTGATTCACAGCAAAAGACTAGTCAATTTATGGATATAGAGCTTGCCGCAAAACTGCAAGCCGCCATTAAAAATGACAGCCTTGCTTTATATCACCAAGCACAAATAGATCTCAGCACTAAGCGCATTGTTGGCAGCGAAGTTTTACTACGCTGGCCAACTCCTGAGTGCCGTTATTTAAATATTGAAGAACTCATACAACTTGCAGAAAGAACAGGGCTTATCAACGAGCTAACTTTATGGGTATTAGAAAAAAGTTGCCGCGATTTGCAAATACTTAATAAACAAGGCTTCACTGAGCACACCGTGAGTATTAACTTAAGTGCCAAAAATTTGAGCATTAACAAGTTAGCGGAAAAAGTTGAGAATATATTGCTTAAATACAATATACCCGCAAAACAAATTAAGTTTGAACTTACGGAATCTGCATTAGTGAAAAACCAAGAAAAAATGCAGCATCTAATATCTCAATTTCATGAGCAAGGTATACACGTTATACTTGATGATTTTGGCACAGGCTATGCTTCGTTAACCTATCTATTGCACTATACATTTTCTAACTTGAAAATTGATCGCTCCTTTGTCAGTAACTTAGAGAGTAACGCATCCCATAAAGTAATTGTAAAAACAGCCATTGATATGGCGCATAATTTAGGGATCACGGTAACAGCTGAAGGCGTTGAGGATGAGCATACTCACAATGCCCTAAAAGCAATGGGAGCTGATTTTACTCAAGGTTATTATTACTCTAGACCGATTCCATTCGATGAGTACCTTAATTTCTTAAACGAGCAGTAATAAAGACACACCTTACTCTGGCCTATGCATAATCGCTTATAGCTACCACATACAGCAGTATTTTTGGTACCATCCCTTTTTTAAACATCTTTAGGGGCGTAAAGATGCAAGGCACACTCAAAAAGCTAAAATCTTCTCTGACACAGCCAATCCAATATCACCTTCCTGTTGGTGATGAATTGATTGATTTGAATGCTTATATTGGTAAGCAACTTACACTCACGTTTAGTGGCACGATTTTATGCTCTAGCTGCGGTAAAAAGACCAAAAAAAGCTACTCGCAAGGCCATTGCTTTGTTTGCATGCGTAAGCTTGCCAGCTGTGATATGTGTATCATGAAACCTGAAACTTGCCATTATGATCAAGGTACCTGCCGCGAACCACAGTGGGGCGAAGAAAATTGCATGATCCCACATTATGTTTACTTAGCTAATACGTCAGGGCTTAAAGTGGGTATCACTCGCCATACACAAATCCCTACACGCTGGGTTGACCAAGGTGCAACGCAAGCATTGCCTATTTTTAAAGTACAGACACGCTTACAATCTGGTTTAGTTGAAGTTGCACTCGCGCAGTTTATTGCTGATAAAACCAATTGGCGCAATATGCTCAAAGGTCAAAGTGAAGTGCTTGATTTGAAAGCCTCTGCTGCTGAATTAATACCGCAAATTGCAGATAAGCTTAATGAGCTTGCCGAGCTATTTGGTGCAACAGCCATTGAACAACTTGACGAAGACGTAGTTGATTTAACGTTTCCAGTGACTGAATACCCAACTAAAATTAGTTCGTTTAATTTTGATAAAGAGCCTGTTGTAAGCGGTATTTTGCAAGGAATTAAAGGCCAATACCTCATTTTTGATAAGGGCGTTATTAATATCCGTAAATTTACGTCTTATGAAGTAACGGTTGAGTAAACTGCGAATAAAACGCTAACCATTGCCGCTGCGCTAACGGGCGGCAATAGTGATATCCTTGAATAACATCACAGCCTAAACTTAATAAATACGTTTGCTGTGTTAGCTTCTCTACACCTTCGGCAATTACCGTTAAGTTTAAATTTTTTGCCAATGAGACAATTGCTGCCACTATTTCGCTATTGCCATATTCATCGGGTACTTTTGCAATAAAACTGGCATCAATTTTCAAGGCATCAAACGGCAGTTTCGTTAAGTAACTTAATGCCGAATACCCCGTTCCAAAATCATCTAAAGCTATATTAACTCCGAGCGCCTTTACTTTGTTTAGCTCTTTCTTAGCTTGTGTGAACGAACTAATAAAACTGCTCTCTGTGAGTTCAATCTCAAGTAAGCGACCTGATAGCGTGTATTTAGTTAGCATGGCTTCAATACTACTCGCCAATTTCCCCTGACTTAAATGGCATGCGGAAATATTAATAGCCAATCGACCCGCATTGATACCCAAAGCTTGCCACTGTTCAAGGTGTTTTCCTGCTTGCTCTATGACCCATAAATCAAGTTGCACAATTAACCCGAGTTCTTCTGCTAATGGGATAAAATGCGCTGGGGAAATAACACCGAGTGCAGGGTCGTGCCATCGCAATAACGCCTCAACGCCCTGAACTTCTTTACTGTGTAGGTTTAGTTTAGGTTGAAAGTAGAGTTCAAATTCATCATTTTCTAAAGCAAATTGAAAGCGGCTCATCATTGCCAGTCGTTCAAGTGAGCGTGCGTTCATAGATGATTTAAATAACTGAAAAGAATTACGGCCCTGATCTTTTGAACGGTACATCGCAATATCAGCATGCTTTAACAGTGTTTCGCTGTCTTGACCGTCCTCAGGGTAAACAGCGGCCCCTAAAGAGGCTGTGATCCTCACATCAGTTCCCTCTAACATGAATGAGGCTTCTAAATTTTTTAGAATGCTATTAGCCAGTTTGCTGACAGATTCGAAACTTTCAACATTAAACAATACGACAAACTCATCTCCTCCCAAACGAGCGAGGGTGTCACCTTCATCAAGTAATTGCTCAATACGCTTAGCAACTAATTGAAGTAAATGGTCGCCCGCGCCATGTCCTAGCGTGTCGTTAATTTCTTTGAATCTGTCTAAATCAATAAACATGACAGCAAGCATTGTATTATCGCGGTGGGCACTTGCCAGCGCCATATTTAGCCTATCATTAAACAAGCGCCTGTTAGGTAGTCCTGTCAGTTCATCAAAATAAGCTAATTGGACTATTTTTTCCTCTGCGCATTTACGCTCTGTAATATCACTAAAAATAGCGGCATATAACTTTTCGCTATTATGCGGCTCTTTAATTTCAATAATCGTCAGCCACTCAACATATAATTCGCCATTTTTTTTACGATTACAAATTTCCCCTTGCCACACACCATGCTCTTCAATTTGCTGCCACATTTGTTTATAAAAATTATGATTGTGTCGACCTGAGCTTAATAGGCTGGGATTTTTCCCTATAACTTCAAACTCTTTATAACCTGTTAATTCAGTAAACGCTGGATTTACTTGAATAATCTCACCTTTTTGCGAGGTGATCATGATGCCATCTAACGAGCAATCAATAATTTTGTTGGCTAGAAATAGGTTACGCTGTGAATGTTGTAATGCTACATCTCGTTGTTGCAGTACTTTTTCAAGCTCACAACAATACGCACTTTCAATTTCATTAATCAAATGCTCCAGTGACAATACACCTTCAATAACGCCTTCTTCGATAACAATTAGATGCCGAACATGGTTATGAGACATCAAACGGTATGCATCAAATAAGCTTTGCGATGGGCTAATATGATGAACAGATCGATTAACAAAGTCCCAGCATAAACCATCGCCACAGCTATCAAGGATTAAGTTCAACAAATCACGCTGAGTGATAATACCGTGCTCTTGTAAATGCTCGTTATAAACAAGGATTGCCTTATCATTGCGTTGGCGCATTTTAGCAATCGCATCAGTTACAACCATATCGCTTGGTACAATCAAAATATTTTTATTGTATTGATCGTTAATTGTTCTAAATTGTAAGTAATGATCCAGCCCTTGATTGCGTACAATATCACTGATACTTAATACACCACATGGCAAGTGATTCTCATCAGTCACTAATAAGTGCCGTACACTATTTTGATGAAAAATAAGCGCTGCATCACTCAAAAGCTGCTTACTAGAAACGTTTAAAACAGGTGATGACATAACCTGCCCAATAACAATGTTTTTTACAGACTGATTAGTGAAGTCGAGCTTCATACAATCTGATTCTGTCCAAACCCCAACAATACCTTGCTGCCCTCTTACAAACACAGCGCTAACATTATGTGCTCGCATAAGTTTGACCGCTTCTATAAGCCTAGTATCTTTTGTGCAAGCAATAACCTTGTTAGTATATACATCATGAACTTTTTGATAGCGGCTGTTTTGGGGCATAATAGAGTTCTTTGCAGTGAAAGGTCTAAAGTATAAATAGCCTCAGTAAAAACAACTTGATTTAGGACAATAAATGAGTCAGTTCGACCCCTTAATACTTATTTACAACCACGAAATTGATATTATTGAAGAGCCTAGCGATCTCGAAAATTTACTGTATGGAATGAGTGAAAGCCAACAAAAAGAGGTAATTTTACTAGATAAAAAGGCACGCTATAAAACGCTTAAAAACACCCCCTCGCAAGCCTTATCATCTAGCGATTTGGCAACATTAGTTAAACATTACCTAGCAAAAGAAGGGCAATGTTGTTTAGCTAAAATAGATCACTTAACACCAGCTCAGGCATTTGATTTATTAGCTATCGACTAGTGCTTTAACATGCGCTACTGCGCTGCGTCCTAATGCCGATAAAGCATACCCGCCTTCAAGATAAGAGATAATCCCTTTGCAGTTAAGTGTTTTACTCAAAGAGGCTAGCTGCTCTGTTAGCCAAACATAATCATCCTCGACAAACTTTAAGCTCGCCATATCATCTTCAAGGTGCGCATCAAAGCCTGCGCTAATAAAAATAAGCTCGGGCTGAAAAGCTGACAGTTTAGGCAACCATTGCTGATCATAAAGTGCTTTCAAATCGTTACCATCACTGGCAATGGGCAGTGGAGAATTTACTAAAGTGGCATTATTTTCGATGGCAGTATTAGGATAAAAGGGATATTGAAACAAAGAGCAAAAAAGAACGTTTTCATCGTCCATAAAAATATCTTGCGTGCCATTACCGTGATGCACATCAAAATCGACAATAGCAATGCGTTTGACGCCTTTGCTTTGCGCATACCTAACCGCAATGGCTAAATTATTATACACACAGAACCCGCTCGACGCCGAACGTGTAGCATGGTGCCCAGGTGGTCTGACAGAACAAAAAGCCGCATCTAAATTATCAGCAAGTACTTCATCTACCGCCAACAGTCCAGCCCCCACTGCTCGTTCAACTGCTTTTAAAGAATCAGGACATAACCAAGTATCACCATCTAACGAGGCAAGACCTTCATCAGGCAAGGTATTTTCAACATGTCTAATAAGAGACTCATCATGCACAAGCAAATAATGCTCTGTTGATGCTTTTGGTGCTTGTTTTTGCTCTACGGCAATATCCAACCCACTTGCAAGAAGACGATCTGCAATGGCATCCAAGCGCTCAGGGCACTCTGGGTGATCCGCTATCATTTTATGTTTACGACAGTGTGGATGAGAGATAATTGCAGTGCGCATACAAAGCTCCTAATAAATTAGCTGAGTTAACTATAACAAAGCCACCCGTAGGTGGCTTTGCGACTTTGGTTTACTATCACACCTGTTTAACGCTTTGCTTTTAAGGTCAAATTTCTAAAGTCAAAACTAAAATCAGTGACTGATGTAGAGACTGCACGCATTTTTGCCTGCTTAACGCGGTTTGTGGTACTCATCTCAAACGTTATAAATGCATCGGCTTCCAGCAGTTTTTCATCCCACTTAACAATAAAAGTATTACCTGAGTAATGCTCAAGCTGCCCTTTTAAACGCTTAGTATGGGTAAAATCAATACGTAACTTACCATTTAACTCTTCAATAATTACATCACCATACCAATCATCATTTAAAGTGCCTGTGTAGCTGATATTTGGTAGTTGCGGCTGGTAATCTGCAGGAGCTTCAGGTTTGGCATTTGCGTACGCTTTTTGCTTACCTTCAAAGTGCTTTTTCGCTAAATCTTCAACCCAGTCTTTATCTTCAAGGTCAAATGCATCCTCTAACACTTCGTAAGTAATCGCAGAGAGTGCACTAAATGCTTGCTGGTTGCTCAATATGACAATACCTAGATTCTTCTCGGGCACCAAGGTTACCTGCGATACCATGCCTAAGATCCCGCCACCATGAGCTAGTTTTTTAACCCCATGGAAGTCTTCAATACTCCAACCTAAGCCGTATCCTCTAAACTGTTGGTGATACGCTTCATACGCTTTTTCTGACGCCATAGAGGTTATATGCGGGTGCCACATTTGCGCTTGCTGCTTTTCACTAAACAGTTGCTCACCATTGGGCATTGTGCCACCAGCAAGTTGTGTACGAAGCCACTGGCTCATATCACTGACGCTTGATGCAATTGCGCCTGCACCACGAAAGTCTTCTAGGTAATTAACGAAAAATGGATTTAACTTGCCATCCATGGGTATGTGACCCGTCGCCCAGTTTTTATTGCTATTTGGGATACGTGAAAAGCCAGCGCGTGAGTTTTTCATTTTTAACGGCTGTAACATGTTCTTTTCAATGTAGTCGTTCCAGCTCATACCCGAAACACGGGCTATAACTTCACCAGCAGTCACAAACATTAAGTTGTTATAGGCGTATTTACTGCGAAAACTACTCGCAGGTTTTAAATACTTTAAACCTGCTAAAATCTCATCTACCGATTTATCGGTATCTGGCCAAATCATCAAGTCGCCTTGGCCTAAGCCTAGACCACTGCGATGACTCAATAAATCTCGTATGGTCATCTCTCGGGTGACATAAGGGTCGTATAAACGAAATTCAGGGAGATGATCAATTACTTTGTCATCCCAACTAATTTTTTCTTCATCAACCAGCTTAGCTAACGCCGCAGCAGTAAATGCCTTTGTATTTGAAGCAATACCAAATAAGGTGTTTTTATTTACTTTATTTCCAGTATCTAAATGAGTTACACCAAACCCTTTGGCAAACACCACTTTATCATTTTCAACTACAGCGACTGCCATTCCTGGTACATCAAAGCGTGCCATTGAGTTTTCAATAACTTGGTTTAACTGTTCGGTATTTATTTGTGCTTGAGCACAAAACGACAAGCCAGTTAACAGTGTTGCAGCAATGGCTATTCTCTTCAGTTTCATAACGTTCCTTGGCGTAATTTTTATTGTTTATGTACGGCAAACTCAATAGCTGCACGTGCTTTATCGCTATCTTGGCGGGTAGGCCGCGACTTGATATTTTCACTGTACGCATTTGGCAGCTCAGCTTCAAGCGCCCCGCGATGAACGTGCTCTATGTACCAGTCATAAGGTAGAATTGTTGCATCTGTGGTATTAGCAATATAACAATGCGCAGTTATTTTTTTGTCATCAAGTAAAATAACTTCAACATCTACACAATCGTAACGCGGGCCTTCAATAGCATCGAGAATCTCTTTTTCATCCGCCGTTATTTGATATACCACCCCATATACTTGAGCGTCTTGAGCGGTGCTTTTTCTTACACTGCATTTACCAGAACCATCAAGGCTGACCATATCAAACGTTAACTCATAGCCTATTAAACGTGCCGTCCCTACTCGTTTAACTTCAGGAAGGCGTGCTAATAAACGATTTGACGACATATTTGAGCCAAACGAAAAATTATAAAGTGCCATGTTTGTTTACTCCTATAAAACGACGCGTATTGCTAACGCGATTAAAATCACGCCTATACCACGGTCAAACCAATAACCGCTTTTTTGAAAAAAACCACGTACATTAGGTTTAGATAACACCAGTGATAAAAATGAAAACCAAAGCCAAGTTGCCACAGCCATATAAAGACCATATCCAGCTTGCACCAAAAGCGGTGTAGTTTGACTGATCACCAAAGTAAATAACGACATAAAGAATAAGGTCGCTTTGGGGTTTAAGGCATTCGTTAAAAAGCCACGCCGAAACGCAATCCAGAGTGACTCTTCACTTTGGCTTTGAAGTACTTCTTCACCCGTGTTTGTCGTGGGTTTGGCGCTACGCAGCGCTTGAAATCCTATGTATGCTAAATAAGCGCCGGCTAAATATTTTAACGCCATAAATACACTAGGTGATTGCGCTAACAATACCGCAACCCCCAACAAGCAATAACCCACATGAAGTAAAATCGCTAAGCCAACACCAAAGCTAGTCCATAGCGCATTACGCCGACCATGTTGAATACTTTGCTTAAGTACGATTGCAAAGTCGGGGCCTGGGCTCGCTACTGCAAAAAAGTGTGCCAACGCTATGAGGATAAATTCATCTAAATAATTCAAATTTTTATCCGGCCTTTTTTTCGTCTAGCGCTAATAAAAGCGGGTTTGCAGTTTCACTTAATAGTGCTTTTATCTCTTTTTGCGCTTTCTTAAATTGGCCGCGCAGATGTGGCTTAAGGTGCTTTTTCGAGTCGTTGTGACCTTTAAAGTGACATATTAAAGCGTGCATAAACAAAGTTTGTGATTCAGTTAATGCAGCCTGCCTGTTCGCGTAAGGGTTATAGCACGACCCGCAGCCTCCTTTAAACTGATAAACAGTGTTACTCATCATCACTCCAAATCCTAAAAAGCATGCAAGCGCGTCACTGGCTTGAGGTAAAAACTCTTTACCACCTGGTGGTAATACACCAACATGGTGAATCATGATCGTTGCAAGTGTTCCTGCAAAACTCGCCACCAAATCCTGTGGTTGATTTATTTGATTTGGATTAAAAGACACATTAACCAAATGCGGCGGTGCAACGATAAGAGTACTGTTTGGTGAACGTAGTGTGTCTGTAAACTCAAAATGCGGAAACACTTGTGGCTGAAGCTGCGCAGGCCCAACAAGCTGAATTGGCCACGCTTGCATACCCGCATACCCCACAACTCGCTGAAATACTTTGCTAGCCATTTCTTCAATACTTGATACAGGATCAGGAAAGAATTGATGATTAGGTAACACTAACTGTGTTTTATTGATAAAAAACTCGCTGTCAAAATGCTCAACAGCCCACACAAACGTATCGATTAACCATTGTTGTTCTTGTGCATCTAACAGCGGTTTAGATTTAAATAAAGCTAACATAATCAACTCTTAATATTATTGTTGGGAACTTGTCCATTGCCATGCCTGAGTATTATAAAGCGGCACAGTCGATAAAGCGTGATGATGACTCCCAGTCGATTCTTTAGTTGAATATGAGAGGTATAATAAAGACCGTGTTTGTGCATCATAAATTCGACGTACTTTTAACGATTTAAATAAAATACTTTTTGAGGATTTAAAAACAACCTCACCTGACTTGCTTCGGTCAATGTCAGCTAACTGCTCAGCTGTAATAGGGCCGGTTTGGCGACATGCAATAGACATATCCGATGGGTCTGAAAAATCTAGATTCGCTTCAATGTGACTTATATGACATGTCACGCCAGTAACCAACGGGTCTTGTTGTGAAACTACTTTAATATCCTTCGTTGTAAATAGTCCTAAACTAACTGATGCAGCATCGTCTGAGCACCCAGTTTGTAAAGCTAACAACCCCAATAGACTAATTATTTTTAATGATTTCATACCATTCCTTAAATTCAATCGCTGCAACATTCGCACCTCAATTGCGCGCTCAATAGTTACATTTTTAAAATAGCTATGCTTCAATAGTAACTGAAAAATTCTTCAACAACGAGCTGCAATATAATGAAAAAAATACTAATTCCGCTGTGTTTTTTATCTGCCACCACTTACGGCCAAGATGATTACTCTGTAAGCCTCTATGCTGGTAAAAACTTTAACCAAACATTAGAAACCAAAGAAGCATTAAAGGTTGAGGTTAATAATGGCAACCACTTCGCTTTTAGTATTGACCGTAATATTGACCGCGCCCGCTATGGCTTCTATTTTGCACAAAGCAGCAATGAGCTTGAGAATACAGACGATAAAGAAGTCACCATGAAATACTTTTTATTCCAAAGTGCTGTTGAAGTAGCGTTAAGTAATCATATTAATAGCTATATAGGTGCGCAATTAGGCGCCAATTATGTACAAACTAATTTTACAAGTAATGACATATTCTTTGCCAGCGGCTTATATGGCGGCGTTGAATATTTGTTTAGTGATAAAGCCAGAGTTTTATTTGAAACCCGCTGGTTGGCTACTATAGTTAACAACGAAAGCACGGTTAACTGCACTTTGCCGACCAACGAAGATGATAAATGTTTATGGCATTTTGATGGCGACGTACTAAACCAATTTCAAACAAGTTTAGGTTTTACTTACCGTTTTTAGGAGCCTTCATGCCCCACATTGTGATTGAACATTCTGAAGATTTACCACTTTTGCCACAAGTTTTAGTTGATAAAGTACATCAAACTACCTTTGAAAGTGGTTTGTTTGAGCTTTCGACAATTAAAACTCGTGCCATTGCTTATCAGCACTACCAGCTAGGCGAAGGTAAAGATGGTTTTATTTATATAGCGGCCTACATAATGGCTGGTAGAAGCACCGAAGAAAAACAGCGCTTAAGTGAAAGCTTACTTAATTGTTTGCGTACTTATTGCATGGAATCATATAGTTTAAGCGTTAATGTTTACGAAAACAGTAGCGAAACTTATCGTAAATGCTAATACGACACTTCGGTAAAAATATTAAAATAATTACCTAGCTACCAAAAGGTGTATTCGCTTATGGTAGGTACTCAGCTCTAATGCGCTTGATGTCTATTTGGGGTGACTTATACGACGTGTAAATCAACCAGTCGAGCTTGGGAACATAAGTTAAACCTGATGAGCGACTAAATGCCCGCTCAGGCAAGCGCATCACGTCGTGGTGTTGTTTAGTTTGTAAGTTATAAGCACTTAGTCGGTAGTCACCTTGATTGACATTAAAATAAAACACCCTATCAGGTTCGTTACCTGCTCCTTGGGCGTAATGCCATCCAACGCTGTTAGATAAATTGATCGACTCAATTAACACCTCTTCTTCACCAGTATCGTGATGCTTAATCCATAACTGCGTTGTTTTTGGATTGGCAAAAATAAGATCTCGCTTAGCCGTTTCAATCGCATAATACGCGGGTAACGCTATTGCCTTGCCTAAGTTTTCACCCTGAAGACTCAAACGGTGCACATACCCGTTGTTTGATACCAGCACGCTTTGACTATCAGCCGACCATGCGGGCTTACCATAACTATCAAACCCACTTTGCAAAGGTTTACTATTTAATTGTTTTTGAAAGTCATAAATAAATAACTGATTCTTGTCTTTAATATTTGCGGTATAGGCAATATAACGACCATCATAAGACCACACAGGGCTATATACACTGGCTTTTAGGTGACTTAACTGCACTCTATTAGTGCCATCTGAATTAGCAACCCATAGCTCTGAGTCTCCCGACTCACTTGAAACAAATGCTATCTTATTTTGTGCTTCATTATAATCAGCATAGCGCATAGTAAAATGCGTTGATAAAACAGGAAAAGGCGAACTTACAATAGGATCATTGACTTTTATGCGCATAAGAGCTGAATCGATATGCCATTGATGAAAATACACATCTCCTTGAGCGCTGAATTCAGGATAGCTAAGACCCTTTACTTTCATATCAGTGACAGTCTGAGTATCAAAGTTATAAAAGTAACCTCGACGCTCATCTTGCTCTACCGCTGAAAACACCAGTTGATCTTTAAATGGATGCCAATCCACACCACGAATATCAAGAAAGCCAGTAGTTAGTACGCGTGTATTGCCGGTTGCAATATCCACTAAGAATAGATTTTCATTCCCAGTAGGGAGATTGCGTGAGACAACAAGCTGTTTTGCATCAGGGGAGAATATTACTGACTCATCATTAAAGTCACATTCACCCGAGCACGGAATCTTTTTGATATCTTTTTTATCTGAGGTTAAATCAAGAATATTAAGCTCTGTTTTAACGCGCCCTTTCGTTATTTGCTCACTAATAAAAACCAGCTCAGTTCCCGAAAAATTTACGTCAAGATCTGTAGGATTGCTTGCAGAGCAAGATGCCAATACCGAAATCTCGCCTGATACGATAATATGCTCTACAACCTCACACGTGCTTGTTGAGATGCGTCGATAATAATAAAGACGCTGGAAATCAGGGCTAAAAACGGTTCTGCCCTCAACGTAATCTGTATTTGTAAGTGATTTCACCGCCTGCTCTGGCGAAAATAAATCACGTAAATATAAGTTTGTTTGCTTACCTGGCCGACGCCAAGAGTACGCCATAAAATGGTCATCACTCGAGACCGCAGGATAAAGCTCTCTTCCTGGGCTTGTTGTAACCGTTTCAATATAGTCTGTTAGCAAAACAGTAGACGATCCGAGAGACTGCTCTTTGTGCGAAAACAGCCAATGCTGACTTGCCCAAAAAGTCACGACTGCAACTAAACCTAATGCAGCTATTGCAAGACTAAAAGGTGCAAATAAGGCCGCTTTATTTTGTTTAGGTTGCTTAGCTTCAACAGTGGTAGGCGCTACCGTTAATCGGTAGCCCGTTTTTCGCAGTGTTTCAATGTAGGTGTTGTTGGGATCTAGCTCTTTAAAAGACTTCCGAAGGTGCCAAATTGCATTGGTTAATGCTTTTTCACCAACAAAGTAGTTGCCATCCCATACTTCTTGAATCAACTCTTCACGCGTTATCGCATGTGGATAACGCGATGCTAAAACTGACAATAATTCGATAAATTTAGGCTGCAAAACTATTTCCACATCTGCCCATATCAGCTTATTTTCAAGCACAGAGACATGGCACTGATTTAATAAAAACGGTTTTTTAGTATCCATAAATGAAAGCAAGCACCTAGTTTAGAAGTCTAGAAGGGTAACCTTTAATTGAATTAAAATGCAAAAGATTAGGCTTAAAGTAAATAACCTTTAAACAAAAATCAAGTAACAATAAATACAATACATTGTTTTTAAAGGAATAGATATTAAATAGATGTAAAATAGGGATATAAACGAGACACCTCTCATTGTACTTTGATTCACGATTCCATAAAACATTTAACGAATAAAGCCCACCAGCTACTGTGTTAATGAATACTTTGAACTGCCCTTCAACCAGTTAACGCAGTAGCTTTTATAAAAACCAAAAATGTAAGGGAAATCTGTGAGCAACATATCAACAAGAAAATGCGCATTGGCACTGGCTATTACAGCAAGCTTTTCAAGCCATACCATTGCAAATACTGCAGAAATTGAAAGAACATCACCCAGTAAGCAAATTAGCGAAGTAGCCCCTGAAAGCCCGGAAAAAATCGTTGTGACAGGCTCACGCTTAAAAAGAGATAGTTTTTCAATTGCAACGCCACTTGTCACAATGGACAGAGACGCGATTGAAGACACGGGTCTAACAAACCTAGCTGATATCTTGGTTGAAAATATGCCTGCTTTAACTGAAAGCATTGGTAATACAACTAGCCAATCAAGTGTATCGGTGACGGGTTTATCAACTATCCAGCTACGTGACTTAGGTGCAAACCGTACCTTAACATTGATCGATGGCCGCCGCGTTGTCTCAAATAGCTACAGTGGTAACTATGTTAGTTTAAACACCATTCCAAGTGGTATGGTTGAGCGCGTTGAAGTGATCAGTGGTGGTGCATCGGCAACCTATGGTGCAGATGCTGTTGCAGGCGTTGTAAACATCATTACCCAATCTAAAAAAGAAGGGTTCGATTTTAAAGCTCGTGCCGGTGAAACCACAGATGGTGGCGGTAAAGAATTCACCCTAGATTTGAATTATGGTGATTCATTTGCAGATGACAGAGGCTATGCTTATCTCAGTGTAAACTGGGACCGTGATTTTGGTATGAGCTTTTATGACCGAAAGCGCGCCCAAATAGAAGATTCATATTCCTATGATGATGATCAGATGTGTAATCAAATGCGCACAGCATCAGGTCTGCAATGTATGCGTGACATCACCCAAGCTGATTGGGTCAGTAAAAGTGATGGCACGCTAGGTGGTGTATTCTTAGAAAATAGCCTCAACGACACTCAGTTTTGGTATGACGGCCAAACGCTTCGTGATGATTGGAAAGGCAATGAGGAAATTTACGGCATTAACTCTAGAAAGTATGTGAAACTTGATGTACCAAGTGATAACTTTTCTACGGCCATTAAAGTTGATTTTGATTTAACCAATGACATCATGCTGTATGGTCAAATTCAATACAGTGACAGCGGCTCATTTAATGATAAGTCACCTGAAGATGAATATGAAAGTGCTTACGTTCCGCGTTTTGACCCAGTAACAGGTGAACCTGCCGGTGATGTTAGACCGGGTTACATCCCACTTGATAACCCCTATGTACCGCAAGAAATTTTAGATGCAAGCCCGTATAAAGATCGTATTTATTGGGATCGCCGCTTTGGTGAAGTGGGCAACATCAACACCGACAACAGCAGAAAAACCATACGTAGTTGGGCGGGCCTTCAAGGAACTGTATTTAATAACGAGTGGGATTGGGATATCTCGGCAAGCTATGGTCGATTTACACAACACCAAGAGCGTAACAACGAACTAAATACAGTAAAACTAAACCAAGCACTGCAAGCTGAACAACTGGCTGATGGCACCATTCAATGTAAAGACGCAGATGCCCGTGCAGCAGGCTGTGTGCCAATTAACCTATTTGGTGAAGGTTCAATTACACCCGCAATGGCTGACTGGATTCGTACGACACCGATTATAGATACTGAAATAGAGCAGTACGGCGTGGTAGGTTACGTATCTGGTGATTTATTTGAACTGCCAGCAGGGACTGTTTCTGCTGTATTTGGCGGCGAATACCGAAAAGATTCACAAGACTTAAAAACCAGCGACGACATGAAAGCAGGTGGCATTACGTTTAACTACGTGCCAAACTTTTATGGCGAAGTAGACGTTTATGAAGCATTTGCAGAGCTCGCCGTGCCATTATTAAAAGATGCACCACTAGCTAAAAACTTAAGTGCCGAAACCTCGCTGCGTTTAGCCAATTACAGTATGGAAAATGTAGGTACTGTTGCCAGTTATAAACTTGGTGTGTTTTGGGAACCTATTAGCGGTTATGCATTTAGAGCTAACTATGCTCGCGCACAGCGAGCCCCCACCATTACAGAGCTTATGTCACCTGAACGTGGCGATTACGATAGCTACTCTGATATTTGTGATGGCTTAACAGCCACATCGACAAAACCAGGACATGATAGCTGTCGACAGGAGCCTGCATTTAAAGCCTTGCTTGCAGAAGATGCTGACTTTGCTTTTGAAGATGAAAACAACTCGTACTCTCCAGGTGCTGGTAACAAGGAACTAAAAGAAGAGACCGCAGATACCTATACATTTGGCATAACCCTGGCACCTGAATTTATCGATAACTTTAGGCTGGCTGTGGACTATTATGACATAGCGATTGTTGATGCCATTTCAACCATCAGTAACGAAAACATTCTGCGTGAGTGCTATGACTCGGATGTCTCATGGGGCGATGATAATGTCTTTTGTAATGATGTAACGCGTAATGATGAAGGTAACATCACTAAAATTTTACAACGCCAATACAACTTAGATGAACTCACTGCGCGTGGCTATGATGTTGTAGCGCAATATAAGTTTGATGTTGATGGCGTAGGATCATTTGCTGTTAAAGCTGATTATAATCATGTAATCGAAAACTCACAGACTTATCAAAGTGATGATGGCAGTTATATCACAAGCCATTATGCGGGCTATGGGAGTAGCAAAGATAAAGCAACGCTTTCTTTGACATGGCGCAATGATGATGTACGCGTACGTTGGAGCACCAACTTCCTTGGTTCATTTAAAGCAAGTCAGAGCTTAGAAGAAGATTGGCAAGAGTATATGGCAACGAATAACGAGCGTTGTGCAGCCCAAGAAGAAAGCTGTATCGCTAATCCTGAGCCATTAAAGTACCAAAACTACGGCTCATTTATGAAACATAATATATCGGCGTCTTATAGCATGAGCCTGCAAGACCAAGGTGATTTACGTATCTTTGGTGGCATCAAGAATGTATTTAACGATAAAGGGGCTTTCTACCCGTATGGCCGAGGTAACTATTACTCTGGTTATGGCGGTGGTAAAGGGCGCTATGTTTACTTAGGTGCTCAATATAGCTTTTAAACTTTTACCCAAACCACCTCAACATGGTTAATGCCCGTTAACCATATCCTTACTAGGTTGTTAGCAAAGGTACGCTTCATTTGAACGTACCTTTTTTCTATTGCCAATATTGCATTTCAACTAAGCGTGAAGTTGTTCTGGCAAACTCAAATGCCAGCTTTTGTCCTTCGTAAAGCTGCTCAATTTGCACATGCGCGCTGAGTACTAATAATGTGCCACGGTCATAACACTCATCAACAAGGGCAATGAACCGTCGCGCTTCATCATCTAAATAATAGTCGTTGTGTGCTTGGTGCTCCCGTTGATAGCTATCTTCAATTCCGTGCACTATTCGTTTTGATGTCATCCCTTGCCCCATTGCGGGAATGTTCACCACATACACTCGTGAATAACTGTTCGCCAACTTAATGTAATCATAAGTGCTACGCGTCCCTGAGCAAAGCGCCATAAAATCGAACATGACTGCATGATCACTTCGCATCAAGTAACTCACTGGCCGCCCTAAAATAGTGAGAGTTTGGTTCTCTACAATCGAGTTTTTACCACTGAATACTTTGAAGTCATCAATACTTTTGGGTAGATCATGAGGGCAAATAAAATGATTTAATTGGCGACCAAAACGAAATCGATGGTCACACTCCCCTGCAACATTAATTATATGACAATGACTTTCTAACAATGCAATACACGGTAAAAATCGAGCACGCTGTAATCCATTAAAATAGAGCTGCTGTGGTTGACAGTTTGATGTAGCAACTAACACTACGCCATGGGAAAATAGCGCTTCAAATAACCTCGACATAATCATCGCATCGCCAATATCACTGACAAAAAACTCATCAAAACATAATACACGAATGCTTTTAGCCCATCGTTTAGCAATAATAGAAAGTGGGTTTTTACTCCCTTGCAGGCTATTTAACTGACTATGCACTTGTGCCATAAAATGGTGAAAGTGCAGCCGCTGTTTTTTTTCAGTAGGGAGTTGTTGATAAAATAAGTCCATCAGCATTGATTTCCCCCGTCCTACAGGGCCATATAAAAATATCCCTTTATATTGTGGTTTAGTTTGCCACCACGAAGACTTACGGCTCAGCGTTTCTGCAAGTTGTTGTAATGCGTTAACGGCCTGAAATTGCGCCCTATCCTGTTGTAGCTTACCAGCGTCTAATTGCTGATTGTAGGCGGCTAATATTTGTATCTGTGACACTGTCATGGTGGCTTACTATCGGCTATACTCGCCGCCATTGTAGCCGACAGAAAATGGGAACCCAATGAAATTTCCTTGCCGTTTAGATAAATTTATTAGCCACCTAGCACAAATTCCCCGCAGTAAAGCAAAAGCGCAAATCAAACAGAAAAACG
The DNA here is from genome assembly GCF_004766475.1 of Pseudoalteromonas sp. KS88. Classification (NCBI taxonomy): domain Bacteria; kingdom Pseudomonadati; phylum Pseudomonadota; class Gammaproteobacteria; order Alteromonadales; family Pseudoalteromonadaceae; genus Pseudoalteromonas; species Pseudoalteromonas sp. KS88. The sequence goes on from NZ_PYHV01000009.1 coordinate 180,577, forward strand.
TAATGATCAATGATCTGATTGTCACCGCCTTTGATCATCCCGTTGCGCAAGCTGATCAGGTAGTGCTTAATGGTGAGCCCCTCACTTATCTTGGTAAACGCTATTTCATGCTTAATAAACCTGTAGGTTATGTATGTGCGAATGTTGATGAACTACACCCTACCGTTTTTGATTTATTGGATGAACCTAATATGAATGATTTTCATGTTGCTGGGCGACTAGACATTGATACCACAGGGTTAGTACTCATTACCAACGATGGCGATTGGTCACATAAAATTACTTCGCCCAAGCACAATAAGTTTAAAACTTACCTCGTCGAAACCCAAGAGCCACTTAGCGAAGAAGCGCTTGAACAATTACGTCACGGGGTACAATTACATAACGAGAAAGACCTGACTCGCCCTGCCATTGCAGAGTTAATAGCCAGCTATAGTTTACGCCTTTCAATAAGCGAAGGTAAATATCACCAAGTAAAACGTATGCTTGCTGCTGTAGATAATAAAGTTGTTGAATTACATAGAGAAAAAATTGCAAACATTGAACTTGATTGCACACTTGAAAGCGGTGAGTACCGCCAACTAACGGCTGCTGAAATCGGGCTATAACCGTCCCCTTAACAGAAACTTGAGCAAATATCACGTCCAAAACCTATGTTATTGTTAATTATAACTAACAACTGGCCGATAAACGTGGTAGAAAATTAATGTCATAAAAATTAATAAGGGGCTTACCATGCTGTCGGGTCTAGCATTAAGAACGAAAATTATCCTCTTCGCAGGAGCTATGTTTATAGCACTCAATACAATTGCGTTACTCGGCTTACAGTCACTACGCCACGCGAGTGAGAGCGATAACATTGCGCGCATCAACCAACTCATGAAAAGCACCACAAACATTGTTGAACAATTCGAGCTACTCGCTAAAACACAGCAGCTCTCTGAACAACAAGCCCGTGAATTTGCAACGCAAATGTTACGTGAAAATAAATACCACGATTCTGAATACGTTTATGTCGTAAATGATAAACTTAATTTTATTGCCACGCCGCATGACCCACAACTTCACGGTACTAGCTTTAATGATTTTAAAGATGCAAACGGCAACAGTATTGGCCGAATGGTAGAGTCGCTTGTAGGCAACCAAACCAATAAGATTATCACTTACCACTGGGATTCAGTGCGCGATGGTGAAACAGTCGATTTGACCTCTGTAGTACAGAAAACGCCTTACTTTGGCTGGTACGTTGGCACTGGTATTAGCGCCAAAGAAGTCAACGCACGTTATTGGGATACAGCAAGTTGGCTGCTTGGGCTGTCATTAATCATTGCTATTGTACTGACAATTGCGATTGCGCGCTTTGGTATATCTTTAAGTAACGCACTTGGTGGTGAAGTAAATCAAGTTATTGATATAGTTAAACAAGTATCAAGAGGTAATTTAGACTCTCACATCCGAAGCGATGCACCAGCCGAGAGTATTATTGCAGCAATGCAATATATGCAGCAGGGTTTGCGGGGCGTAGTCGGCGGTATTAAAGATGTGACTGACAGCCTTAAAAATCAAAGTATTGATAATGAATCCCGCTCGATAGAACTTGATAAATTAACGCGAAGCTTGAACGAAGAAACCCACATGGTTGCTTCCGCTATTACAGAGCTGACCGCTTCTGCTCAAACTGTTGTAGAACATGCAGAACAAGCCGCGCATTCAGTTCAAGAAGCTGAAAACCAAGGCCAAAGTGCCAGCCACTTAACCACTGAGGCTGCGAACACCATTGCGTTATTAGAGCAACAAATTGACAGCGCTGGTAATAACATCCAAGTTCTTGATGATGAAGTAAATAATATTGCTAACGTGCTAAGTGTAATTCAAGGAATTGCTGAGCAAACAAATTTACTTGCCTTGAACGCAGCTATTGAAGCTGCCCGTGCCGGCGAACAAGGCCGCGGCTTTGCCGTTGTTGCTGATGAAGTGCGACAACTCGCCCAGCGCACTCAATCAAGCACTGAAGAGATCCACACCATGATTGGCAAGCTACAATCAGCCACCCAAGATGCTAAAACATCAGTGAACTTAAGCATTACGACCAGTGAGCAAACTGTTGCTAAATCGAAAGACGCCAGTGAAGAATTACAACGCGTGGCCTCTTCGCTCAGTGCAATTGCGCAAATGAGTCACCAAATTGCTATCGCGGCGAAAGAACAACTTGATGCAGGTGAAGATACAGCCAAACGGATTGTGACAATTTCAGATACCGCTTCACAAACAGCGAATGTATCTCATCAAGCTCACGCGGCGACTGATTTAATAAAAGGTTTAACGAATGATTTAGAAGCGCAAACAGGTAAATTTAAATCTTAATCATCAACTTCCCTGAAAAGCCCGTACTCGTTTGCGGGCTTTTTTATTAGGCCAGCAATTACGATTTTATTTGCACTAAATCAAAATCGGCAAGATCTGGCACAATCGTTTGTAAGCGCGATTCTGTTATATCTAACGAATTTAAACACTCACAATATTCTGAGGCTTTAAGCTCTAATTGGTGAGCTTTTTTTTGTAATGATTTATCAATTTCTTTAGAGATAATATCCATTCGCTGGCCCATATCGTTAATGCGATCCTCGATATTCCCTTCACGCGATTTAAATGCATCACCCAGTGAGACTAAAATAGCCCCTAATGAACCGTGCACAGCTGAATGGATTTTTTTACTGATCTCTTCGGTAAAGAAATCATCGATTTTAGACAACGACTGTGGGGCAATAAAAAAGAAGTCGTCACCACGCTTAAATTTATCCATCAATGCGCGCTCAACGTATTGTAGCTGGGTTTTAAGCACTTCAGGTTCTTTGTCTGACATACCTTCAACAACTTGCTCAATTGCGCTCAAACCTAAGTTCACACCATCAGTAGCAAGTTCAACAAGCTCTGGAACAGTATCTCTAATTCCTTTACTAAATTGCGCAAGAACTTGGCTTTCTTCAGTGCTTAAATCTATCCAATAACCTCGAATAAATAACTGGTTATTATTATTTATTTGTACCCGAGTTTGGCCTTTATCCACAATGCGAATTACATCATCAGTAATTATAAGGCCATGGCTGAGTTCAACCTCACATTGGGCTTGGGCAAAGGCAAAGGAACTTGAAAGTGCTACAGATAACGCCAATATCGAGCGAGATAAAAACGCCATAAACACCTCAAAAAGACTAAAAATGGAAGGCCAGTAGGTTAACAAAAAACCATTTTTATGCAAGTGAAATGGTAGGCGCGATTTGACATCGCGCCTGGATGCTTCAAGTGCGCGGGATAAACCCGCGCTTCCATTTAAATGGGTGAACCTGGTGGGATTGGTAAAACTTTAAAGTTTGAAGGCCACTCTCCTGATGCTAAAAATTGCTTTATTTGCTCAGATAAATACTGCTTAAATGCACTTTCACCGATACTCACACTGCCAAGTAGCGAACGCTGCTGATAGTCATCACTTAACTTGACTAAGTAATAACGCAACTGAGCCTGCACTTCAGGATCCACATCATGGCTAACAGCTAGATCTGCAAATTGCTTAGCCGTTAACAACTGCACGCGCTGATTTATCTTAGCTGCCATGCCTGTTTGCTGCGCGCTTTCAAATATGTGCTCATATATTTGCGCAAGCATTTCATCAAATGTAAAAAAGTCACTACTATGGACTTGTTGCTGCGCAAGGCGGTTTAAGCGCTGACTATTTAGCATTAACGATAAACTGTGATTTGCAGCCACCTCAGGTAAGGCCATCGCATCGAGTGTTAAGCCTGTACGACCGACAATACTTTCACGGCTTTTTGACTCACCGTATGCTTTAGGTGGTATCAGTGCCAATATATGCTCAGGTAGCATTAAATTTTCGGCTGTTAATGTACTTAACATGGCATTGAGCGCTTGCTGTTGTAATGATTTACTCACTACTTGAGCCCCTTTTACGGCCTCATCACTGCGTACTTCGTAGTCATAATCAACACCGGCAATCAATTTAACAACCGACTCAACTTGGTAACGGTGAAATAAATACAAAGGCACTAACATCTCTTCAAGTTGAGATAAAGCCGTGCCTGTTTTTATATTCTTGATACCAAAATTAGCCAATGCGTATTTACGTACTTCTAGAACACGGGCTAACTCTTCACTCGGTGATGCACCATTATCCCAAAGATGAGCAGTAGGGTGAGCGCCACCTTTAGGGCGGGCGTCGCTATCAGAGATAAACTCCAATCCTTTGGCTTTATTTTGCGCCAAAATAGCTGCAAGCTCCGCACTTTCATCAAAACCGGTAAAATCACTGTAGCCATATTTAATGACCTGTGTGTCCCATTGACCCATGCCATGCGCATATCCACGACTGACATCTAGCTTACCTTTCTCGTTAAAGCTTAATAACGGGTGAGGGTAATCCATAACCGATGAACGGTCTGCCACTGAGGCAGAGAAATTATGGGCAATACCTAGCGTATGGCCTATTTCATGAGCACTGAGTTGGCGAATACGATCCAACGCCATAGCTTGCAAGGCTTTAGTCACTTCATTACCATTTATATATGGCGCTGCAAGTGCTTCTGCAATTAAAATATCTTGGCGAACACGTAATGAGCCTAATGTAACGTGGCCCTTTAAAATTTCACCTGTACGAGGGTCAATCACTGAGCTGCCATACGACCAACCTCGTGTTGCACGATGAACCCATTGAATCACGTTGTATCGAATATCCATCGGGTCTGCGTTATCTGGTAATACTTTAATAATAAATGCATTTTTGTATCCTGCTGCTGCAAAAGCGTCATTCCACCATTGACCACCTTCAAGTAAAGCGGTTTTAACAGGCTCCGGGACACCTGGGTCTAAATAGTACGTAATAGGTTTTACCGGTTCACTGATTGGTAGTGAAGGGTCTTTTTTAGCAAGACGGTGACGTGGAATGTAACGTACTAACATTGAATCACTCAACGGCGCAGCGTAATCTTTATGTTCAATACTCCAGTAACCTGATTGAGGATGAAATTTACGAGGTGTGTAGTTATCATCAGGTAGTTCAATTAATGAATGGTGCATATGAACCGTCAACGCATAAGGGTCTGCGCTGACTTGGCGGATATACTTACCCGGCTTACTCCCTTTAAAGGTGAGCACAGCTTCAAGCTCAGTGTTTTTCATAAAGGCTTTAGAACGCGGCATATACACTGCACTGCGGCTCTCATCTAGACTAAAGCTACCTTGTTTGCGAGAAGCCAAGGTGCGGCTAACACCATGAACATCGCTCAGTAAGTAAGGGGTATAATCAATTAAAACGGCTTGTGGGCTTTGCGCCACTACTTTAAAACCCGCTAAAATACTTGACGCAAATGCCTCTTGAATACTTTTTTGCTCAGCCTTATTAGATGTATTAGCTCGGTAATACGTGTTGATTGCTCTGAGCATCACTTTGTCACCAAAGCGCTCAAACTTTACTAGGTGTGTATTGCCTAACTGACCACGGTCGAGGCCAATATCATTTGAGCCAACACCATAAGGTAAACTTTGCTGCAGTAAAAATTGCTGTTCAAGTTTATCTACTTTTAAATAGATTTTGCCATTTTCGGTATCGTAAAAGAATGAAAAATAGCCAGGAAAATGATTCATTTGTGCAGTAAAATCATTTATAGACTTAATTGCTGCGTGCGCTTGGGTTATCATAGTCAGCAACACAGTAAAGAGTATGTAACGTATCAGTGGTATTTTTTGCATAATCTTATCTTTGTTATTCGCGTTTTAAATAAGCTTGAAGGTGGTTCTAGTATAGGATATCAGCTTTAAAATACAGTTATTTAAGACGAAATTCAGCGCTAGCTTTGATGATCCCTCTCACCCTATGATTATCATGGCCTTTAACGTTATCAGGAAAATAGAATGCGTAGACTACCCCCAGTATTACTTGAAGACGGTTGCCCAAGAGATTTAATCTCGTTAATAAGAACGATTTTAGCTGCGTGCAAAGAGATTTCGTTCCGTGTAGGTCAAGGTGCATTATCGGGCGTACTTGGTTCAACACTGGATGAGAACATTCAAGGTGAAACACAAAAGAAACTTGATGTGTTAACCAACCAGTTATTAAAAGATATTTTGCTGGAATCTGGCTACGTTAAAGCGATTGCGTCAGAAGAAGAAGACTACACCGTAGCAGGCAACCCAGATGCAAGCTATATTGTGGCATTTGATCCATTAGATGGTTCATCAAATACTGACATCAACTCATTAGTCGGCACTATTTTCTCAATTATGCGAGCACCTGAAGGTTCGGATGCTGCGGATGAAAGCATTTTTATGCAACCGGGTAAAAACCAAGTGGCAGCGGGATATGTACTTTATGGCCCATCAACTGTGCTTGCATTAACAACGGGTAAAGGTACCCGCTTTTTCACGCTTGATAAAACACATGGTACGTTTTTATTAACTGAAGACTTTGCTAAAGTACCTGAAGAAACCAGCGAATACGCTATCAATGCATCAAATCAACGTCACTGGCAACCTGCGATGCAAAGCTACATCAATGATTTGATGGCCGGTGAAACAGGCCCACGAGCGCGTAATTTCAACATGCGCTGGATTGCTGCTATGGTCGGTGACGTGCATCGAGTTTTATGCCGAGGTGGAATTTTTACCTACCCTACTGACACCAAAGATCCTAACAAACCAAACAAACTACGCTTACTTTATGAAGCAAATCCAATGGCGATGTTAATAGAACAAGCTGGCGGTATTGCATCTACAGGTACTGAACGTATTATGGATATTCAACCTGACGCTATCCACCAACGCGTAGCTGTTATTTTAGGTTCTAAAAACGAAGTAGAAACCTGCTTAAACTACCACAAGTAAAAGCAGGCAGTTTTAGCTGAAAATAAAAGCCGCGCTTGTTAAATCAAACGCGGCTTTAATTTATCGCTATGTGTTCTAAAAGCTAACGGCTAGCATTTCAATAACTCAACCAACTTCGCCACTTTATCATTATCTAGCTCGCCCATTTGCTCGCTGTTACTCAGTGCATATATCACACCTTCCACTGCGCTGTAGTCTATGTCAGTTCGTGCTTCAATTACATTCGCCCACAACTCAAGGTCATCTAAGTCGATTTCGCCAGCAAGGCAGCGTTTAAGTACATCAATGACGTTTTCGAGCGTTAACGTGTAGCATAAAATAGGTTCAACTTCGTTCGTTGAAACAATAATACCAATGGCTTGGTCCTTATTTTTACCTAGGGTGGCAAATTCTGCTAACGCTTGTGCTCTGTTCATGTTTATTTATCTGTTATTCTAATAATGATTTTAAAAACTGAATGAATATTAAATGACAACTTTAGCCTGTTCACAATGTCAAACAACGCTTACATGTAATGTTGATAACATCAACGCCTGTTGGTGCAATGAACTCCCAGCTATTTTACCGCTTAATGACTCAACCACCAGTTGTTTATGCAAAGAGTGTACGTTAGCTAAAATCAATCAGTTTTTAGCTACCTTGTACACGCAACCTTTAAAAGAACAACTGACTTTTGCTAAACGTTTCCATAGCAACGCAAACCTGATAGAAAATCTCGATTATGAAATGCAAAACGGCTACATGGTATTCAGTCGTTGGTTTTTCTTAAAGCGTGGAACCTGCTGCAAAAACAATTGTAAGAATTGCCCATTTTCATAAGTTTATACGCAAAACCCTCCTCTTTCCTTCAAACATAAAATTTACAAGAAAAATATTTAAAAATATTTTTATTCAAAAAAACAAAGAATATCAACTTAAAAATGCATTTACGTGAATAATACACGCGTATTTTTGAATATAAATTTCTGTACCAATTTCAACCATCTTGTTTATGTTTTTTTAACATGCTTTTCTATTTAGTAACAACAACCAGAAAAAAACAGGATACTAAATGAAACAGTTCAAGCCGAGCATTATCGCTTGTGCAATAGCCGCTCAATTTTTTACTGCTCATCATACTGTTGCAGCTGAACAGCAGATAACTGCTAATAAAGAAATCGAAACTATTGAAGTAACAGCAACCAGGCGCTCTGGCTCTATTCAAGATGCACCGCTTAATATTACCGCCTTAGATGGTGATGTTATTTCTGATCAAAACATTGGTAACCTTGAAGACGTTGCTCGCTGGGTACCTGGTTTAACTATTTCTGATCAAGGTGGCCGAGAAGGTTCGCCGATTATTGTTCGTGGTTTAAATACTAATTCTTCAGATCGCGGCTCAGATGGCGGGACTGTGGCAACCTATGTCGGTGAAATTCCGCTGAATATAAGTTTACGCCTAACCGACATTGATCGCATGGAAGTGCTTATTGGCCCACAAGGTACTCTATACGGTGCAGGTACTCTAGGTGGCGCAATCCGATATTTACTAAAGCAGCCTCAACTTGATATTACCGAAGGCAGTGTTTCCGGTGATATCTTTTCAATCAATGAAAGTGATGATACTGGTGGTGAATTTGGTGCAGTCTTTAATACACCATTAATTGACGATGTATTAGCGGTTCGCGCTAGCCTGAATTATTATAATAAACCAGGTTATATCGATTACAAATATGCAGTGCAAGAACCTGGTGTATCTAACCCAAATCCCGACTTTACAAATCAAAATGATATTGATAACAACTTACGTCGTGTGAATGATGCAAACGATGAGAAAATTACCACTGGACGCCTATCTGTTCGCTGGCAAGCAAATGAAAACGTTGATGCTACGCTAAATTACTTTTATCAAAAGCAAGAACACGGTGGCAACTCAACAACACAATATAATACGCTAGCTGATAGTAGTGCCCTGAAAGGAACTATTGGCCGCTATGAAAACGCAGCTCGCGTACTTGAGCCTGGTGAACAAGAAAATGATCTTTTAAGCCTTGAAGTAAAGGCTGACTTAGGCTTTGCAGAGTTGGTATCCGCCTCTGGCTGGTCAAGCTATGAGCAGTCAGGGCAACGAGACCAAACTGACTTACTTTATGATATTTGGACTGGCTACGCTGATTTCCCAGCATTTGTCGGGCAAACACTTGATACTGCTGATCGTGATAACTTTACTCAAGAGCTGCGCTTAGTATCTAATTCAGATAACGCTTTAAATTGGATTGTAGGTGTTTATTACAATAAACAAGATAACTTTTCAGACGACCGTGAATATACACCGGGTTTAACTGAATTTTGGGGCGGTGGAATACCTAATGTACAAGAAGACTTAGAGTATATTGTAATCAGCAATTCTAAAATCAAAGAGCAAGCAGTTTTTGGAGAGGTTGGTTACAGCCTGACTGAGCAACTTGATGTTACACTTGGCGCACGTTTATACGAATATGACATTTCTACTAACTCAGGTTCAGCTACACCACTGTACTCTGGAGATTTTTCATCACTTGATCAACTTGAAATGGAAAATGTCAGTGCCAATGATAGTGGTAACTTATTTAAGTTTAACGCTAACTATAAATTTGAATCTGGCATGTTGGCCTACTTTACAGTAAGTGAAGGATTTAGAATTGGCGGTGGTAACGGTATAGCACCTTGTCCAGATGTGTTACCAGAGCAACAAATCGTATGTGCACTTGCGAATGAAGAAGATTATGAACCTGATACCACAGTTAACTATGAGCTTGGCTTTAAATCGAGTTGGTTTAAAAACAGCCTACATTTTAATGCGGCGTTATTTAATGTCGATTGGAAAGATGCGCAAGTAGGTAGTTCCACTGTCAATGGCCAAGAACTAATCACTGCAAATGCCGGCTCAGCAAATTCAAAAGGGGTGGAAATTTCATCTCGCGCTATATTTGCTGATAACTGGACTGCTTACGCTACTTACGCTTATGCTAAAGCAGAACTAACTGAAGATGCACCTGATCTCTTTGGCATTAATAATGGCGCAGTAAATGGCGATCGATTACCAGGCGCTCCTGAACATCAATTTTCATTTGGGCTACGCTATGAGCAAGATATAATGGACGACAAACTTTTAAGTGTTAACTATGGTATGACAGCACAAAGTGATGTAATAACTAAAGTAGGTCTTAGAGATGACGCTGAAACACTGGCTGGTTATTCGCTTAGTAACTTGTCAGCAAGAATAACTGGTGACATGTGGTCAGCCACTATTTATGTTGATAACTTATTCGACAAATACGCGTTTACCTCAGTGCGCCGTGATAAATCATGGGCGGGTATGTCTCAAACAGGTGACAACAAGGCTTTACCTGAGTTGCAACGTGTATACGCTCATTACACAACAACACCGCGCACGATAGGTATGAAGTTTACTTATAACTTTGAATTATAAACAACGAGTAAAAGCCTTGGTGTTTTGTACCAAGGCTTTTATCCTTTAGCTTATGCAACTAACATCAGCCCAAATTCAGCTTCAGCAGCAAATTGAGCTTGCAATTACGCAAGGCAAATTCAATGATGCTCATTACATACTAGTAAGCAACTTAACACAGGATCCAACTGGTCACTTTAGTTACTTTTTGTTGGCACAAGTAAACTTAGCCGTTGGCGATAAAAACAAAGCACAAAAGCTACTTGAAAAAGCACTTAGTATTACAGAGCAGCCCCTGTATTTTGCTCATTTAGCTAAAATAGCGGTACTGACTGGGCAACTAATTAACGCGCAGCAGTACATAAATAAAACGCTAAATAGTGAATATGATGATGCGATTTATAATGACCTCATTGCTAACGTACTGACTCGTTTAGGGCATTATCAAGAGGCACTCAACTGGCAAAAAAAAGCCTACCTGCGCGATTCATCAACTCCTCAAATAAGTTACAACTTAGCAATTGGCTATAAAGTTATGGGCGAGTTTGACAAAGCACATAATTTATTAAAGCAATTAATAACGAAGCATCCTTTGTACTTTCAAGCACATTATTCACTGGCAGAGCTCAATAATACTGACTCTGCAACAACACATCTGGCACAACTTAAGACGTTAGTAAAAAGCGAACTTGCAACGCAAGACAACCACTATGCACAACACGCCATCGCGCTCAATTATGAGCATAAAAAGGACTACAAAAATGCATTTATCGCTTTTAATGCAAGCAAAAATACAATAAACCAACTCGTAAAATATAACCCTGATCAACACAGTCAATTCTGCCAACAACTAATTAGCTTTAGCCAGCAGTTCTCGACAACACAAACCGACAATACCTTTGCGCCCATATTTATTGTCGGCATGCCACGCTCAGGCACCACATTAATGGAAAAAGTCATAAACCAGTCTGCGGCAGTTCAAGGTGTAGGTGAACTCAACGACATTGCTCAACTATGCCAAGGAGGCAATAAGCAGATTTTAAATAGTGAGGTATTAACCGCCGCCTATAATAATAAAGATACAGTTGAGCAACTTAATAATTATCAACAACGCGTGAGTCAATTAGTAGCGCCGTCATTACGTATTTGCGATAAACAACCGTTTAACTTTTATTATATTGATTTGATTTTAGCCGCTTTTCCACAAGCTAAAATAATTTGTATGCAACGAGGGCAACAAGCTAGTTGTATTGCAAATTTCCGTCAGCTTTACAATCCTGCGAGTGCTTTTCATCATTACAGTTATGATTTAAACAATATAAACCGCTTTTACGACGACTACTGTAGCCTTATAAATCACTTCGCGAGCACATATAAAAACAACGTCTTGATCATGCAATACGAAGAGTTAGTAACTGAACCTGCCTGTAACACGAAAAAGGTATACGCTTTTTGTAATTTAGAGTGGAAAGCTGACTGCTTAGACTTTTACAAACAACAAAGTCCCTCGGCTACAGCCAGCAAAGTACAGGTACGCCAACCATTAAATAACAAGGCTATTAACTATTGGCGACACTATGATTTTGCAATTAATTCATTATAACTATGCGCGCTTAGGGCAAGGGCCGGTTTCGATGGGAAGTTCATCTCGTGCGCCCCACTCACTCCACGAACCGTCATAAACGTGTAAACCTTGATAACCACATTCCTCAGCAAACAAGGCTAATATGCATGCGGTTACCCCAGAACCACAACTAAATTGCAGCTGAGTTTGTTGATCAACAACCGTAGCGAAGGCCGCTTTAATTTGCTCAATTGATTTAGCTTCGCCTTTAACAAGTAACTCAATAAAGGGCAATGAAAGGCTGTTTGGGATATGACCACTGCGCATACCGGGTCTGGGCTCAGCCATCTCACCTGTATAGCGTTTATAACCTCGCGCATCAAGCAGCAGGACATTATCATCATCAATGCCATTAAACACCGCAGCGGCATCTATGAAGTAGTCTGCTCTTGGTTTAGCAGTAAAGTTCCCTCTATGCTGGTTGTGGCTATATTCGACTTGAGTGAGATAGCCCAGAGACTGCCATTTAGCTAAACCACCACTGAGCACTTTAACATTATCAAACCCCATTGCTTTAAACATCCACCACCCGCGAGCAGAGCTAAACAACCCTTGGTCTTCATATATGACAACTAGCGAGTCGTTATCTACCCCCATCGATTGCATTTGCTCAGTGAACTGCTGAGGACTACACATAGTGTGCGACAAGCCACTGGATAAATCAGCGAGCTGCTTTTTAAAATCAAACCGCTGGGCATTTGGGAGTTTAGTATCTGGTTGGTATCGCCCTGGTTGCCCTGGGCGCACCATACCCGCATCAAAGATAACGAGTTTTGAATCGTTTATGTGTTCGTTCAACCACTGGCATGTGACAATGTTGTTCATTGTGTTCCTTTACTTCATTTACTTGCTGAGAAAACGCATCAAGGCCGAGCAAACGTTTCTCGACAGCTTCAACATGATCTTTAGAGCAATCTTGCCACCTTCCTTGAACAGAGTAAACATGCTTTAAATAGCTAAAAAACGTATCTTTTAAATGTGAATCGACTTGCCAACCATGCATTACTTGCAAAAGCTGATTACGCAGCGCGATTTCATTTGGTGCATGTAACACCAAACCATCGATGTTATAACATGCCTGCCCAAGGGTGATAACACGCTGTCCAATTAACAGCGCCTCAATACCAACGGTTGAATTTACTGTTACAACTGCTTGTGCATTTTCGATTAAATCAGCGGTGACATTACCATTTGCAAATAGTGCTTGGGGATGCTTTTTGTATAGATGAGGATAATGTTTATGCCACGATGGATGCTCCTTAAAAACAACTTTTAATTGCGGGTCATTCAATTCCTCCACAGCCTCCATCACCTTATCATAAAGTGCTTCCATAGAATGTATCCAGGGCGAATAGCTCGCAATCTGTGTATCATGGGGCACTTGAAATGGCACAAAAATATAGCGTGCTGGCAGTTTGCTCTGCACAAACTTTTTGCGCTTTTTATGATTTGCTCTAGGCGTTAGCTTTGGGATATGTACATTGAAATGCTCAGGAAGCTCAAAATTTTCATAAAACTCACGTTCACGCTTTACTGACGATGCAAAGTTTACACCTTTAGGGTCTAAGCAACTCGTATTAGGCAGCAACCCATTCTCATAATAAAACACATTTATGCCTAGCCTTTTAGCTGCCTTTACAACCGTTACGTTAGGCAGTTTATTGCCATTCCAAATAACTAAATGAGTCGGTTTTTGTTGTTCAAATAAAGCTAAGTATTTGGCATAACGGCAGCACTCAATGATATTCAGGAAAAATGCATAAAGCATAGTAAATATATGACTGTTCCACATACTGTTTTTGGCTTGCTTACGTTTTATCTGAGTAGCAATAATATCGTCAAAAGAAGTATTAAGTGCTTGAGGTATGTATTTTAAAGCGCCAAGCATTGGCTTACCAAAGATATGTATGCTGGCACTAATGTTAAGCTGAGAAATTAGTTTTTTATAATAACGGGCGTGTACATTACGACGGGATACAAATAGAAAGTGCATAATGGGCTTATACCAATATTTATAGGTTGGTATAAATATTAAGCCGCCTTTATGACTATTGGATTGCTAAATCATGACAACGAGGTGACTGGTTTTCTGACAACTTCTATTATTTCAGTTGTCGAAATTGATGGAGTGCGAGGTAAGTACTTAACTTCGCATAAATTACTAAACTCATCAAAACGCCCGGCCCAATCATCTCCCATAACCAGTAAATCAGCCTGTTTTTCTATAATATACTGACCTTTTAGTTCAAGTGAATGTTCAATAAACACTTCGTCAACACAGCGTAATGAACTAATAATTTTCACCCGCTCTTCTTCACTGTAAACTGGGTTACGACTCTTTTTAGACATATTAAGCGCATCAGATGAAACACCAACAATCAAATAGTCGCCAAGTGCTTTAGCTCGTTCTAAAATATTGATATGCCCCACATGGAAAATATCAAACGTACCAAAAGTAACAACCCGTTTCATGAATTTTCCTCTAAGTAATTAACTATACGCAGAGCTGCAAAACCATCTATTTTTCCTGCAAGCTGTGCTATTAATCGTGCTTTATTTTCTTTAAAAGCTTGGCTCTCTTTGTAAGAGTTGTCAATCATCGAAGCTACCTCCGTATACTTCCTGGCAGGGTGACAAATTTGATTAAAATAATGAATGTCATCATCTAATCGCTCTTTCAAACGAAACGAAAAAATCCCACGGTAGCTCCATCTCAATTTATAAAAATCACACCAAATAACAGGCTTTTTTAAGGCTGCAAATTCAAAAATTGCCGATGAGGCATCAGAAAGCATAATGTCCGAAATAGCTAAAAATGGAGTTAAGTCAAATTGATTTGTATCAGCAACAAATACATTATTACTTTGCTGCCAGCGCGCTAATTTAATACGTTGCTTTTTATAACGAGGCTTTGTTAGGGAGAAAAAATGCGGCTTAATAATAATGTTGTATGCAGAAAAGTCTTCTGCAAATGCGTCACTCATACACTCTATTGAGCTAGGGTAAAATGTCGGTGCATACAATAAAGTCGGCTTTTTAGGATCAAGACCTAATGACGTCAATTGAATTTTTTCAACAGAATGATCAAATAGCGGGTCTAATTTAGCATACCCTGAGTCAACAAAGTTACCCTTTGGATAGAGCGCTTCAAGGCGTTTTTTTCTGTGCTCTCCCTCAACAAAACGCACGGTCATACCTGTATTAGATACATCGTAATAGCATTGCTTTGGCCCAATACCATGCTGCATCATGGCCGTTTTCTTGTTCAATGCTTCGCTTTGTGCGAATGCATTACCAAATATAACCCAATCAGCATGACACGTTTGATAAAAATCAAACGCTTCTCCTGTATTGGCTAACCACACTGCTTCGATCTGGTTATCTGTTATAAATTGCTCACAAATAGCGATAAGCTCAGTGTCTTGAGACTTATAAAAAACCAACACGCACTGGTGGCCTTTTCCAGTTAGTTTTTTTATAACAGGTAAATATTGGGGGATATAATAAATGTGCTGAACATCAAAATAAGCAAACATATTTTACATTTAATTAACGATAACAAAGACCATTGTACATAAATCAATGCACTTTTTCAGCCATAACTATGAAATATAGGAGCTATTTTTGATTAAATACGAATAATCTCTGGTCGTAATGGTGCCATTTTGGCTAATATTTTATTCTGTATAGTATGGCTAATATTTTGCTCCTCCATGGCACTTATCAATAAATCAACTACACGATTAAAATCAGCCTCCGTAATATTCATACCAGTGTGAATAGCAACCATACTATCACCTGTGTACTCACAGGGGCCATCAGTTAAAGCACATAAATGGTTGATAAAGCCATTACGAAAATGAGCAACGTTTGCATCCCTAAAGTAGGCTAAGATTTTGTCATCATTACCAATTTGGTTAATAAAACTATCGGTTAAACGCTCAATGCCCTCATGGCCATTAAGTTGTTGATAAAGTGTTGTATTGGGAGCTGATTTACACGCAGTTAGCAATACGACAAATAAAACACATACTGTTATTTTCATTACCAATACCCTGTTACAGATAGATACCATCCGGTTTGATCTTTAGCCCCAGCAATACTGCCTAGGTCAAGCCAAGCAGCTGTTATACTTACATATTTATTTGGCATCCAAGCTACAAATATATCCTGCCAATTTTGTTCACCTAACCCTAGATTGTTACTTTTTTGACGATACTCCACGCCCAAAGCAATTTCGCGGCTAAGAAAAATAGCGGTGCTACCTTCAAACAGCAACTCTTTACTCGCATTCTCACCACCAAAGCCAAGTAAACCTAGCTGATTAGCATCGCTGTAGCGAGTAGTTAAGTTCCAAAATACGTTATACCCTGCTAAAGCACCTAAATGTAATTTGCTAGCAGCTAAGTAAATATCTGTTCCGCTCGTTTCTTGCGCGCCCACAAGCGTGGCAACAGTTCCATCGTCAAGCGACTTGTGCTGTGCCCCTAGGCTTAACTGCGGCCATGAACTGTAAACTATATCACCATACAGTCGTACCTTTGCTGCAGTAATCGATTGCTCTATGGTGGTGTTTAATGCTAGCACTTCAAAACGTTGCTGCGCATAACTTAATTCCACACGATCCAATACATTTACTTGTGCGCCACAGACATCTAGAGAGTAATCGCTGACATCAGCTCGGCTGCAAAAGCCATTTACAGCAAATTCTTCATCGCTAGCATAACCCGCAAGCTGTGCCCAAGGAACAAGCCCACCACCAGCGCTCCCCTCTACTTGCGAGACACCAGGCGTACCCAATAACTTGCCTTGACCTGCAAAAGAATCTAATGAATAAAATACAATAAGCAATGCGAAAAAAGTGTTATGCCAATTCATTATATTGCTCCAGCCATTGTTCAAATAAATCCGCTTTTAAAGGTCTACTTAAATAGTACCCTTGGATATGGTCACACTTAAGATCTTGCAGTATCTCTAAAGACTTTTGTGTTTCTACACCTTCAGCGACCACTGAAAAACCCAGTTGATGGCCCAATGTAATAGTTGATTTTACTATGAATTGGTCTTTTTCTGACTCATCCAGTTTTAATATAAAACATTTATCTAATTTAAGCTCATCGATAGGAAGCATTTTTAAACGCCCAAGCGAGGTTTGACCAACCCCATAATCATCAAGCGATATTTTAACCCCTATCGCTTTAAGCTTGTTCAGCGCTTGAATACCTTTCTCTTCATTCTCAATCATATCCCTTTCTGTTAACTCAATTGTTATTAATGCAGGAGCCACAGAATAACTTTTTAATACTTTTAATAAGTTCGCATGAAAGCCTGGATAAGCAATATCTTGTGCGGAAACATTGATTGCAGCTTGCATAAATATGCCTGCGTGTTGCCATTGTCCAACCTGCTTTACAACAGTATCAATAACCCACTCAGTTAGCTCTACAATTAAGCCTGACTGTTCAGCGAGATCGATAAACAGCTCAGGAGATACCCAACTACCGTTTTTTCTTTGCCAACGGATCAAAGACTCCACTTTATCTACTTTTTGAGTCGCAAAGTTAAGTTTCGGCTGATAGGTCATAAAAAGCTGCCCATCATCATCTGCAATTGCTTGTTTTAATTCATCAATAATGAGTAAACTCTCTAGATGCTCCTCATCTTCACCTTCTCTATAATGGTGAATATTTTCATGCTCATTAGTCGCGCTATCAACGGCAATCAGTACGCGTCGCATCAAGTCATCTGGTGCGGTTCCTTGATCTGGATAGCTAACAACACCGGCACTAAAGCGTAAATTGATTTTTAGTTTTTGTAACATGTAAGGCGTTTCTAGTAACGCCATTAATCCTGAAATACCCTTTTTCAAATTTTGGCTAGAAGTCGTTGGAAAAACAGTTAAAAATTCATCCCCACCGATTCGAGCGTGAAAGCCCCCTAACTCATCTGAAAATTCAGCGATACGGCACGCTACAGCTTTTAAGCAATCATCACCGACTCTAGGTCCTAACTTATCGTTGATATGACGAAGCCCTTTGATATCGATAGCGACTAACGTGTAATCTTGATTCTTAGCAAGAGATTCATTTAATACCTCAAGCATGGCTGAGCGATTATAAAAACCTGTTAACGTATCATGCTTTGCAGCAAAGCTGATTTGTTGCTCACGCTCATTGATATCATTACCCATGTTTTTAAACGCATCTATCAATGTTTTAATTTCGGTGCTTTGCTTATTACTCATTGAATCAACGCTGTAATTACCCTGCGCGAATTGCCGAGCTAAACTCGCTAGTTGAGATAAGGGCATAGTCAGATTTTTGGCGAGTAAGCTACTGGCAACAACGCCAATGATAATTGTTAAAGCAGCCAGTAAAATAATGGTAAAAAACAAGCGCTCAAATTCAGTATAGCTTTGTGTTAGATCAGCACTGAGTAAAACATTAACCGAATGGCCTTTCAATGATGCAAGGTGTAAATCACGATTGCGGTAAATTACTTGCTCTCCAAATATGCGAGAGGTGGTTGCTTGATAAAAGTAATCATTTGGCGAAAATGGTGATGGCCTTGATAATAATGAACTGCGTACTAGCCCATCTTGCTCAGCAATAAAGCTCACATCCATATTGGTGAGGTTTTTTAACTCAGTCGCTACTTCATCGGTTATCTTAAAGCCAACCAAACTATACGCAATTGTTCGAGGTGCTCGAACTGGCAGCAAAATCACTTGGTATAAATCGTTATCAAGCACGACAAAATTAGATTGCTCTGCATTCGTTAACAGCTCATTCATCATTTGCTCTAAATCATTGCTAAACTCTTGGTTAGGTTTATTAGATGAAATTAATTTACCTGATAAATCAAGCAGCAGCATAAGCTCAGCATCAATTCGCTGACTATGATTGTACAGCACACTACCGATAGTATCTGCATCTCGCGTAGCGACGGCTTGCTTAAATCCAAAGTCAGACGTTAGTACCTTTGCGGCCGTTAATAGCAAGCTTTCTTTTGCTGTTAAATATTGCTTATAAACATTCTCAGCCACATTAATATCTTGCGTGACTTTTTTCTCATTGAACTGGCTTGTGGACCACCAAAAACTAAATAAACTTACTACCGTCGTCAATAAAACAAGGCCGACACAAACTATGATAACTCGATTTTTTAAGCTATTAGTCATTATTAGCCTTAAACTTATTACCAAATGTATTTCGCGGTTTTGGTGATTGCGTAGCAATAACAACAGTCACACTACCGACCGCGTCTTTAGTTAGTGCTAAAGGCGTTTTTTCTTCTAGAGGTATCGTTTGTGTAGAGTGCCAAAACGTAAGTTGAGCAGGCAAAGTAACATCATCAAGTACAACATTCCCATTGCTATCACTTTGATAAACGTGTTCGCTACTAGCAACGTAAATATACCCTACCATCGAGTCATGGATGTTGCATCCAAGCACCACAACCCCGTCAGTATCAAATTCAATAGGCTTATCTGGTTGCCCTGAATATAACTTTAATTGAAAGGGTTTTGCTTTAGAAAAAGAGTACACATGATGACGGATATTGTCGCTATTAGGAAAGTTAACTTGCTGGCCTTTGCGCGCGATAAGTAACGTTGGAGCAAACCGCTTGTCAACTTGATCCATTATGAGTTTAGGTAGCTTTTCAGCGTTAATATCAGAGGATTGAGCATTAAGCTCAATAACTGCATCAGGTAATGGCTGACCATGTTGATCTTTAACATTTACTGTAATATTTGCGGCAAAGGTAGCATAAGAAAAAAACAACATACTAAGCATTGCTAAGCAATTAATGATAATTCCTTGCACGACCATTTTATTATCCTTTGTGTTTATAACCACATTAATTATTTTTTATCAGGATGTGATTAAGTTAATTGAACTATGACTTCAATTGCAAGAATAAAAGCCCAATTACACTAAATAATAGTTAATCATTGGGCTTTTAAAAGTCGTTTTATTAAATAATGATAATTAAGACTTAGAAATAAGACCGTATTGCTCATCTAAGATTGCAATTACTTCACCGCGAGGGTCGCGTGGAATAGTAACTTCATGACCTGCAATTTTACTTGCGATACCTACATAAGTATCAGATACGGACAACATAACTGACTCTGGTAATACATAGTCTTGCGCTAACTGTTCGCGCTCTGCCATACGATCCTTATTTAACAGCACATCACTTTCAGGCACATTGTTAATCAATAACTGACGGAACCCTTCTTTAGAGTTTTCAATGATTTTGCCGTTGCGATAGGCTGGACCATCCCAAATTCGTGATGAATCAGGGGTACCTACTTCATCAATGTAAATAAGTTTATCTGTGCCATCAATATCTTCCACGTACCCAAATTCAAACTTTGTATCAACAAAAATCTGATCCAATTTGGCAAGCTCGGCGCTGATCAAGCCAAACCCTTCTACGAGTAACTTTTCGTATTGCGCAACATCGGCCTCAGACTTGAAGTTAAATACAGCCAGATTATTAGTGATGTTATCTCGGGTAATATTCACATCATCAACTTCAGGAATGTCATCAACACCTGTAATAATTCCTTTTGTAGAAGGTGTTATTAGTACTTCGTCTAGTTTTTGATTAGCTGTTAAGCCTTCAGGTAACTCTAAGCCACAAAAATTGCGCACACCTTTGCTGTAATCACGCCACATGCTACCTGTAATATACTGACGTGCAATCGCTTCAACTTTAACAGTGCTCGCTTTACGAACAATCCATACATAAGGATGGGGTATATCAACAATATGATTACCAGCCAAACCGGCTTGATCAAACAGTTTAAACCAATGAGAAGCCACAGTATTTAAAGCAATACCTTTGCCCGGCACACCACTGAGCCCATTTTCGCCTTGCCAAATGCAATCAAACGCAGAGATACGATCAGAAATCACCATAATGGCAAGCTCAGTTCCCTTAGGAACTTTATACCCTTTTTCACTGATCAAGCGTGCACTGTCTTCGTCTGTTAACCAGTAAACTGAGCGTACTTTACCACTGTGAACAGGGCCTTTTGTACGAATAGGTAAATCATCGTTTACGTCTAAAACTTTATAGCTAGTCATGCTATCTCCGGATGTATGGCATGCTCATAATGAGCATAAGTATGGTATTGGGGTTATGAGGTGCTAATAATAATCGAGACGAGCCAAAAGCTCAATCTCCGCGCTTTTATACATAGCTCACAAATAAGAGGTAAAAGGTTATTTCAGTGTAATTTTGCTGTCATAAACAATATAGAGTTATAATATGGGCCTTTTCATTGGGGGACTATACTTGGACTATTTAACAGCAACTAAAAACAAAAAATACTTAATGTATATTTCTCAAAATTACTCTTATGCTATTTTAAGGCCATTACAGCAAGAGATAATAACTCAAGGAGGTGAGGTAAAGTGGTTTTTGGAAGGAGACGAAGTTACATCAAATTTCCTAAAAGATAATGAAGCTCAGCTATTAACGATTGAAGAAGTTATCAGGTGGTCTCCAGATGTTTCATTCGTTCCAGGAAATGTTATCCCTCCTTTCATTCCGGGTATAAAAGTAGGCCTTTTCCATGGGTTCAATTCAGGCAAACTAAATCGTAAAGGCTTTGAAGATCACTTTAATATCAGAGGGTGTTTTGATTTATATTGTACCCAAGGTCCTAATACAACATCGAAATTTGAACAACTGTCAAACCAATATAAGCACTTTGCTGTTAAAGAAACTGGTTGGCCAACATTGGATCCCCTATTTAACCCAGACACCAAAAGTATTTATACTCAGCCTGATGATAAAAGAAAAACCCTATTAATTTGCTCAACATTTTCAAGAAACTTATCTCTGGCACCGAAGCTTTATCAAACAATAAAGACTTTTAGTGAACAAGGTAAGTGGCGTATTTTAATGCAGTTTCATCCAAAAATGCCACAACAGCTCGTTGCGCAATATAAAGCATTACAAAATGAAAACTTAACCTTTATTGAAACAGATAATGTATTACCACTTCTAAAAGCTGCTGACGTTATGCTCTGTGATACATCATCAATTTTATTAATGTTTATTTTGCAACGAAAACCAGTCGTCACTTTTTGCAATCAAAATCCAGGAAAGCACCTTATTGATGTCACGGATCCTGAAAAGGTAGAAGCAGCCATTGAGCTTGCTTTAACTCATCCAGTTCAGCTAATGGACGATATTGAGTCTTTTTGTCAACAGCTTCATCCATACCAAGACGGCCTATCGAGCCAACGTGTACTTGCAGCATGCAATGAATTAGTATTAACAGATCCAAAACTTAAGCCCAAACCGCTTAATTTAATTCGAAACTTAAAGATGCGTAAAAAGTTAAATTATTGGCGTTGGTAATTATTATATAGGTTTTTATGATCACACTTAATAATGTACTTTTCAAATGGCACAAACAACAAACCAAGCCAACGCTTAGTATATCTGCATTACACATTGCAGATGGAGAACATGTTTTTTTACATGGACCTAGCGGCTCTGGTAAATCAACCTTATTGTCATTGTTAGCTGGTATCAATACTGCCAACTCAGGTACCGTAAAACTTTTAAATACTGACTTAACAGCCTTAAGTAACCGTAAACGTGATGTTTTTCGCTCTGATCATATAGGGTATATTTTTCAGAATTTTAATTTACTTCCTTATTTGTCACCCATTGAAAATGTGATGCTAGGTTGCCAGTTTTCGAAGCCTCGCCAGAAAAAGGCGCTACAACAAAGTGACTGTATAGAGCAAGAAGCCGCAAGGTTATTAACTGCGCTTGGTCTCACAACGGAACACCACCAGCAAAACGTAGCAAATTTAAGTATTGGTCAACAACAACGCGTTGCTGCCGCACGCGCTTTTATTGGTAGCCCTGAACTTATTATTGCCGACGAACCCACATCAGCCTTAGATGCAGCGAATCGAACAGCGTTTATCGAACTGTTATTTGCACAAGCTAACTTAGTGGGTAGTACGTTGGTATTTGTAAGTCATGATGAATCCTTGCAAGCACTTTTTAACCGCTCAATTAGTCTTGTTGATATTATGGAGCAAGCACAATGATTTTAATAAAACTTGCTTATAAGAGCCTACTCAATCGCCGTGGCAGTGCATTTTTGACCTTGTTTACTATTGCTATAAGCGTCATGTTGTTATTGAGTATTGAGCGTGTCCGCGTTGACGCCAAAAGCAGTTTTAGTAATACGATATCAGGTACCGATCTTATTGTCGGCGCCCGTACAGGCGATATACAACTGCTGCTTTCCTCGGTTTTTCGTATTGGTCACACCAACAACGGTGTTAGCTGGCAAAGCTATGAGTACATAAAACAGCAACGTGGTGTTAAATGGACTATTCCATTATCACTTGGCGATAGCCATAAGGGGCATGCAGTACTTGGAACCAGCCCTGATTACTTCACACATTATAAGTATGGGAAAAAGCAAACATTATCGTTCCTCCAAGGTAGCCCATTTAATCATTTAAATGATGTTGTTATTGGTAGTGAAATTGCTTCAACACTGGGTTATAAAGTCGGTGAGAAAATTATTATCTCCCACGGCATGGGCAATACCAGTTTTCACCACCACGATGATAACCCATTTACCGTAGTTGGTATTTTAAACGCAACAGGGACACCGGTTGATAAAACCTTACACATTCCGCTGGCTGCGATAGAGCTAATGCATGGCGGCAGCCACTCTCCCACTGACCATGGACATGAGCATGACCATGACCATGACCATGACCATGACCATGACCATGACCATGACCATGACCATGACCATGACCATGACCATAATGCTGAAAACCTCATTGGCGAGCCAACGCAAATTACTGCTTTTTTAATGGGATTTGACTCGCCACTGTACACCTTGCAAATCCGTCGTAATATTAATCAATATAAAGATGAAGCCTTGCTTGCAATCATGCCTGGCGTCACTTTGCGTGAGCTTTGGGAAATGCTATCAATTATCGAAAAAATCTTATTGCTCTTTTCTGGTGTGGTTGTATTGGTTAGCCTATTAGGAATGTTAACCACCCTGCTGGCAAGTTTGAACCAGCGCCGTCGAGAATTGGCAATCTTGCGCTCTGTGGGAGCGCGGCCTTGGCACTTATTCTCACTGATCAGTATAGAATCATTATTAATCACTTTACTGGGCTGCTTACTTGGCTGTGGACTGTTTTACGGATTAATGAATGGAGCCGCTGGCTTTTTACAAAGCAACGCAGGTATTTCAATCACCGTCTCTTGGTTGTCACACTATGAACTAGCGCTGATCGGCGCTATCATGGCGGCAGGCTTTATCGTGGGGCTTATTCCCGCAACGCGTGCATATTTTTACTCACTTGCCGATGGCATGAGTATTAGAATTTAAGAGGAACACCATGCAGTATATTCAAAAACTTAGCTTATTAGGCGTCGTTATGATTAGTTTAGCGATGAGCTTTTTCAGCTATGCGAATGCACCAAAAGAAATTTTTTGGGAAGATTTAATTCCTAAAGGCCATGTACAGATAGACACCCAAG
This sequence comes from Pseudoalteromonas sp. KS88, assembly GCF_004766475.1. NCBI lineage: Bacteria > Pseudomonadati > Pseudomonadota > Gammaproteobacteria > Alteromonadales > Pseudoalteromonadaceae > Pseudoalteromonas > Pseudoalteromonas sp. KS88. Next base: position 205,080 of record NZ_PYHV01000009.1, read on the forward strand.
ATCAAGCAAATCATGAAGGCAGTGAACAAAACTGGGTTCAGCCTGACCTCGATGCGCCAGTCGTTAAAGAACTTGATGGTAAATCAGTAAGTTTACCGGGGTTTGTGGTACCACTTGAAGGTGATAGCGAAGTGATCACTGAATTCTTATTAGTGCCATATTTTGGAGCCTGTATTCACGTACCGCCACCGCCACCAAACCAAATTGTACATGTAACAATTAAAGGCGGTGTGCCTATCGAAAGCTTGTATGATGCAATCGTTGTAACAGGTGTTATCACTACAGAAACATGGAGTGGAGATATCGCACAGGTTGGCTACAAAATAAAAGCGATTGGAGTTGCACCATTTGAGCTGTAAGCCTAATTTTAACCTTGTAAGTGTTGCTTACAAGGTTTAATACCTATCGCTGGCATTGACTGCAATAAACCGTACTACGCTGTCCTAAACGTATCTCTATTAATTCTTTTTTACAGATAAAACAAGGCTCTCCTTTTCTGCCATACACCAATAATTGCTGAGCAAAATAACCAGGCTTACCATCACTTTGCGCAAAATCTTTTAATGTCGTGCCGCCTTGTACAATCGCAGCTGCTAAAGTTTCTTTTATAATGGGCACTAATTTTTGATAACGAGCTAAAGAGACTTTGCCAGCTTCGCGTTTTGGATGAATGCCCGCTTTGAAAAGCGATTCATTCGCGTAGATATTACCCACCCCGACGACAACTGCGTTATCCATTATAAATTGCTTAATCGCCGTTTTTTTATTGCGTGATTGTTCATACACACGTTTGGCTGTAAATTCATCGGTTAATGGCTCAGGCCCCAGTTTACTCAATAATGTATGGCATTCATCAGGGGCTTGCCATAAGCAGCAGCCAAACCGTCTCGGGTCGTTTAACCTAAGCGCTTTGTCATTTTCAAAAATAAACTCAATATGGTCATGCTTTTTAAGTGGCTCAGTTTTATCTACAACCCGTAAATTACCAGACATACCCAGATGTAAAATCACGCTACCAAGCTCACAGGTAAGCAGTAAATACTTCGCCCTGCGCTCGACAGCAACAACGGGGAGGTGAGTTATTTGGTAAACTTCGTCAGGTACCGGCCAACGCATATTTGGGTTGTGAATATTCACCTTAACCACTGTTTGTTGCAAAATATGTGGGGTTATCCCCATACGGCTTACTTCGACCTCTGGTAATTCAGGCATACTATTTAGACTCACTCGGTAAAAACTCAAAATTCACGAATAACTGCTGGGCTTTATTTACATCAACTAAAAACACCCGTTGTGTACTTTTATCTAACAAATAATATCCTTGTGGTGCGCTGTATAATTGATACAGCCAAGGTAATTGCTCACCCGCTAACCACAGCGTTGCAACTGTTATTGGTTGGGCTAGCTTTGCTGGTGATGCATCGCTCACACTGAGTTCGGCGCTTTGCCAATCATTTATAAGTTTAACAATGTTTTCTTGGTTTGCAGGCCACTCGCTACTGGTTGAACCTTCAATAAGGGGCATACTTCGCCACGCGGTGCCTATGCGCTCAATTTTTTGTTCTGGAAAACTAAGTGCAAGAATAAAGCTTTGGGTTGGCAGGACCGTTTGTATACTTGGCTGCTCAGGCACACTATTTAGCTTTTTATGAAGGCCATTAAAAAAGAAGATCATCAATAACATAGAGAAAATTAAAACATTGTTCCATGCTTTGCGACTAAGCTGCATTTGAGACTCTTTACTGAAGATTCAATTCACTAAAGTGTAACTAAAAAACAACTAAAATGGCACCTGTAAATAAATCAGTATCCACCTTCAAAACCTCCCACGCTTTGGTTATTAATTATTACAAAAATTCAGCGACGTGAGATGTGCCAAAGTACAATTACTTTGTTAGAATATCTGCAAATTTTAAGGAGCTCCGTCAATGTCAATGTATGTAGTGGGTCACAAAATCCCAGATTCAGATTCAATTTGTGGTGCAATTGCACTTGCTTATTTAAAAAACCAAATCGATGAGCCAGCTATACCAACTCGTCTTGGTGATGTTTCACCAGAAACACAATTTATTCTTGACCGCTTTGGCTTTGAGGCACCTGAACTTAAATTAAGCTATGCCGGTGAAGATGTTTACATTGTTGACCATACAGAAAAAACACAAGCACCTGATGACATAGATGAAGCACGCGTTGTCGGCGTAGTTGATCACCACAAACTAGGTGATTTAACATCATCGACTCCACTTGAATGTTGGATCCGCCCTGTAGGTTGTTCAAACACGATCATTAAAATGATGTATGACTTTTACAATGTTGAAATACCAAAAGACATTGCTGGCATCATGATGTGTGCCATTTTAAGCGACACCGTTATCTTTAAATCACCAACGTGCACTACAGCTGATATCAAGTGCGTTGAAGCACTAGCTGAAATTGCAGGTGTTGAAGATTTTAAAGAACTAGGCATGGACATGTTCCGCGTTAAATCTGCGGTTGAAGACACACCTGCACGTGATTTAGTAATGCGTGACTTTAAAGACTTCAACATGAACGGTAAGTTAGTAGGCATTGGCCAATTAGAAGTTATTGACCTTGCTGTATTTGATGAAATTAAAGCGGACCTTGAAGCTGACATTGCTCTTCTTAAAGAAGAAGGCGGCCGTCACTCAGTATTTTTACTGCTAACTGACATCATGAAAGAAGGCTCACAAATGCTAATTGCATCAGATGATGCAACGCTTGTTGAAACCGCTTACGGTGAAACACCTAAAGACGGTAAAGTATGGTTAGATGGCGTACTGAGCCGTAAAAAGCAAGTTGTACCACCACTGCAAGATGCGTTCGCAAAGCTGTAAGCTGTAAGCTGTAAGCTGTAAGCTGTAAGCTGTAAGCTGTAAATTTTTAACCTTGTGAGCTTTGCTTGCAAGGTTTTTTTATAACTGAAACTTGAACCTGACGGCTGACGGCTGACGGCTGACGGCTGACGGCTGACGGCTAAATAAAAACAAAAAACCCAGCATAAGCTGGGTTTTTGATATTCTGAAGAGAACTAAAATTACTTGATTTTAGCTTCTTTGAAAATCACGTGTTTACGAGCCTTAGGATCGAACTTTTTGATTTCCATTTTTTCAGGCATGTTACGCTTGTTTTTGTCGGTAGTGTAGAAAAAACCAGTACCAGCAGTTGAAACTAAACGGATTTTATCGCGCATGATTCAGTTCCTTAAACTTTTTCGCCGCGAGCACGGATTTCTGTAAGAACCGCGTCGATGCCTTTTTTATCGATAATACGCATACCTTTAGTAGTAGTGCGTAATGTTACAAAACGTTTTTCACTTTCAACCCAAAAACGGTGTGTTTGTAGGTTAGGTAGGAAACGACGTCTAGTCGCGTTTCTCGCGTGTGAACGGTGATTACCAACCGCAGGACGCTTACCTGTAACTTGACATACTTTAGACATGTCTATATATCTCCAATAACTTCGCTCGAGCTTAATTTAACCTAAGGCCATGTATTTCTGCCCTAGAGAATAAATCGAAGGGCGCTCTTTATACAGCTTTTACAGGCAAAGATCAAACACTGATCTATCCAATCAGCTCATATGTAAATTTGATAGCGGCTAATTATAAAGATCGAAAGCCCTTAGGGAAAGTAAAAACTGCATTTAAATTAAACTAATTTAGCAAAAAAGCGTAAACAGCTTATTTTTAACACACTTATCTACCAAACAAAGCTAAATAAGGCCCCGCTCAGCGAACGAAATACAATTATCTGCACCAACAATGATGTGATCTAAGATATTTATATCGACTAATTGCAGAGCTTGTTGCAATTTATTAGTAATAAGTTTGTCAGCTTGGCTCGGTTCTGCAATCCCTGATGGGTGGTTATGCGCTAAAATAAGTGCCCCGGCATTATTTTTCAGCGCTGCTTTGACCACTTCTCTTGGGTAAACAGATGCAGCATTGATCGTTCCATAAAAAAGCGTTTCTTCTTTTATTAACCTATTCTGACTATCAAGGTATAGCACCATGAACACCTCTTGCTGCAAACCTCTGAGCTCCAATGTTAGGTAATCGTATACCGCTTGTGGTGAGTTAAAAACAGCCTTGCGCTGACATTGCTCCATCATATAACGCCGGCTGAGCTCAAGCACTGCTTGTAACTGCACAAATTTAGCTTTACCCAATCCTTTTTGTGCACAAAAATCATCTATGGAGGCATTAAATAAATTGTGCAAGGTTTCATTTTGAGTCATTAAATGTTGCGCAAGCTCTACAACATTCATACCTGGTAAGCCTGTACGTAAAAAAATAGCGAGCAACTCCGCATCACTCAACGACTTGGCGCCTTTGGTTAGTAGCTTTTCACGGGGGCGCTGCTCAAACGGTAAAGAAGTTAACTGCATCATTTCGTCCCTAAAATGGAGTAAGTTCATATAACTGTAATCTATAAATTAAATTTCGCCTGCGAAATGACAAATAAAATTCAAATTAAAAACTTCGTCCCTACGCCAAAGATTTGATATCGTTAGCGCATAAAAGTAAGAACATTTAGCTGGCAGAGTAATAACAATGTTAAAGAACAAAAAAATTGTACTTGGGATCACTGGTGGCATCGCCGCTTATAAATGCGCAGAGTTAGTGAGACGCTTAAAAGAGCAAGGATGCGAAATAAAAGTGGTTATGACCGAGTCGGCAAAACATTTTATAACACCTTTAACTATGCAAGCCGTCAGTGGAGAAATCGTCTCAGACTCATTACTTGACCCTTCAGCAGAAGCCGCAATGGGTCATATTGAATTTGCCAAATGGGCCGATTTAATTTTGGTCGCCCCTGCCACCAGCAATATCATTGCTAAAATGGCCGCAGGTATCGCAGATGACTTGCTAACAACCTTGTTATTAGCCACACCAGCAAAAGTCGCTATTGCACCCGCTATGAACCAACAAATGTATGCTCACCCTGCAACCCAAGCTAACTTATCAACCCTTGCGCAGCGCGGTGTAGATATTTGGGGTCCGGGTAAAGGCGAGCAAGCATGTGGCGATATTGGCGCTGGGAGAATGCTCGAGCCAAGTGAGCTCGTTACTCTTTGCACTGCGCCAGCTGAACCCCAGCTACTCGCTGGTAAAACTATCACAATTACCGCGGGCCCTACTCGAGAGCCACTTGATCCTGTACGTTTTATATCTAATCATAGTTCAGGAAAAATGGGCTATGCACTGGCTCAAGCTGCCGTGGAATTAGGCGCTACGGTAAACCTAATTTCTGGACCTGTTAATATTGCAGCACCAAGAGACGTGTCAGTCATTAACATTGAAACTGCAGAACAATTATTACAACACTCATTAGCGCATGCAGTCAATTCAGATGCTTTTATCGGGTGTGCCGCTGTAGCGGATTACCGCGCAGCCAATATCGCTGATCAAAAAATGAAGAAGCAAGGCGACGAGCTTACCCTCACACTAGTAAAAAACCCTGATGTTATTGCTGCTGTCGCAAATCTCGATCACAAAAGGCCTTACACAGTTGGCTTTGCTGCTGAAACTCAAAATGTCGCCAGCTATGCGAAGGGCAAACTCAGTAATAAAAACCTTGATATGATATGTGCCAATGATGTATCGAAATCTGGCTTGGGATTTAACTCTGATCATAATGCGTTAACACTCTACTGGCATGATCAGCAAAAAGAATTAGTTATAGACACAAAATATGCGTTAGCCCTAAATGTTATGAAAGAGCTTGCTCAGCGATTGTAAAAAGGCTGGAAAGAAACTGAATAAAACATTAACATAGCCCCACTCATTCGCTCAAAAAGTGAGTGGCCAACTCTGGCAAAGCCCAATAAATAATTAAAAGAAAGGAATGTTCATGCCTGCGACAAAAAGAAGTAATCGCAAAGAGCAAATACTACAAGCACTCGCACAAATGTTGGAAACAAGCCTAGGACAACGCATTACAACAGCTAAGTTAGCAGCTGAAGTAGGTGTATCTGAAGCTGCGTTGTATCGTCATTTCCCGAGCAAAGCACGGATGTTTGAAGGCTTAATTGAGTTTATTGAAGACACACTTCTTTCACGAATAAACCTCATTCTTGAAAATGAAAAAGAAACCCAAAGCCGCATCTACAATATTTTGTTATTACTTTTAGCGTTTGCAGAGAAAAACCCAGGTATTACGCGAATTCTCACGGGGGATGCACTTCAAGGTGAGCAAGAACGATTACGAGAGCGTGTACAAGGTTTATTTGAGAAACTAGAAACGCAAATAAAACAAGTGCTGCGCGAGCGTAAATTACGTGAAGGGAAAACCTTTCAAAGTGATGAGGTCACTATCGCAAACTTTTTACTGGCGTACATCGAAGGTAAAATGAATCAGTTTGTTCGCAGTGACTTTAAAGCAAAACCCAGCGCCCAATTTGAAAAACAATGGCTTGAGCTGCAAAAGATTTGGCTTTAAGTTCTAGGTTCTAGGTTCTAGGTTCTAGGTTCTAGGTTCTAGGTTCTAGGTTCTAAATCATTAACCTTGTGAGTTATGCTTACAAGGTTTTTTTGTATTTGCTATCTTAACTCTCATTTTCGTGCACTTATCGCTTCTACTCGAATTGTTAAATAAACCCGTTATGATAAGGGTAATAAAACAAAACGAGAATTAATAATGAAAGCGCAATTATCCCTACTTAGTATTGCCTTAGTGGCAAGCTTAGGTAGTGCAGCGGCTACAGCCAAAGATGCACTGCAGTTTAAAGATGTATTTGATTTTAAAGCAGCAAAAGGCACTCAGCTGTCTGAAGACGGGAACATCCTTAGCTTTAGCGCTAAACCTTACCGTGGTGATGCAACGGGCCAAGTTTATAATTTAACCAATAATAAATTAATTGCCGAAGTACCACGCGGTACTAAACCCACAATCAACAAAGCCGCTAACTGGGTTGTATTTACCCAAATTCCTACCTTGCTAGAAAAAGAAACCACTAAAAAGAAAAACAAACTTAAAAATAACCTCGTGTTAGTTAATGCTCTTAGTGGTGAGCAGCAACAGTTTGATGATGTAAAAGACTACAAACTGTCAGATGACGGTAACTGGCTCGCTTACCGTTTAAACAAAAAAGCTGATAAAGAAGATGATTCAAGTGATGCCGATAAAAACAAAACAAGTGAAATCAAACCGGATAAAAAAGACACCGCTTTTGATTTAGTCGTTGTTAACTTAAACAATAAAACCAGCCACACTATTTTACAGGTATTTAGCTACGCAATTAGCAGTGACGCGAGCCAGTTACTTGCAAGCCAAATAGACAGCGATGGGACTGATAACCAAGTCACCTTACTCGATCTCAACAATGACTTTACCAACAATGTGCTCATTGATGAGCCCGGTGTTGTTGTTAACAAAATAGCGTGGCATCCCACGCAAAACATTGTGGCCTTTACACTAGGTAACTATGTTAATGACGATATGCGTCGTCGCGACTACCAGTTAAAGTTATATAAAAACGAGCAACTGACTGATATAAAATCGGCTGATAAAACATGGCAAATTGGTAAAACAGCCAAGCTTGAATGGTCAGAAGACGGTGAACGCCTGTACTTTGAAAACAGACCCAAGCTAGTACCTAAAATAAAAGCAAAAGAATATACTGACGAAGCCTCGCTGTATGACTACGGCACTATTCGCGACCAAAAAGACTTAAATGTTTGGCACAATAACGATGCTGAAATTAAGCCGCGTGAAGAACAACAATGGAATAGATCCAATAAAAACCGCCATTATCAAAGCGTTTATTTTCTAAACAATAATAAATCAGTGCAATTGAGTACCCCTGAAATGCCAGAGGTTGCACTTAATACCAAGCGCGATGCACTGCTTGGTTATAACAATCAAGCCTATCTTGAGCGAATTATGTATGGCGGCTTTTTTGCTGATTATTATGCGGTTGATGTAAAAACGGGTGCGCAAAAGTCAATTATTAAAGATTATCCATTTAGACCAAGCCTTTCGCCAAATGGTGAATTTGCCGCTTATTTTAAAGACAGCCAAGTACAGTTGAAAGACCTAGCTAACAACAAAGTAAGCACTTTAACCAAAGCGATTCAAGCAACGTTTGCTGATGACAAGCACGACTATCCATCTGCACAACCAGGTTATGGTTTTGCCGGCTGGCTTAACGATAGCAGCCAAGTACTGGTTTATAGTAAGTACGATATTTGGGCGTTTGATGTAGCCACGCAACGAGCTACGCAATTAACTAATGGCAAGCAAAGTAATACTCAGTATCGTGTTATTAGGCTTGATAGAGAGCTGGTTGGTTTTAATAAAGGCCAAACATTACTCGTCAGTGCAACAAACTTAAAAGATAAGCAAACTGAAGTTGCCAAATTAAACCTAACAGATAACGCAATTACTAAAGTATTAACAGGTAACAAGCGCTTTGATGTTATTAAAAAAGCGAAACATGCTAATAAGTACTTATTTACCGAACAAACATATCAGCAATTCCCTGATATTTACCAAACTGACTTTAGCTTTAATAAGCCACAAAAAGTCACTAATTTAAACCCACAAGTTACTAACTTTGCGTGGGGCCAAAAGCCTGAGCTTATCAGCTATAAAGGGTTTGATGGAGAAGACCTACAAGGCGTACTTATCAAACCTGCAGGCTACAAAAAAGGCGATAAAGTGCCAGTGGTGGTGTATTTTTACCGCTATATGAGTCAACGCATGTATGACTTTCCTAAAATGGAGCTCAATCATCGCCCTAACTTCCCGATGTTCACATCAAACGGCTACGCAATCTTTTTGCCTGATATTCGTTTTGAAATAGGCCACCCGGGTAAATCATCAACCCAAACCATGATCAACGCAACCCAAAAGCTAATTGATTTAGGAATTGCAGACCCTGATAAAATAGGCTTACAAGGCCACTCATGGGCAGGATATCAAAGTGCTTTTATGATCACCGAAACAGACATGTTTAAAGCAGTGGTATCGGGTGCGCCGGTCTCTAACATGACCAGTGCCTACAGCGGCATTCGTTTAAAATCAGGGCTTGCACGGCAGTTCCAGTACGAAACAGGGCAAAGCCGGATCGGTAAAAACTTATTTGAAGCACCTGAGCTTTATATTGAAAATTCACCCGTGTTTTTTGCAGACAAAGTAAATACCCCTATCTTAATCATGTTTGGTGATAAAGACGACGCTGTGCCATGGCATGAAGGTGTGCAATATTACTTAGCACTGCGCCGTGCCGGTAAAGACGCTACATTCTTGCAATACGAAGGTGAACCGCATCACTTAAAGAAATTCCCGAATCAAGTCGATTTCTCTATTCGGATGATGCAGTACTTTGATCATTACTTAAAAGGCAAACCAGCCGCAAAGTGGATGACTGAAGGTGAAGCGTTTATTGAAGAATAATGTACTTTAAAACATAAACAAAAACGCCCAGCAATTGCTGGGCGTTTTTATGAGCGTATTAACTTACCTTGCGCGTTGACGGTTACCGCCTACTCTTGGCTTAGTATTGGCCTTTTTAAATTGGCTAAAGCCCGTATGGCGGCTAAGTGCAGGACGGCCACCTTTGCTCGCTTTGGCAGACTTTTCGTCGCGGCTTTCTTCTGGCACTAGGCAGTTAGGGCCTTTACCAATGAGCTTTGCTTTACCCATTTTACGAAGTGCTTCACGGATCATCGGCCAACCTGCTGGATCATGGTAACGTAAAATAGCTTTATGTAAGCGGCGTTGGCGCGCACCTTTTGGCACTGCTACTTGCTCAGTATTATTTTTAATATTACGTAGCGAGTTCATCTCAGTGTGGTAAATGGTCGTGGCGTTAGCCATCGGTGATGGGTAAAAGTTTTGCACTTGGTCGAGTTTAAAATCATTAGACTTGAGCCATAATGCCATGTTCACCATGTCTTCATCTTTTGTGCCCGGGTGAGCCGAGATAAAGTAAGGGATCAAATACTGCTTTTTACCCGCCTCTTTCGAGTACTTATCAAAAAGTTCTTTAAATTGATCGTAAGCGCCCATTCCAGGTTTCATCATTTTAGATAATGGCCCGTCTTCGGTATGCTCCGGTGCTATTTTTAAATACCCGCCCACATGGTGCGTAACGAGCTCTTTTACATAGCGTGGATCTTGCACTGCTAAATCATAGCGTACACCCGATGCAATCAGGATTTTCTTAACCCCTTTTACTTCACGCGCTTTTTTGTATAAATCGATGGTTGGCGTATGGTCAGTATCCATATGCTTACAAATATCAGGATAAACACATGATAAACGACGACACGTGCTCTCGGCTTTTTTGCTCTTACAACGCAACTTATACATGTTCGCTGTAGGGCCACCTAAATCAGAAATAACACCTGTAAAACCCGGTACTTTATCGCGAATTTGTTCAATTTCATCAATGATCGATTCTTGCGAGCGACTTTGAATAATACGCCCTTCATGCTCTGTGATTGAACAAAAAGAACACCCACCAAAACAACCCCGCATAATATTAACCGAGGTTTTAATCATATCGTAGGCTGGGATTTTCGCATCACCATAGCTTGGGTGTGGTATACGCTGATACGGCAAACCAAATACGGCATCCATTTCATGAGTTTCCAGCGGATACGCTGGCGGATTTACCCAAATAGAGCGATCGCCGTGACGCTGGAACAACGCACGGGCACAACCTGGGTTAGTTTCTTGGTGCAAAATACGTGAGGCATGCGCATACAGCGGCTTGTTAACGCTTACTTGCTCAAACGCTGGCAACTTAACGTAGGTTTTTTCCCATGGTTTAGGACGCGCAGGTTGTATCGTAATTGGCTTAGCGGCTTCGGCCTTTAAATCAATGCCGGCTTGCTTGAATTCACTTTTACTACAGCCTACATCGTCTGCACCATACGGATTGGGGATAGGATCAATTTTGCCAATTTTATCAATGGCTGTGGAATCACTACCGCGCCATCCGGGTATGGGCTCTTTACGAATAACCGCAGTACCACGAATGTCTTGAATGGTATCCATGGTTTCACCAGCAGCGATGCGGTGAGCGACTTCCACCAGCGGGCGTTCAGCATTACCATAAATAAGAATATCCGCTTTGGCATCAAATAAAATACTGCGGCGTACTTTTTCCTGCCAATAGTCATAGTGCGCTATACGACGAAGGCTTGCTTCTATACCACCGATAACAATAGGAATGCCTTTGTAGGCTTCGCGGCATTTTTGTGAGTAAATCATCACGGCGCGATCAGGGCGTTTGCCCCCCACATTACCCGGTGTATAAGCATCATCATGGCGCATACGCTTTTCAGCCGTATAACGATTGATCATCGAGTCCATGTTACCGGCTGTCACACCAAAAAATAAGTTAGGGCGACCAAGTTCCATAAAGGCATCTTTTGACTGCCAATCTGGCTGAGCAATAATACCTACTCTAAAACCTTGCGCTTCGAGTACTCGGCCAATAACCGCCATGCCAAAACTTGGGTGATCAACATACGCATCGCCACTTATAATAATGATATCGCAGCTATCCCAGCCAAGTGCATCCATCTCTTGTCGAGTTGTAGGTAAAAATGGTGCTGTGCCATAACATTCTGCCCAATACTTAGGGTACGAGAATAAGGCTCGCTTGGCTTTTAGTGCGCTCATAAAATATGACCAATTGCTTTAAAAATGGCCGCAAAGTATACCCGAATAAATGCTCAAGCGGTATTAACGATTTCGTAAATGCTCAATGAGCTGCCCAGTAAAACCTATTTATTACTCTCAAGATATTGAATAAGCTCACTTTCAGGCATCGGCTTAGCATACATAAAACCTTGCACTTCATTACAGCCCAACTGCTTCAAAAAATCAGCTTGGGCTTGTGTTTCAACTCCCTCAGCAATCGTTTTTAAGCCTAACTGAGCACCCAGCGCTATCACAAGCGAGGCAATCGCTCCATTGTCGTCATCTGGAATATCTTTAATAAAATCACGATCTATCTTTAAGCGATTAACGGGAAGCTTTTGTAAGTAACTCAGCGATGAAAAGCCAGTGCCAAAGTCATCAATTGCCACATCAATACCAAAAGCTTTAAGGTTTTGTAGTGTTTCAATCACAATATCAAGCTCATCCATCACCACACTTTCTGTCACTTCTAACTCGATGTATGCTGGATTAACTTGATACTTCAATAAAGTATTTTTAACCAATTCGGCGTAATTTTTTACTTTAAACTGTGGAACAGATACATTCACAGCAATTCGCACCTTAAAACCTAGCGCCTCTAAGCGCTTATGTTGCTCACATGCTTGCTCCAATACCCATTGCCCGATATCTATAATTAACCCAGCATCTTCAGCGAGAGGAATAAATATAGCAGGAGAAATAAAGTTGCCCTGCCCTGAAGGCCAACGGAGTAATGCCTCACAACCAATCAATTCAAGGTTATCTAAGTCAAGTTGAGGCTGATACCAAACCGCTAACTTTGAGCGTTCAAAGTCTTGGCGTAACTGACGAATAATACCCAATCGCCACGCCATTTTCTCTTCCATGTCTGGTGTATAATAAACGGCTGAATTACGCTTATCTTTTTTGGCCTGGTTTAATGCAATGTAAGCGAGTTTTAACGTTTGTATGCCGGTTTTTTGAAAATCTTTTTGTTCACAAAGCCCTGCTTTAAATTCAATCGGCAATAGGTGCTCTGCAACGAGAAAAGGTAAGGTTAAATTATCAAATAGCTCAGTCTCATCAAACTCATTTTGGGCAATCAAAAAACCAAAAACATCTGCACCAATACGAGACAGTAATTGAGCCGTTGGGTACTCTTGTTGAAGACGTTCGACAATCGCTATAAGTAAATGGTTACCAACCTCTTGGCCCAATCCGTTATTGATATCTGAAAAGTGAGCCACATCAATTAATACAAAAACATGCGCGTTGTTATTAACCCTGTGATATTTTTCTACTTGCTCAATAAAATGCGTTCTATTTGAAAGCCCAGTTAAGGTATCTTTAAATGCAGCATCTCTGAGGCGGTTAAATAACCGAACGTTATCAAGCCCAACACTAACATTTGTTAAAAAAATCTCAGCAAATTGGAGTTGTTCAATATTAGGCTTTGATGCGTATTCCAAAAAAATGGCTGCTTGACGATTTTTACTCTTTAAAAGAAATGTCCCATCGTGATCTGTGTATTGATGCTCTAACTGTTCAAAGCATTTTTGTACTTGCAGAATCACTCTACCATTATCTAATTGCTCAACGCCTTGACCAAAAAAATCGCTGTACTCTTGGCAGCCTCCTAATACTTGAATACGGTTCGTATCATCTAGCGAACCACACACAATACCTTGCGCCTCGCAATCAAGGATGACTGATAACTGCTTAATAACCGCCATAGTAAATGCTTTTATGTCAGTAAAGCCTAAAATAGCTTTAGACGCTGAAAGAATATTATTCAGCGCTTGTCCTTGATACTCTAATTTACAAATCTGTTCGTAAGAGCGGATGGCAGTCACTAAAGAGGTCACCAGTTTACTGCGAGTTAGTTCTGTTTTGGTTTTGTAATCATTAATATCGTATTCGCGTATGACTTGCTCTTCTGGGGCATAACCGGGTTGCCCGGTTCGTAAAATGATACGCACTGAATGGTTTTGAAGCGTTTCTCTAATGTGCTTAACGGCATTTAAACCCGCATCATCAGACTCCATTACAACATCTAATAATATAACCGAAATATTGGGGGTATTACTCAACACCTCGATAGCTTCAGCTGCTGAATATGCATGATGAAAACGCAGTATCCGTCCCCAAAACTCAACGCCTGAAAGAGCAAGCTTAGTCACTGAATGAATTTCAGGATCATCATCAACTATTAATACATCCCAAAACCCCGTAGAGGCGCTTTGCGAAGAGGCTTCTTCCTCATGATCAAAAAACAAAAAGTCACTGTGCTTAGACGACATTATAAATCCTTCAGTTTAAATACAGTGTGCAACAGCTATTTTAAATTTAAATGATGTCTTATTTAATATAGATGAATGACACATTACGTATTATAGTCAATGAATAACACCTTGTTGTACTTGAAATCAAATTATATTTTAAGGATTAAGCATTAAGATCATACAAACGTTAATTCAACTGATATTTATTCTCTGTTTAACCCTATTAGTCATTGGGTTATTACTGCCTCAGCAGTATAAGGTTACTCAAAAGCTAGATATCAAAGCGAATAAAGAATTGATAATGCCATATATTACTGACCTTTCAAACTGGCGGACTTGGTCTCCTTGGGAGAAGCTTGATCCCAGTATTCAATTTGAGATTGCAAAGCCAAGCTCAGGCGTCGGCGCGCATCAATTTTGGCAAAGTAAATGGGGCACGGGTGAAATGACAATCACCAGCATTACTGACTCTTCCATTAATTTTAATATTCTTTTTAATAATGAGCATATTGTTAGTGGGTCTTTCACTTTTACTCAAGCGCAAGCACATACAATTGTCTCGTGTAAGTTGATTGGTGAAGTCACTACGCCAATTCTAGGGGGATATCTTGCACTTTTTAGCCAATATATTTTAAACAATACTGTCGCACTTGGACTTAATAACTTAAGCACAACCGTGCAACTGAAAATCAAGGACGATAGGAATTAATATGACTGTCAAAGCTTCACAAGCAAAAATTAACTTAGCTAATATCATTGAATCTAAGCTAGGCTATGCCATCGTTAAGAGTAGCGCTCCTCGCGCTTCAGTGCAAAATGAGAGCTATGATGCGCAAGGCCGCTCACCTGTTCCCTTTAGGATTAACAGCGAAGACTCTGTATTTACTCGCGCTCAAAATAGGCAGCAGCGCTTACTGATAAACCAGCAACAAAATATTGAAGCAATTATGGCAATGGCCGTTAACTTTTGCCCAGATGTAACAAGTAATGGTCAACCTGATAGTGACTGGGTAGAGCGCTTTATTGCACTATGTGAAGACACCTCAAATGAGTCAATGCAAAAATTATGGGCTAAAATACTTGCCGGAGAAACGGTTGCACCAGGGACTTTTTCAATCAAAAGCTTGCAAACTCTTAAGCAAATGACACAAAGAGAAGCTGATGCATTGCAAAAGTGTACCGCGCTTTGTGGTTACAACGAAAAGGACGACAGTCATTTAATTTTACTCGGCTTTTATAAAAAACCATCTATATTTGATCTCTTACGCAAAGGGAATAAAGTGTCGCTTAATTTAGGTAGAGCGGGGATCAGCTTTCCAGATATATTGACCTTAATGGATATTGGCCTTATATACCGCAAAGAAATAGAGTCAGGGGTACTTAAAGCAGGCCAAGAACTGAACTTAACTTTTTTAAACCAAAAAGCAATGCTGAAACCAAAAAGCAATGATCTAGTTTTAAGCTATTATAAATTTACCCAAACTGGCGATGAATTAAGAAAGCTAATAAATATGCCTGTAAATAAAGGCTATAAACAATTATTAAGCAGTGCGTTAGATGAGGAGTTTGATGTAACGTGGCACACACTTAAAAAGTAGTGCCACGCAAAATAATGCTTAGAAGTGGACTTGAATGCCAGCAAACGGGCCTGAAGCATCAATGTCTGTGTATAGATCATCAATATCATCAAGCTCTAAAGTCATTTGGCGGTAACCTGCTTTAATCGCTACGTCTACTGCTAAGTTATCAATTAACTCCCAAGCAATACCAGCTTGATAGTCTTGTACTTTGCTATCATCAATAGCTAATAGACTGCCCTCAAAGAAGACACTTAAACCTGTAAGCGGTAAGCCTACTTCAGCACGTCCGTAAGCAAGTGGAACAAAGCCTGAAAAATCAATGTTCTCACTTTTTGTTTCACCATTATCAGTGCCTGTTACAGTAATGTCACCATCAAACTGCTTTGCATTCAGACCTAAATCAATTGATACAAGGTCATTATCAAAAATTTCGTAGTACAGAATATAGTCAACGTGTGACAAATCACTTACCGTTGTTGCTGTCGTGTTTGTAGTAAAAGTTGAGCCGCCAAACTCAAAAGTACCATTCAACGTGGTTGAACCATTTAGTTCTAACTCTGTGTACTTTAGTTTAACATTTGGTACCAATGGCACTGGGTGCTCTAATGCTGCGTAATAACTGATGAATGTTTCATCTTCAAAATTAAAATCTTGCATGTTACCACTATCAGCAAAGCTACCAGAGTTATCTGATTGCCACCCATCTGCACCAATATACAGACCTAATAAAGTGTCAGCCTGAGCTGCTGGTGCTAAACATGCCATAGAAAGGGCAGCTGCTAAACAATACTTTTTCATTTTTTATCCTTGCGCTAAAAGTTCGCTAAGTTCAATTAGAGCCGCGTTGGCCCGAGATATATAATTTGCCATTACCAATGAGTGATTTGCCACTAAGCCAAAACCATTACCATTTAAAATCACCGGACTCCAAACAGTTTCTTGAGTTGCTTCTAACTCACGAATAATTTGTTGTAAGCTAACGCGTGCATTTTTCTTTTCCAACACATCAGCAAAATCATATTCTACAGCTTGCAAAAAGTGCAATAAAGCCCAAGTTGCACCTCGCGACTCATAGAAAACGTCATCAATTTCCCACCAAGAGGTTTTTACTTGATTTTGTAATGGGGTATATGTTGCTTGATGTGCTTCTTTATCGCCCGCTAAATCAGTGTTGAGGCGCTCTTGACCCACACTAGCGCTCAATCGTTGACTTAAGCTACCAAGGCGTTTTTCAGCTTCTTTTAACCAGCCACGAAGATTATCTGCACGAGCATAAAACTGACTCTGACGATTACCTTGGTCTGCAATTTGCGTACGGTAAAGGATTAGAAAGTCGATTCCTTTTTGATACTCACTTTCAGCACTTGGCCAAGCCCATGCTTCAGAACTGATGTTAAATTGCGGTTGTGCTTTTTTTAAAGATTCATGTTCGGTAGATTGAGATTGTGAGCGACTAAAATCTTTACGCATCGATAGTGCAAGATCACGGGACATCTCTAAAGCCCCGAACTCCCAAGCTGGCATATTATCCATAAGCACACTTGGCGGCATCATATCATTTGATAAGTAACCACCTGACTTATTCAATAATGTACTTGTCACATTAATTAACGATGACGTTGTCGCATAACCAGTAACGAGTTTCTCACCTCGCTCTTGTGCTTGCTGCTTTGCATAGGTAACGACATTGACGCGTTCAGGTTCAACACTCCAATACACCGCTAATGCATAAAACAAGATAAATATTAGTACCAAGGCACCAATAATTTTCCCTTTATGTTGTGACATTAAGCCTCCTAATGATGCTTGTGATTGTTATCAGATTGCGACGTTTGTTCAACTTGGCTTTCTAAAGATACCACTTTAGCTTGAGTAAACACTCGGTTTCCGTCATTAAAATATAGCGTGAGTTTTAATTCTTGCCCGACTTTTAACGGTTCAATTGGCTCAAAAGCCATTAAATGGTATCCACCTGGCTTAAAGTCAATTTGTTGATGTGCTTTTATCACTAATGAATCGACTTGCTGCATTTTCATTACGCCATCAACATGAGTATGTTCATGAACTTCAACACGTCCTAAACTTTCTATACTTGCTTTAGTAAGTTGAATCGACTTTTCACCGTGGTTCGCAATACTTAAATAACCCACTGTCGATTCACTAGCTGGTAAGAAAGCCCTTATTTGTGCATGGTTAACAATAATCTGGCTGTCTGTGTCATGATGATGCTCTGAATGAGCGTGGGCACACACTGAATATAAACTCATGCCAATAATAGCCGATAACACTAATGGGAATAATGGTTTAAAAGTCATTTCGTTCCTTGTTAATAAATCATTCTTTAGACTAAATTTAGCATATTTGCGAAAAAATAGTCAGTAATATTAGTGATTCAACACCATATTACGCCACTCTACTGCGCGGCTTTTTTATTATCAGCTATAAGCCAACATAAACACACAATTAATATTAACGGCCATGCAATAACTACTGATCCAAATAACAAAGCCAAGATCACACCAATGCAAACTATGATCCCAGCACCAAGCAAACCCGCACTAAGTAAAGCAATTGCAGCGATAGCTACAATAATGGCTACAAGTACACCAAATAATTCAATACCAACCCAGCTCAAATCTGCAATAATTAAAGGAAGCTGCCATGAATCAAACTGCACTATTTCAAATGGGCTCCACGTTATAATTACGATTAATAATAAGCACACTGCAATAAATTTCATGGCACTCTCCCGCTACACTTCATTATCTAAACAAAAATGCGCGGCAAGGTAACCGCCACCTATAAACAATGGAAACTGTATTAAAAGTAAGATAGTCACTAAGCGCGTTGCCCATATAGGAAAATCAAAACGACGAGCAAAGCCACTACAGACACCTGAAATCTTTTTAT
This sequence comes from Pseudoalteromonas sp. KS88, assembly GCF_004766475.1. NCBI lineage: Bacteria > Pseudomonadati > Pseudomonadota > Gammaproteobacteria > Alteromonadales > Pseudoalteromonadaceae > Pseudoalteromonas > Pseudoalteromonas sp. KS88. The sequence goes on from NZ_PYHV01000009.1 coordinate 223,509, forward strand.
TTAATGGATCTTTCTTCCAACGGGTTTGGTTATTGTATGTATTCATCTTTATTTACTCCTATGCACTTTGTTTTAAGCTAGCTTTAAGCGCTGCAAGCTCTTTATCGAGCGCCTCATCTTTAACTAGTGCGTCGATTTGCTCTGCTGTGCTATTAGCTGATTTGGTAATATCGTATGCTTCAACTTGAGATTCAATTGACTCAACACGACGCTCAATCACGTCAAAACGAGATAGTGCATCTGCAATTTTGTTACTATTAAGTTGGTGATTCACTCGCTCCCTTGCAGCAACTACAGTGTGTTTCTTTTGAAAACTAGCAAGCTTTGCTTTTGCTTCAGTTAACTTATTTTGCAATCGCTGGGCATCTTCTTGTAACGTCGCCAGAGAATCAGCTAGCTTAGTAAGTTCAGGCTCTATCGCCGCCAACTCAATAGACACATTTTGTTTCTCTTTTAATGCGGCGGATGCTAAATCATCACGGCCTTTCTCGATGGCGATTTCAGCCTTAGTTTGCCAATCAGCAATGCGAGCTTGTTTATTTTTTTGCTCCCGCTTTAATGTCTTTTCCTCGCATAAAAGAGCGGCGGCTGTTGAACGACATTCATCCAGCGTTTCTTGCATTTGCTGCACAAGTAGAGCAAGTAGTTTTTCTGGATCTTCGGCTTTATCTAATACCGATACTAAATTTGATTGAATAAGATCTGTTACGCGGTTTACTAAGCCCATGATTTTCTCCTGTTGAATATGGGTAATTACCACTAAGAGATTCCAAGACTTGTGCCAAGTTAAATAAAAATGAATTTATATTATTAATTTCAATTAGTTAATCTTGATATTGAAAACAAGAAAGATGACTAGAGAATGAATGGAAAAGTTAAATTAACTAAAAAATGAATGTTTTGACTAACTTTTAGGATCAAAAAAAACCGCTAAAAAGCGGCTTTATTCGTATTCAATAAAAAACTACTCAGGAACAAAGCTGAGTGCTTTATCCATTACTGATAAATCTGCCTGCTTTCCATGTCCATTTTCAGATAAATGACGACGGAACCCCCTCGCGCCTGGCTGACCTTGAAAAATGCCCAGCATATGGCGTGCAATATGCCAAAAATTTGCACCTTGCTGCATCTCTAACTCAATATAGTCATACATTGAGCGTACTACGTCATGGCGAGATAAAGTGAAGGGTTGCTCATTATAAATGGCTTCATCAACTTCGCTAAGAATAAACGGGTTACTATACGCTTCACGGCCGATCATTATACCGTCAACATACTCAAGGTGTGTTTGACTATCAGCAATTGTTTTTACGCCACCATTTAAGCTTAGATGTAATTGAGGATAATCTTTTTTAAGTTGGTAAACACGTGGGTAATCAAGAGGAGGAACCTCTCGGTTTTCTTTAGGGCTTAAGCCTTTTAACCATGCTTTACGAGCGTGAATAATAAAATCATCGCAGCCAACCTTATGGCTTGCTTCAATCAACTCACATAAAAACTCATATGAATCTTGTTCATCTATACCTATGCGCGTTTTAACCGTTACTGGTATATTCACCTCGGCCTTCATGGCAGCAACACACTCGGCGACCAGTTGCGGTTCGCCCATTAAACACGCACCAAACCGCCCGTTTTGAACACGGTCAGACGGACAGCCAACATTCAGATTAACTTCATCATAACCACGTTCAGCTGCCAACTTAGCGCATTTAGCAAGCGCTTCGGGATCAGAGCCTCCCAATTGCAAAGCAACCGGATTTTCATGCTGATTAAAATGAAGGTAATCACCACGACCAAACAAAATTGCGCCCGTAGTAACCATTTCGGTATAAAGCACAGTGTGCTTTGTCATTTTACGATGAAAAGTACGGCAGTGGCGATCTGTCCAATCGAGCATGGGTGCTACTGAAAATCTTCGATCTATTTTTTTTGCAGTCATCTCTCTGCACCTACCGATTTATATGGCTTTACGTTAATTTTTAACAACTTTTTGATTCTCTAAAATTCTGACGATTTCCGGCTATTTCCTCTGATTTTTAACCCTCAGGAAGACAATAGGCAGACAACAATTATGGCTCATTATACCATCCGAAAACGATTTCGCGCAGAACAACCTGTGTTTTGTGCGTCGGTTATTCAGAAAAATAAGGGCAAAATTACCTTTTCAAAATCTAAAACACATTCATCAAAAACGGCTGCTGTTAAGTGGGCCAAAAACCTAGTGAGTCAATTAGAAATAAATGAGGCGATGCATCATCTAGGGCTAAAAGAAATGACATTAGGAGATCTAATCAATGAGTATATGAAAAGCAAAGAAAAGTCGAACCGCCCTCTGGGTCGTACTGCTAGTTACAGCTATAAAACGATTATCAAATATCCTATTGCCGAGTTAGTTTCTTCTAAAATACAAAGCCACGATATTGTTCAATTTTGTTTGCAACGCAAAAATTCAGAACATAATCCCTCTCCAGCAACCATCAGTATCGATGTAAGCTTAATAAGAAAGGTGCTTCGAATTGGTAAGTCGCTACTTGGCGTGCACTGTAATCAACAACCTGTTGTTGAAGCTTATCAAGCACTTTACGATCTTAAACTTATAGGAAAATCAACTCCAAGAAGCCGTAGATTAGAGTGTAACGAGTACGACAAGCTACTGAATGAACTGACTAAAAAGGCTCAGCACCATTGCAACCAAATTCCTTACGTTAGTATTTTCAAGATTTCTTTGCTTACCTGCCTGCGAATATCAGAAGTCACTTCATTACGGTGGAGTGATCTCAATTTGGCAAGAAAAACAATATTAGTGCGAGACCGTAAAAACCCAAACGGCTCCAGTGGCAATCATGATGAAATCCCACTTCTTGGTAATGCCATTGAAATACTTTGGACTTCCCATAGTTTGCTAGACACCCAATAAGTTACATTGTAACTTCTAATAAGAGGTGTTTTATGAGCAAAGGCAAACGTTATACCCAAGAGTTTAAAGAAGCGGCTGTTAAACAAATTACAGAGCGTGGATATTCAGTTGCAGAAGTCGCTGAACGATTAGATATTTGTACCAAAACGTTATATCACTGGCGGAGCCAGTTATCGGATAAACCTAAAGCCGTTCAATCATCCGATGAAAAATTGAAGATAGCTAAATTAGAAGCGCAATTAAAACGTGTCACGGAGGAACGGGATATTTTAAAAAAGGCCGCAAGGTACTTTGCCAGCAACCCCGAGTAAAGTACGGCTTCATTCGTGATCACCAAGATGAGTTTTCCATTACGACGATGTGCCGTCTTTTTAAACTGCATCGTAGTGGTTTTTATGCGTGGTTAAAAAAGCCTTTAAGCGATAGAGCGCTTGAAGATAATCGCTTGTTGAAACTCATCAAAGAATTCTACGTAGCCAGCGGCGGCACGTATGGTAGCCCTTGGATACATGCTGACTTACGTGAAGCCGGTGAGCAATGCAGCGTAAATCGTGTAGCTAAGATCATGCGACAACATAAGCTTAAAGCGCAAATTGGGTATAAGCGCCGCCATATTAAAGGCGGTAAGACATCGCGGATTGCAGATAACTTATTAGCGCGTCAATTTAACCCACCAGCGCCGAATCAATCGTGGGTAAGCGACATAACTTACATAAGAACCTATGAAGGTTTTTTATATGTGGCAACAGTGATGGATTTATTCTCTCGGCGTATTGTGGGTTGGTCGATGGATAAAAATATGGACAAGCACCTTGTTATAAACGCACTGTTGATGGCTGTATATCAACGTCAACCGAAGGCTGAGGTAATGGTGCATAGTGATCAAGGTAGTCAATACGGTAGCGCTGATTATCTCGCATTTATGAAAGTACATAATCTTGTGCCTTCAATGAGCCGCGCTGGGAACTGTCATGATAATGCGGTTGCTGAAAGCTTTTTTGCGACAATTAAAAAGCGAATAATTAAGCGTAAGATATACTCGACACGCGAAGATGCGAAAGCTGAGATATTCAATTTTATAGAAATGTTTTACAATCCCAAAAAGCGCCACTCACATACAGGCGGTGTTTCACCTGCTAAGTTTGAAGAAGCGTATTATTCTGAGTTAAAAACTGTCTAGTGAAAGCTGGGAAGTCCAAATGTCAGTTGGATTTCCTTAGGGGCTTCCAGTCACGTTCCACGGCCTGGGAGCGGTGGTTGACGGCATTTTCTAAGTGGTGATTGAGCATCCTCATGTAAATTATAATGACCTAACTCTAAATAGTACCAAATGGAGAAAATTCCTTTCCTTGCCTCTATTGTTTTGATTTATTTGTGCCACATATAACAATAAGATAATGTATTAAGTCTAAGGTTGTTCAGGAGGGATAATGGCATTAGAAAGCGGTGGCTATGCTGAAAAAATAGGGAATAGATACGAAGCAAGCTGGATTGCATATCAGCTATTAAGGTTACTAGATGAAAAAATTACATCTGTCATTGTAGAACCTGTAGGCTCTGACGAAGTTGGCACGGATGTCATTGTTGAAAATAGAGACAGCTCTGCTGAACATCACCAGTGTAAATCAAGTTCAGGAGACCGAGAAACTTGGACAATAAGCCTTTTAGCTGAGAAAGGTATATTGGCAAATGCTTATGAGCAAATATCTAGAGGAAATAGAGAGTTTCATGTTGTTTCTCCGCTACCTTCCAAACAATTATCTGATCTGCGCGACAGCGCACTAAATAGCCCTGAAGACGTAAAAGATTTCTACAAGGAACAGATATGTTCCAGCAAAGCCCGAAAAGCCCATTTTGAGGAGTTATGTAAACGTTTAAACCTTAATACTGAGGAAGATGTCGATCTGGAAAAAGCGAGGCTAGTTTTAAGAAGTTTAATTATAAAGCCTTACCAAATTGATAAGTTCACAGTTGAGCTACTTCATGACTATGCAAACAGACTGTATTTAGGAAAACCGAACTTACTTGTCGATTATCTTAAACACTATGCCGACAATGAAAATAAGTTAAGGGCTAAGATAACTACTCAAATGTTGGTTGAAGATTTGTCTAAAGCAGGATTTGAGAAAAAGTTAACTGTTGACGACAGTCGTATTTCAACAACCATTGCGAATGTTAATAAAAACTTCAAACAATCAATAACTCCATTTTTAATTAGTAATACCCTAATTACGAGGCCGGAGATAACTGAGACTATTGATTCAATAAAAGAATTCCCTGTAACTTTAGTAACCGCTGAAGCTGGGATGGGTAAAAGCGCGTTCCTTTTGGAGTTACATAACAAGCTAGAAAGCAAGCAACACGTTATACTTTCATTTAGGCTCGACAGGCAGAAATTAGAACAAAACGCAGACATAATGGGACAATCTCTAGGTTTCCCTTATTCTCCTGTACAGGCACTTTCTGAATATGCTGGCGGTCAAAGAATAGTATTAATTCTTGATCAATTAGATGCAATAAGGTGGACGGCAGCACATTCAGATGAAGCTTTAAATATTTGCCAAGATCTAGTACGTCAAATAGTAGAACTTCGAAGACAAAATATCGACATATCAATAGTATTTGCTTCAAGAGACTTTGATATTATTGAAGATGTAGCTTTAAACTCTTGGGTTAAAATGATGGATGACCGAGAGCTAGTCAACACAGTTAAGCTTACTAAGCTGTCCGAAGGCGATATATCTAGATTCGTAACTCCTTATGAAAACTTTTCAGAGTTAACCGAAGCTAAACAAAATACTTTATCAATTCCACTATGGTTAAGTATCTATTTGTCCATTGCTCAATCAAGTGGTACAGCACCAAACTTTGCCAACAAACTAGAGCTAGTAAAAAGCTTTTGGGATGACCGAATAACGGTTGCAAGTAAAAGCGTTACCGAACAACAAATTACCAATGCGTTAGATGAAGTTTTAAGACTAATGACTGTCCAGTCTAAGTTGTCCATAGCTGAGTCCTCTGTGATAAACATCCCAGTCAATGCATTAAAAATCTTGACTTCTGTTGGGATTTTAACAATACAAAACAAACAAATCAGTTTTCGACATCAAGCTCTATTTGACTATCAAGTTGGTTACAACTTATTCAATGCAGCCTTAGAATCCCCAGAAAAATTACTTGAACAAATAGGCAGCTTTAACAAACAGACTTTAACAAAAAGAGAGCATCTTAAATACGCTTTAAATATGCTGCTTGCTGAAGGGCAGAAAATTTTTTTCAATAGTATTAAAACCTTACTAGAGTGCGATAGCATCAGGTTTCATCTTAAATACCTAACTTTTAATGCATTGAAAGAGGTAACTGATTTAAAAGCGCCCGCTAAAATGTTTGTAGATTCAATTTTATTGTTGGAGCAACATAGACCATACTTCTTATCAATATCTGCGTATGGCAACCAAGCCATCATCGAGTACCTTATTAATAATGGAACTTTGACCCAGTGGCTTGAAGGGTCAAATCAAGAGATACAAAGAAAGGCAGCAAAGCTGCTTAGTTCTGTAGCAGAGAAAATACCTGAAAAAGTTATTCAAGCAGTGCAACGTATAGTTGGAGCATCCGGTGACTCAAATAGACTAGCTTTTAGTGCACTGTGTTGGAATTTAGAGGATGACTCAAACGAAATGTTTGAGTTGAGAAAAAAGTTACTGAGATTAGGTTCCAGTACAAACTTTGTTGACTGGAGAAAATTACCTAAACGTTCACCGGAGCGTGCATTAGATTTAATCGTTATGCTCTTGGAGCATTATCAACCTGTATTAGGAAAACCTAGATACTATGTTGACGATAAAATCCGACAACTAACTAACAGGGACAAATTTTCCGAGTCTGACATGGAAGGTGCAGAAATAATTGCAGACCATATCCCTAAAAAAGCGCTGAAACGTTTGTTAGCAAATATTAGCCAAATTATTTCTGAGCTTGATGAAGACCAAGACGAAAATACTTGGCTTAGAAGAGACGGTTACACTCATTATGATACAGCTGAAAGTATATCCCACTATGTTATTAAAATAATTGAAAATGCAGCGGGAAACCTGCAAAACGACCCAGATGCATTGAATGACATAATAAAACCGTATTTAAAAACAACTTCTTTAATTTTAAACCACTTATTAGCAAAGGTTTTGATTCAATTGCCAGTCAGCAAAGCCGACTATGTAATTGACTGGATTCTGGCGGAATCAGAAGTGAGGTTAAACTGTGGAAATACTTATGCTGAACCTAAATGGATACTTCCTGGGAAACTGATAGAAAAGTTTTCTCCTCACTGTTCCGATACTTTATTCGAGCAACTCGAACTGACAATATATGGCTATTTTCCTAAAGGTTCAATTGAGGATTACAAATGGCGGCTCGAAAATAGAAGAGCTGGTGTTTATTATTCGTACTGGGGGGAATTACAGCACTTTTTGATACCAAAACTTGCTGACAATCGAATTAGTTCAGCATCTGATCAGCTAAAGAACGTGTTAGAGCGCAAATTTAGTGAATATAAAGAGCGTGATTTTTGTCGTGCTTTTAATCATAGGGGGGGGGTTGTTAGGTCACCACTACCTACAGGAAATCTTCTATCAAATAAAACTTGGCGAAAGCTGATCCTTGCTCCTTTAGCTCGCACTAACAGTCGAACATGGCGACAATCAAGTAAAAACTCTGTTTGTGAATCTAGTGTTGAACAATTTGCTAGAAGCCTTAATTCCGCCATTGAAAATGAACCAACAAGGTTTGCTCAATTTGCTCTAACACTGCCAAAAACAATAGAAAAAGAATATATAACGTGGATTTACTATGGCCTGTCTAGCACTGATACAAGTAAAGTAACTGAAAAGTATAAAGATAATTGGCAACCTTGCCCTGTAGAACTTATTGAACAAGTGATCAAACACTTTGGAATTGAAGGGTTCGATTACCAAATAGTTAGAATTTATGAAGAAAGAATTGCAGAGGCTGGTTGGAGCCTAGATTCACGGGATAATTTAATTAACCTAGCTTTAAACTCTAAAGATCCTAAGATAGAACGCTTAAATGTCAGGGATGCGAGCAAGACGGAAGATCCGAGTCTTGCCGATCCTCAACAACTTGCTTCAAATGCAATCAATACAACTAGAGGCATTGCTTATCGAGGCATTGGACGATTATTTTGGGACAGTGAGGAAAAGGCGAATAAACTACTCTATTTAGTTGATGCCGCCATTGCTGACCCACACCCTGCTGTAAATTATTCAGCTATGGAGTTGTTGCTTCCACTATTTAACTATAACCGTAAGCTAGCCCATAGAAAATTTTTAGAGCTGTGCACAAAGGACATAAGAATGAGTTGTGCACGCGGAAGCCATTATTTTTTCAACGATAGTTTTTCTGAGAATTGTCAATTTACTGAACACTATATTCAATTAGTCCGGAACATGAAGCAATCACAATTTTCGGATGTTGCTACAGAAGCTGGAAGACAATTAGTAGCTCGTTGGTTTTTCTTTGAGCTTTTTTCTGAAGATATAAAAGATCTAAGTAGCAGCACTAAAGAAATTAAAGATGGCGCCACAACCGTCATCAATCAGTTTTTGAGGGAAAATATTTACAACGATAGAATATTAAAAATACTCCCTCTGTACGAGTTATTAGCAAACGATACTGATAAAGATATTTTAAGAAAAATAGGAAATAGTGTAAGCAATGAGGAATATTGGAACAGGCTAGAATTTAAAGACTTTTTTAGTATTCTAGCGTCTTCGAAAGCTGCGATTTTTAGTCTTTGGCAAATATTCCATTATTTAGATGAGCGTTGTGAGCGCATCTTAGATATTTCTGATGACATTTTAACGTTGATAAGAAATGTTCTGAACTCTAAATTGGTAGATCAAGAACAGCGAGATATGAACTTACGTGAAGGCGATTTAATTAAAGTTTTACAGCGACTTTATGAAGAAGCAACAAGTGACGAGGACGATGAAGCTCTTGTCCAATGCCTAAATATATGGGATGAGTTGCTACAAGCTGAAGTTTATTCTGCAATTACAGCCACTGATAAAATAGATAATGGTTTATTGTAAAAAAGCGACTCATTATGAGTCGCTAATGGTTATACTTCTGTACTTTTAACAACAATACTATTCCAACGCCATGAAGCAGCCTCAAAGTAGTCATCTGGTGGTAACAAAAAGTATTTTTCAAATTCGTTAGCCCAAAGTTGGCAAAAGTTTTCTATTTCTTCGATGTAGAAAATTAAGATCTCATACATTAGCTCTCCAATAAGGTACTGAGAATTAACGTTTGGGTGGTCATCCACCATAGCTTTAGAAATTGATATTCCGGTTACCTTACCCACAGCATCTCTATGAATATATAAATATCTGGAATAGTCTAAAATTAGTGGTTCACCATCTGCACTGATGACATTCGCTAGCCATAAGCTTGTTGAAATTGTCTCAAATGGTGCTTTTGATGCTCTGGTTAATTGCTTAACGAATTTGATTTGTTGATTTTGGCTCATTTTTATCTCCAGTTTTGAACTCGGAGATAAAAAGGCTCCAACTGAGGAAATTATTGATCTTTAGAGAAGTTAAGCTCTAATTGTTTCTGATCTTCAGTCCATAAACTTCCTTTGTGATCACAAATACTTGTTAGGATTGCTCTGACTATTGGTAACTCCTCACTTTCAACACCTGCACCTATGTATTTCACCAAAAGTACATCTATATATTGGTTTTTATCGGTCAATTTCAATTCGCAAATTTCATCATGAAAATCCATAAACTTGTGACTTAAGTCTTCAAACAGTCCGGCGACAACTGCTGCATTTATTTGCGTATTCTTCATAGTAGTTATTCCTTATTAAGTTAATTTCAAACTTAAAAAGGCGTACTTCAGGAAAATTTTCTTGGTGTGTAGCTAATTAGTTTTGAGTTCATAAAAACTAATATGGAGAAAACTATGAATATTGAATCGAATGATAATGTTGTTGAGCTTTTTAGTAACCCTCCACCAATTTGTCAGGATGAGGATTTTCTAACACTCTTGGAGAACGGTGAGGATTACATTATCTATGTGCGAAACTACGTTACCTCGCAGGAGGTGATTTTAGTGAGCAACAACATAATGAACAGGCTGCCTGTTGAACTGCGCCCTATGACCAATGTGCTTTTTGCTTGCAACTTTCACGTACTCAAACAATTTGAGTCAGAGATTCGTCAATATATTCTTCTAGAGTCAAACTCGTTAAGCCTCTTTTACCATTTCTTTGGATGCGGCTTAAAAGACTTCTGGAAGACAATATAAAACTGAGCCAGCATTATTTGCTGGCTTTTTTACTATAAAAATCTTCCGTAGTTGGTGCTACATATAAATAGCTACACAAAAGAACGACGAATAAACCATATCCGAACTTTTAATGTAGCGACCACATCACTAATACAGCCCGTTTATTTTTTAACGGGCTTTCTTTTCTTATCAGTTTCTTTTTCGAAAAAGTTTCTCAGGTATGTAAGAGCTTCTTTTGCCCCAGGGTTAAACATTCCCATCAGCAACTCAGACTCACTACCTGCTTGCGGAATGGGTATATCAGTCCAAATAACTTTCTTTCCGTCTTTATCGAACTCTGGGTTTTTAGGGTGTTGAAAATAAAGCTGCCTCGCACGATAGTCGATCACACTGCAATCTATACAATAGTTGTTGGCTGTGAATCGATACCAACCTAGCCTTGCCTCTTTATCTTTCCTATTTTTAAACTTTTTTCTAATCGCACTTTTGTTTTCTTCTGGGATCGAGTCCATTAAAGTAACACACTTATCACATCGATACGCTGACTTAAAAGTTTTGAGTCCTTCCGTTATAGCTTTATTTCGCCTAGTTATATTTTCTTTTTTAAGGTCAGCTAATGGCCGCTGATTTGTACGGGCAAGCAAATAGCAATCGTGACAACCTCGCTTTCTGATTTTTAATGTGCAACCACATATTTTACATTTTCGACCTTCATATACTTCACTTTTTCCGGTGTATATGAGTGCAGAATCGCTTGCATTTTCTACCATAAAACCATTTGCTCAAAAAAACTAAGTAGATAATAACAGATTATATTAATTCCGCACATTATGCCTGCATTATTAAAAATTGGGACGGAGTAATCCTTTGAAAACACTTAATCTACTTTTCAACGAATATGGTGCTGATGAAATATCAGCAGATGATATTCGGCAAAAGTATTTTGGTGAACGCAATAAATCTAAGTTTGAAAAAATGCTCAGCGACAACCCAAAACTTTTAGTTTTGCAAAGCTCTTCAAAAAGAAAACTTAGCTTATTTGGTTTATCCACTCTTATCGAAAATCGTCGTAACCGTAAACACAACACAGAGGTAAACAACATGGTCACTACTCGCTTAGGATTACTTGAACAATTTGGCAGCTGTATTATTCATCTAACCGATGTCGCTGAACAGTTTTTCCCTTTTAGCTATGACATTACTGTAAAGAAGATCAAGTCGGGTGAGTTGGCATTAAATGTTTTTAAAATTATGGATAGTCAAAAAGCACCTTTACTTGTACATATTGATGACTTGGTAGAGTTGTTGGACGCTCGCCGCAAAAAGGCCAAGGAAGAATTGATAGGCAAAGCCATCGCATACGAAAACTCTAAACTTAATTAGCAAGTCAATGCTGAACACGGATGTTCTAGTTTGTATTCACCTCTGCAACTTTAGCTTTAAAGTCTTCAATAACAGCATCGTTAATAAATAATGGATTGTTTTCTTGAATTTTTAGAGCAACGCCTATAACAACTTCAGCATCTATTTTGTCGTGTTCAACAAGCTCAATCATTAATTTTAAGCCACGCTTTACAGAAATATCCTGCTCTTCACAAAACCGTTTTAGTGCCTTCTCATTAGTGATACAAGTTGCATCATCCATTGATTTGGTAAGGTAGAGACAAACCTTATCCTGATAAGAAAGAGGGCCATGAACTTCAGTAGAAGCAAGCATCATCACATCCATGTCTTCTTCAACCACTTGCAATCCATAGCGTTCACATTCTGGTAGTGACAACTGCTCAACTTCATCAAAAATACTTTCAGGTATAAGAACTTGCTCTATTTCCGAAGAGTAAATGGCCAACATCGTAATGTCGGATTCAACATAATCAATTAGAACGTTGGCATCTGTTATTACTGGCATTTAGCGTGTTCACCCTTTAAATCCAGTTTGCAGATAGTGTGCGCATATCTTTATATGACAACCTCAAAATTTCTGCGCCGCGAGATAATGAAATCAAGCCTGACTCAACAGCTTCACGAACTAACTTAGGCAGTCTATCTTCCTGAAAATCATATCGATCTAGTGGGTATGGCTCACTGCCAGCACTGCGCTGAAACCCAACTTTATAAACCTCTTCTGAAACACCATTTGGTTCATCGTGTTTTAGTAATGCAGAGCCAGTTCTTTGCTTGTGTGCAAAATTAAAATTCATCCACACTTTATTTCTTTGCGCTTGAGGCAAACTCTCAGCATAGCGATAAAGAACAGTACGCCAACTTACCTTAAAAACGCGCTTCACTTTGAAAACTCGATCAACTAAAGGTAATCCCGCAGTTTCTTCCCACTCTCTGTCAAATGACTCCTGTGGCATCAAAAAGTGAGAAGCAAATCTATCCGCTTCACTTTCTTGGTTTTCATCCTCATCTAGCGCTTGAATATCATAAGAGCCGAGGTGCATTAGCATATGGCCGAGTTCGTGTGCAGCACTGAAGATCCAAGTTTCAACAGGCATTCTACTCCAAGTATTAACAATAATCGCAGGACCACCTTGTTCATTAGAGCTAACAGACAGTCCCATAAAGGCATCAGTAGCGACAATTGAAGACTTTAATTTAATCCCCCTAGCTTCCAACAAACCACAAATATCATGTACTGGATCTTTATCACCTAAGCCGAACACTCGGCGGCAATGATTAGCAAATTCTGGAATTCTTTCGGAACCATATTCTTGGTAAGCATCCCAAAGCTCCGCTACTTGATGCTCTTGTTTCTGCTCGGTCACAGTCTCCAAGAAGTCGAAATCAGCCAACCAAGTCACAACATCTGCAATTACTTGATCGCGAGTTTTCAAACGTTTCAATGAACGAAAGCGGATCTCTTTTAATGATTTCACTTCTGCTAATAGATCAGGGATCGCTACTTTTAAAGCCTTAGAAATAGCTTTAATGGTTTCAGGGCGTGCATCAGCCTTACCTCTTTCTAGCTTTTGATAGCCACTTAAAGACAAGTCTGCAAGTTCTGCCAGAGCTGATTGAGACAATTCAGCCGCAGCTCTAAGCCGTTTCAAATTGTGTGCAATAATTTCTCTAGACATGATATTCCTCCCCTACCAGTAGTAATCAAAATAACACAAATAGATAAATTAATCACTATTTAGTTTATGCCAACTTAAATATTAAGGTGAAGATTATTTCTGGATATTTTCGGTTATTTCATTAGGATGGGAAGACAATAGGAAGACAGTCGATTTCGAACTAGAGATTAAATCCCTTATAAATCATAAAATTAAATCACATATAGACGGTTAGTTGTTTCAGTCTAACATGGGGGCAACAGAAAAGCGTCTATTCAAAGTAAAATCCTCAGGTTGCATTACAAGTAATAAAGGCGCTGCATTTTACACAAATAGTATTAGCGCTTCAATGATAAGCCGGTTGTAAATAAGAGGGGTTAGCTGTCATTATTTATCGGCATTCTCTTACGAGGTTTCGTAGTTTACAACCGTTAGCTCAACTATTATGAACTCAAGCTCTTCTAAAACTTCAAATCTAAGTAAAATTTTCCGTAGTTCAGACAGAAATACTAAGACCAAAATAATGAGCTATACCGTCAAGAATATTATTTACGGCTACAGAAGACAAAATAAGCCCCATTATACGGCTAATAATACTCGCACCACTATCGCCAATTAATTTATGCACCTGGGTCGCGAGTAAAAGTAAAATTAAAACGACAACTAAAACGGCTAACATCATGGATGAAGTAATCGCTTGTTCTACCCATGTATATTCATTGTTTCTTGTCATCAAAACAGCACCAAGCATCGCACCGGGACTGGCAATTGAGGGGATTGCGAGTGGAAAGATAGCAGTTTCAGTGCTGTCTCTTACACTTTTAATCTCTTCTTCAGGCTTACTTTCACCAAATATCATTGATAAAGCAAATAACATAAGTACTATCCCGCCAGCAATTTGAAATGCTGAGAGTGGAATATCGATTGCGTTTAATAACGCCTCCCCTGCTACCACAAAGAAAAGGAGTACCGCTGCAGAAACTGCAACAGCCTTGTAAATGACTTTGCGCTTGAACTTTTCACTATCTCCACGCGTTACCGCAATAAAAACAGGAACAGTGCCAATAGGATCGATAACGGCAAAAAAGAATATGAAAATCGCTAATAATTCATTCATTGCTAAACTTCCTAGATTAAAACCGTCTAATAAAAACGCTGCAAGTACAATACAATATGTTAGTATATCACGGTAGCGTAAGGATAAGAGAAGATGAATATAGAATCACTCGTTAGTAAAGCAAAGCATGTGTGCGACAACCGTGGGGCTCGATTTACCCCTATCCGTGAAAAAGTATTTCGCCTTCTCGCAAGTGCACAAGGCGGTGTTGGCGCTTATGATTTACTTGAACAGCTAAAACTAACTGAATCAGGTGCAAAACCAGCAACAATTTACCGCGCATTAGACTTTTTGTCTGAATTAGGTTTTATACATAAAATTGAAAGTACTAATGCTTTTATGCTGTGTCATCATTTTGATCACATACACCCAGTACAACTTTTAATTTGTGATAGTTGTGGGTTTGTAAAAGAATTGCACTCGACCCTCATATCGCACGAACTAAATAGTTTAGCGGCTGAAAGTGGCTTTACCGTTTCGGGTCAAACAATTGAAGCGCATGGACAATGTGCGTCGTGTAAAGAATAATAAAGTGCAGAGCTAAAATAAAGCACTACACTTTAAAGTATATAAACGCAGTTTAACTGCCAAACTTAAGGGACAAGTAACAATGAATGTAGAGTTTATCAATCCTTTTCTAGCTTCCTTATTAAATGTGTTAAGCACAATGGCGCAAACAGAATTAAAGCCAGGAAAACCTAGAATCAAAAAAGATGAAATTGCCTGTGGTGATGTTTCAGGATTGATAGGTATGGTAGGCCCTCAGACCAAAGGTTCTTTTTCTATCACCTTTGATAAAAGTTTAGCGCTTACAATTATGGAACGCATGCTTGGCGAAAGACCTGATTCTGTTAACGAAGAAGTAACTGATATGGTTGGTGAAATAACCAATATGGTAACAGGTGGCGCAAAGAACTTGCTCGGTGAGAAAGGCTATGACTTTGATATGGCAACACCTATTGTTGTATCTGGCGAAGGCCATACAATTACCCATAAAAGCGAAGGGGCAAAAATTTTAATCCCTTTCACTTCAGATTCAGGCAATGCAAATATTGAAGTCAGCTTTGATAAGCTATGAGCTGGCTGCAAAAAACAATTAATTTAAAACCTCGCTCGCGAGGTTTTCATATTATTGATAACGAGATTACTTCACAAGTTCCCGAGTTAGCGAATTATAAAATTGGCTTACTTCACTTGTTTATACAACACACCTCTGCAAGTCTAACAATCAACGAAAATGCCGATCCAACCGTTCGTATGGATATGGAAAGTCATTTCAATAAATTTGTTCCTCAGTGCCAGCCTTATTACCGCCATGACTATGAAGGTGATGATGACATGCCTGCGCATATTAAAAGCAGCACATTAGGCTGTGAACTCTCAATCCCAATTAGTGATGGCCGTTTACAACTCGGCACATGGCAAGGTATTTACTTAGGTGAGCACAGAGATCATGGTGGCAGCCGACGCATTGTAGCAACCTTGCAAGGTCAAGTTTGCGCTTAGTGCGATTACCTACAGCGGTAAAGAGCCACATAACAAATGCTTCGCTCTCATACTCTGTCGTGTTCTTTAATCCGTGGGTGTCAAATACTCACCCCACGCTACGGTGGTCAGGTTAACCTACCTATTCATATTTTCCTTCAGAAGTAAAAAAGCCCGGCTCTTTCTAGTCGGGCTTTCTTGTATTTGGCGCCATGGTGCGCTACGCAGTAGGATGACCTACTTCATATACACCGTATGATTGATATTCTTTAATAATGACTCACCGGGCTCTGAAGTGCTCGTTGCGTTCTTTTATCCGTGGGTGTCAAATACTCAACCCACGCTACGGTGTATAGGTTGACGCTGTACTACTCGGTAACTTTCCTACAGATGTAAAAAAGCCCGGCTCTTTCGAGTCGGGCTTTCTTGTATTTGGAGCCTGGCGATGACCTACTTTCACATAACAAATGCTACACTATCATCGGCGCTGTTTCGTTTCACTACTGAGTTCGGCATGGGGTCAGGTGGGTCCAAAACGCTATTGTCACCAAGCAAATATGGTGCAAAGGAGTAATGACAAAGCACGTAGTGCTACCATTTCCTTTGCGCAAGGTGCCTCAATGTTAACGCTACGCGCTAAGAG